>JALYUM010000002.1 GCA_030853745.1 Pseudomonadota bacterium | reverse complement strand
CGCCGCCGGCCGATCTGTCGATGTGGACCAAGCTGATTCACACGCTGGAAAACCCGCAGCACGAAGTCACTATCGGCATGGTCGGCAAATATGTCGAGCTGATCGAATCGTACAAGTCGCTCACCGAGGCGCTGCGCCACGCCGGCATCCATACCGAAAGCCGCGTCAACATCGAGTACATCGACTCGGAAGAAATCGAAGCCACGGGTTGCGCCAATCTGGGCAAGTACGACGCCATTCTGGTGCCGGGCGGCTTCGGCAAGCGCGGCGTGGAAGGCAAGATCATGGCGGCGCGTTACGCCCGCGAAAACAAGATCCCGTACCTTGGCATCTGCCTCGGCATGCAGGTGGCGCTGATCGAATACGCGCGCCACATGGCCGGTATGCCGAATGCGAATTCGACTGAGTTCGATCCGGACACCGACCAGCCGGTCGTGGCCCTGATCAATGAATGGCAAAACCACGACGGCAAGGTCGAGCGCCGCGATGAAAATTCCGATTTGGGCGGCACCATGCGCCTGGGTGCGCAAACCTGTGCCGTCAATCCAGGCACGCTGGCCGCAGAAATTTACGGCAGCGTCGTCACCGAGCGCCATCGTCACCGCTACGAAGCGAACAACCATTATTTGCAGCGTGTGGAAGATGCCGGCCTGGTCGTGTCGGCACGTACGCCCAACGAAAATCTGTGTGAAATCATGGAATTGCCGGCCAGTGCGCACCCGTGGTACGTGGGTGTGCAGTACCACCCGGAATTCAAATCGACGCCACGTGCGGGCCACCCGCTGTTCATCGCTTTCATCAAGGCAGCATTGACGCACCAGGCGGCCGGTACCAATCCTGCTTTCGATCCGGAAGCGGTCATCGAACCGTATGCGGTGTGAGCCAGTGTAGATAACCCGTCAGCGTGCCGCGTCCCTTCCTGCGAGGAGCCGCGGCGCATTTGCGATACAAGCTTTTTTATTGATCCGGAGACTAAAACATGAGTGCTATCGTAGACATTATCGGCCGCGAAATTCTTGATTCGCGCGGCAATCCTACCGTCGAATGCGACGTCCTGCTGGAGTCCGGCGTGATGGGCCGTGCGTCCGTGCCGTCGGGCGCATCGACCGGTTCGCGCGAAGCCATGGAGCTGCGCGATGGCGACCCAAAACGTTATTCCGGCAAGGGCGTGCTGCAAGCCTGCGAAAATATCAACACCGAAATCTCCGAAGCGATCATGGGTCTGGACGCGAATGAACAGGCGTTCCTCGACCGCACCCTGATCGACCTCGACGGCACCGAAAACAAATCGCGTCTCGGCGCCAACGCCATTCTGGCCGTCTCGATGGCTGTGGCCAAGGCTGCCGCCGAAGAAGCCGGCCTGCCTTTGTACCGTTACTTCGGCGGCTCGGGCGCGATGCAGATGCCAGTGCCGATGATGAACGTCATCAACGGCGGCGCCCACGCCGACAACAACCTGGACATCCAGGAATTCATGATCATCCCGGTCGGTGCACCGAGCTTCAAGGAAGCCGTGCGTTACGGCGCCGAAGTGTTCCACACGCTGAAAAAGATTTTGCATGCGAAGGGCCTGGCCACCTCGGTCGGCGACGAAGGCGGTTTTGCGCCAAACGTGTCGAGCCATGAAGAAGCCATCAAGCTGATCATGCAGGCCATCGAAGAAGCCGGCTACGAAGCGGGCACGCAAATCGCCATCGGCCTCGATTGCGCCGCCAGCGAATTCTACAAGGACGGCAAATACGAACTGGGCGGCGAGGGCATGAGCCTGACTGCCGAGCAGTTCACCAACCTGCTGGCCACCTGGTGCGACCGCTACCCGATCATCTCGATCGAAGACGCGATGGCCGAAGGCGACTGGGACGGCTGGGCAATCCTGACGGCTGCGCTGGGCAAGAAGGTGCAACTGGTTGGCGACGATTTGTATGTCACCAACACCAAGATTTTGAAAGAGGGCATCCAGAAGGGCATCGCCAACTCGATCCTCATCAAGATCAACCAGATCGGCACGCTGACCGAAACGTTCGCCGCCATCGAAATGGCGAAACGCGCTGGCTACACGGCAGTCATTTCGCACCGTTCGGGCGAAACCGAAGATTCGACGATTGCCGATATCGCGGTGGGTATGAACGCGCTGCAGATCAAGACCGGCTCGATGTCGCGTTCGGACCGCATGGCCAAGTACAACCAGTTGCTGCGTATCGAGGAAGACCTGGGCGACATCGCCAGCTACCCTGGCCGCGACGCGTTTTACAACTTGAAGTAATCCTGTTTTAACGTAGTACAGCCCGGCTTGCCTCCGTCATGGATGCAGGCCGTTTCCGTCTTGACCGAATGCCCGCATGCGCCTGATCACGCTCGCCCTTGCAGCCTTGCTGCTGATGATTCAATATCCGCTGTGGATAGGGGAGAAGGGCTGGCTACGCGTGTCCGACCTGCAGTCCCAACTCGACAACATCCGCAAAAAAACCACCGACATGAAGGCGCGGAACGACAAGCTCGATTCCGAGGTACACGATTTGAAAGAGGGCACCGGCGCCGTCGAAGAACGCGCGCGGTACGAGCTCGGCATGATCAAATCGAACGAAATCTTTGTGCAGGTACTGCGCAAGGACGAGCAACCCAAGGTGCTGATGACACCGCTGCCACCCCCGCCACCGGTCAAACTGGGCGAAAAAAAGCCAAAACCGTAACCCGGGGTCAGGTCTGCCAATCGTACACGAGCTCTACAATCCCGCTGGCTTCCTGGCTTGTGCCATTGCTTTTAAAGAGGGATTACCGCTGGCGATGCAGTTGAGGCTGTGTCGTAAAGGCAGACCTGACCCCGGGTTGAAGTTTTAGCAGCGACCCGGAACACTTCCACCTGGCCCGATAACTGTTACTCCCGCTGATGCATCGATTCTGACCCGCTAACCCGGGGTCAGATCTGCCATTCCGACACGAGCTCTACAATCCTGCTGGTTTCCTGGCTTGCCATCGCTTTTAAAGAGGGATTACCGCTGGTGATACAGTTGAGGCTGTGTCGTAAAGGCAGACCTGACCCCGGGTTGAAGTTTAAGCAGCGACCCGGAAAACTTCCACCTGGCCCGATAGCTGCTGCGCCCGCTGATGCATCGATTCGGCTGCCGCAGCAGCCTGCTCGACCAGCGCCGCGTTTTGCTGCGTCAGGTCGTCGATCTGGCGCACGGCCTGGTTGATTTCGTTAACGCTGACGGCCTGCGTTTCGCTGGCCCGGGAGATGCGCTGGATCAGCGCGCTGACACCCGACACGCTCAGCACCAGCTCTTCCATCGTCTTGCCCGACTGATCGACCAGCGCGCTGCCGTCGTTGATCTTGCCCACCGAGGTGTTGATCAGCGCCTTGACTTCACGGGCGGCCGTGGCGCAGCGTTGCGCCAGGTTGCGCACTTCAGACGCCACCACCGCAAAGCCGCGGCCCTGTTCGCCGGCCCGGGCAGCTTCCACCGCAGCGTTCAGCGCCAGGATATTCGTCTGGAAAGCGATGCTGTCGATCACGCCGATGACGTCCACGATACGGGCCGATGCCTGGTTGATTTCGCCCATGGTATGGGTGACGCGGCCCACGATGTCGCCACCGCGGCCGGCAATCACCGACGCTTCTGCGGCCAGCGTGTTGGCTTCCTTGGCATCGATGGCGTTGCGGCCGACGGCGTCGGTCAGCAGGACCATCGTCGCCACCGTCTGCTGCAGCGAACTGGCTTGCGATTCGGTACGGGCCGATAAATCCTGGTTGCCGCTGGCAATTTCCTGGCTGGTGTGCGAAATTTCTTCGGTGCCGGAGCGCACGCCGCCGACGATCGCAACCAGGCCTTCACGCATATTGCCCAGCGAAACCATGACTGCGCCAATTTCATCCTGCGATGCGGCAGGCAGCGCCGCCGTCAGGTCACCGGTCGCCACTGCTTCGGCAAATTGCGAGGCTTCTTCGAGTGGTTTGACGATGCTGCGGGTGACCTGGTAGCCCAGCATGGAGCCGAGCAGAACCGCAAACGCCGCAATCGCATACATCAACGTGCGCGAGGTGGCGCTGACCACATCCACCTGTTTGCTGGCCTCCGTGAGCTGGCGCTCGATGCGGTTGATCACCGTGTCGAGTTCCGCCACGATGCGGCGGCGCAGCGGGCTGCAGTCTTCGACCAGAAACTTGCCGAATTCTTGCATCTGGCCGGCATTGCGGAATTGACGCGGCTTTTGCAGGGCGCCCGACATTTCCTGCAGGCTGCGATTGGCAATGTCGAAATCCTGCGCCCCGGCCAGGACCGGCGTCAGTTTGCCGAGACGGTTCATGTAAACGCTGGCTTGCTGGTCGAGCACATTCAGCTCGCGTTCGGCGTCCGCCTTGGCTTCGTAGATATACGCATTGCGCGCAGCGATACCGGTCTGGTCCAGCGCTTCGCGCAATTCGTACAGGGGAGCGAGCTGCGTCGTGCGGATCTGGCGCTCCGCATCTACCACGGACGACGCCTCGCCCATGCGGTAGATGGCAAAGCCTGTCAATGCCAGGGTCAGAACAACAAGCGCGCCAAAAGCGATGGCAAGCCGGGTGCCAATTTTGAGTGTACGTGACATGGTCATTGTTGGATTTGGTTGGAATCCGGCAATAGTACATGTGATTCGGCAAAATCAGTAATCTATCTTGTGCGTAAACGCCATGATGTTGGTGGTGAGCCACATTCATGCTCTGAAATTAAAAAAAACAGGATAAAAGCGGCAAATTCACAATCTACAACAAGGTCTCCAGGACCAGCCGTGTCGGCATGGGAATGGGCACCGGTTGCCTGCTGCGTCGGTCGACATACACGTGGACGAAGTGACCAGCTGCCGACGGCAATGCGTCATCGTTGCGATACAGGCCAATCTCGTAACGCACGCTGGAGGTGCCGAGTTTGCTGACGCGGATGCCGGCGTGAACCACATCCGGAAAGGACAGCGACTGGAAATAGCTGCAGCCGCTGTCGACGACAAAGCCGACGATGTCCCCATGGTGAATGTCCAGTACACCGCGGCCAATCAAAAACGCGTTCACAGCTGTGTCGAAGTAGCTGTAATAGACGACATTGTTGACGTGACCGTACACGTCGTTGTCCATCCACCGGGTGGGCAGCGCAGTAAAGTGTGGAAATGCAGAGCGGGGCGTGTCGCGCATCAGTCAGCCTTCAAAGCGTCGGTCAAAAAAAGCCCCGCACGCGGCGGGGCTGATTCGGCAGGGGAAAGTCAGTGCTTGCTCTCGCTGGCCGGCAGCAAGGTGGCCACCGGCGCCTCCACCGCAAACAATTGTGCGCAGTCGACTTTGTCGAAGTCGTAATGCTTACCGCAGAAATCGCAGTTGATGCCAAGGTGGCCCAGGTCGGTCAGCGCATCCTGCACTTCGGCTTCGCCCAGCATCTTCAGCATATTGCCGACTTTTTCACGCGTGCAGCTGCAGTGGAACGCCGGGTGCGCCGGGTCGAACACGCGGATGGTTTCTTCCCAGAACAGGCGTTGCATCAGCGTATTGATGTCGGTACTCAGCAATTCTTCCTGCTTCAGCGTCGATGCCAGCATGACGGCGCGGTTCCATGTTTCCAGATCGTCTTCTTCACTGGCCTGCTCCAGCTGGTCTTCCTTGCCACTGTGGCGTGGCAATTTTTGCAACAGCAAGCCGCGCGAAATGCCGTCGTTCGCGGCTAGCCACAGGCGCGTGTCCATCTGCTCCGAACGCAGCATGTAGTTTTCGATGACTGTCGCCATGTTTTCGCCATCGAGCGGCACGATGCCCTGGTACGGTTGCTGGCCCGGCATTTTGTCCTGCGGGTCGAGCGTGATGACAAAGCGGCCCTTGCCATTCTGGTTCAACAGATCGATCAATGTTGCGTTGTCATCGATGACGATATCGTCGGCCAGTTTCGCAGTGGCGCGCATTTTCAGGTTGGCATCGCATTCGACAACCATCAGGCGCACCGGGCCATCGCCATGAATCTGCATGATGATGGCGCCATTGAATTTCAGGTTGGCCGACAGCAGGGCGGCAGCCGCCACCATTTCGCCCAGCACGGTACGGACCGCTGGCGGGTAGTTATGGCGGTTCTGGATCTCGCGCCACGTGTCGGAAATTTCCACCAGTTCGCCCCGCACGGCGGCGTTATCGAAAATAAATTTCTGCAGCGTGTCGGTGCTGACCGGGCTCAGCGTGATGCTTTCATGCGTGTCGTTTGACATGGTTTTTATCCTATTTTTTTAAGTTGAGCCTTGAACAGCGCGCCGCGCGCAACATAGCTGGCGGCATTGCCTTCGAGACGTTTGATGTCTTCTTCGGTCAGCTGGCGGACGGCTTTGGCCGGGCTGCCGATGATCAATGAGTGATCGGGAAATTCCTTGCCTTCCGTGACCAGCGCACCGGCGCCCACCAGGCAGCCCTTGCCGATCTTCGCGCCATTCAATATCACGGCCTGGATGCCGATCAGCGCGCCATCACCGACGGTGCAGCCATGCAGCATTGCCTGGTGACCAATCGTTACGCCCTGGCCGATCGTCATCGGATAGCCGAGGTCGGTATGCATCACCGTCCCCTCCTGGACATTGCTGTTGGCGCCGATGGTAATGCGCTCGTTATCGCCGCGAATCGTCACGCCGTCCCACACCGAAACGTTATCTTCCAGCGTGACTTTGCCGATCAGGCTGGCGGAATCGGCCACATACGCCGATGCGGCAATGATTGGTGCGTGTTCGCCCAGCTGGTAGATGGCCATGGTGTGCTCGTATAGGTGGTGATAAACAACAGGGAAGGGGTGGCGCCATTTTACGCCTCGGGGAGAGATGGGGCTGGTCTGGTTAAAATCAACACTTGCCGTATAATTGCACGGTCGTTCTTTTTTTCTGGAGTTCAGCATGACGCCGTCCCGTTCCGAGTTCCTCACCATCCGCGGCCTGCGCACCCACGTGCGCCACTGGGGCCGCGAAGGCGCGCCAACATTGTTCATGGTGCATGGCTGGATGGATGTCGGCGCATCGTTCCAGTTTGTCGTCGATTGCCTGAAGGGTGACCTGCACGTGATCGCCCCCGACTGGCGCGGTTTCGGCCTTACCGAGCGCATCCATGGCGACACTTACTGGTTCCCGGACTATCTGGCCGACCTGGAAGTTTTGCTCGACCATTATTCGGCTGGCGAAGCGGTCAATTTGCTGGGGCACAGCATGGGCGGCAATTTTGCCAGCCTGTATGCCGGGGTGCGCCCGGACCGCGTCCGCGCACTGATCAACCTGGAAGGATTTGGCTTGCCGGCATCGAAGCCTGAGCAGGCGCCAGGTCGTTTTGCCAGATGGCTCGATGAATTGAAAGAGCCGGCGGCGATGCGTGGCTACGCGGATCTGAACGAAGTCGCGGCGCGCCTGCGCAAGACCAACCCGCGCCTGCCCCCCGAACGCGCAGCCTTTCTGGCGAAGCACTGGGCGGCGCAGAATGCTGCCGGTGAGTGGGAAATTTTGGGCGACCCGCTCCACAAGCGCACTGGCCCGCTGCTGTACCAGGCCGAGGAAATACTGGCCTGCTGGCGCCAGATCACGGCGCCGGTGCTGTGGGTGGAAGCGGCCGACACCGATATGTGGAAGTGGATGGGCCCGAAAGAACAGGCGCGCATCGAAATCGACCGGCGTCTGGCGCACCTGCGCAATGTCACGGCGCACATGATGCCTGACGCCGGCCACATGCTGCACCACGATCAGCCGGCCCTGCTGGCGGGCATGATCGAGACATTTTTAGCTGGCGTGCCCTGAACCTGCGACACGCTGCCGTACAATGAGCACTCCATTATTGTTGTCCTGAACCTCATGCTGAAAGTCGACCTGCACTGCCACTCCAACGTTTCCGACGGCGTCCTGACGCCTGCCGGCGTGGCGGCATATGCGCACCAGTCCGGCGTGGACGTGTGGGCGCTGACCGACCACGATGAAATTGGCGGCATCAAGGTAGCGCGCGCAAAAGCCACCGAACTTGGCATGCGCTTCGTCGCCGGCGTGGAAATTTCCATCACGTGGGCCAACCAGACCGTTCACATCGTCGGCCTGCAAATCGACGAAGATAACGCCACATTGCAAGCCGGCCTGGCTGCCACGCGCGCGGGCCGCGACGCGCGCGGGCGCGAGATTGCCGCGCAACTGGCCGCCGCCGGCTATCTCGGCGCGTATGAAGGCGCGCTGGAATATGTGGGCAATCCCGACCTGATGTCGCGCACCCACTTTGCGCGCTACCTGGTGGCTATTGGCGCTTGTTCCAGCACAAAGGAAGTATTCCGCAAATTTCTTACCGAAGGCAAGCCGGGCTATGTCCCGCATCGCTGGGCCACGCTGGAAGATGCGGTGGGCTGGATTCGTGCGGCGGGTGGCATTCCGGTCGTCGCGCATCCTGGCCGCTACCCGTTCAGTCCGGTGGCCGAAGCGGCGCTGTTCGACGAATTCAAACAATTGGGCGGCACCGCCATCGAGGTCGTCACCGGCAGCCACACGCCGGAGCAGTACGGCATCTACGCCCAGGTAGCCAGACGCAACGGCTTCCTGGCGTCGCGCGGTACCGATTTCCATGCGCCCGGCGAAGCCCGGGTGGAATTCGACAAGCTGCCGCCATTGCCTGCTGGCGTCACACCGGTGTGGCACGACTGGTTTTGACGCGTCATCGCGTTGGCACGTCATCCTCGCGCAGGCGCGGAGCCATGCCCCGTCAACGAAGTCATCAGGTTCGCGATGTCTGCAGCGTGCTATAGGTTCCCGCCTTTGCGGGAATGACGTTTTCAGGACGCGGGCTTGAAGTTTTCAGCAGCCAGCCATATTTAACAGGCAATCCCAACTTTTTAAACGAACAGGCGACCATGAAACGCATCGGGCTTTTCCTTGCGACCAACCTTGCTGTAGTGCTGGTGCTGTCGATTGTGCTGAACGTGCTCGGCGTTGGCCGCGGCGGCGTCAGTGCGGGCGGTATCAATATCGGCCAGTTGCTGATTTTTTCCGTCGTGGTGGGTTTTACCGGCTCCTTCATCTCGCTGTTGATGAGCAAACCGATGGCGAAATGGTCGACCGGTGCCAGGGTCATTACGCAAGGCGGCAATGCCACCGAGCAGTGGCTGCTGGTCACCGTGCGCAAGTTGTCCGAGCGCGCCGGCATCACCATGCCGGAAGTGGCGGTGTATGACGGCGAAGCTAACGCCTTTGCTACCGGCGCGTTCAAAAATTCTGCCCTGGTCGCGGTCTCGACTGGCCTGCTGCAAAGCATGAACCGCGAAGAAGTCGAAGCGGTGCTGGGCCACGAAATTGCCCACGTGGCGAATGGCGACATGGTGACATTGACGCTGATCCAGGGCGTGGTGAACACCTTTGTCGTGTTCCTCGCGCGCGTGATGGGCTTTTTTGTCGACAAGGTCCTGTTGCGCGGCAATGCTGACCGCGGCCCCGGCATCGGCTACATGATCACCGTGTTCGTTTGTGAAATCCTGTTCGGCTTGCTGGCGTCCATCATCGTGGCCTGGTTTTCACGCCAGCGCGAATTCCGCGCCGATGCCGGCTCGGCCAGACTGATGGGCAGTGCTGCGCCGATGCAAAACGCGCTGGCGCGCCTCGGGGGCCTGGTGCCGGGCGCCTTGCCACAGAATATGACAGCGTCCGGCATTTCAGCCCCACCCGGCGGCTGGGGTGCCTTGTTTTCGACGCACCCACCCATGGAACAGCGCATCGCTGCGCTGCGTGCATTACCACCTGGAGGAATCTAAGTCGCATGAGCCAGTTTTTTCAAATTCACCCTGAAAACCCGCAACTTCGCCTGATCAAACAGGCGGTGCAGATCATCCAGGCGGGCGGCATCGTCGCCATCCCGACCGACTCGGCGTACGCGCTGGTCTGCCAACTGGACGACAAGAACGCGGTTGAGCGCCTGCGCCGCATCCGTGGCGTCGACGACAAGCACCATCTCACTTTGCTATGCCGCGATTTGTCCGAGATTGCACTGTATGCGCGCGTGGACAATACCCAGTACCGGATGCTGAAAGCCACTACCCCGGGTCCTTACACCGTGATTCTGGAAGCGACGCGCGAACTGCCGCGCAGGTTGTCGCATCCGTCCCGTAAAACCATTGGCTTGCGCGTGCCGGAAAACACCATTACGCAGGCGCTGCTGGCCGAACTTGGCGCGCCGCTGATCGGCACCACGCTGCAATTGCCAGGCGACGAAGAAATTTTGTCCGACCCGGAAGAAGTGCGCGACCGGCTCGAGAAGCAGATCGAACTCATCATCGACGGCGGCGCCGGCACGCTCGAGCCCACCACCGTGATCGACCTGACCGGGCCCGAGCCAGTGCTGATCCGGCAAGGTCGTGGCAACGCTGCCGCGTTCGGTCTTTAAGTCCGTTGTAAGGCCGATACGGGCAGCCATGCTGTTAAAATCGCTGCCATGGATGAAACGATACGCAATATTGCAGTCTACGCGCTGCCCGTTATTTTTGCGATAACACTGCACGAAGCCGCCCACGCCTACGTGGCGAAATATTTCGGCGACAACACCGCCTTCGCGGCGGGCCGCATGACCCTCAACCCGCTGGTCCACATCGACCTGTTCGGCACCATCATCATCCCGACGGCGCTGTACCTGACCACCGGGTTCGTGTTCGGCTACGCCAAGCCGGTGCCGATCGATTTCAACCGCCTTAAAAATCCGAAGCGTGACATGGCCTGGGTGGCGCTGGCCGGTCCCGGCGCCAATTTCATCATGGCGCTGATGTGGCTGATCGTTGCCATTCTGCTGACGTATTTCCAGGTCGACGAAGCCTTCCCGCACCGCGTTGCGCATGCGGGCGTGCTGGCCAATGTGCTGATGTTCGCCTTCAACCTGATCCCCATTCCACCGCTCGATGGCGGCCGCATCATGACCAGCATTTTGCCCAACAAGCTGGCCTACAAATTCGCCCAGATCGAGCCGTACGGCTTCTTCATCGTGCTGGCGCTGCTGTACTTCAAGGTGCTCAATTTCTGGGTGGGTCCGATGATCATGCTGGCCAACGGGGCGCTGAATATTCTCGCCACGCCCCTGACATACCTGATCAGCTAGCCCATGTATCCCGACCGTGTCGTTGCCGGCATGCGCCCCACCGGAGCCCTGCATCTGGGCCACTATCACGGCGCCCTGAAACACTGGATCACGATGCAGACGCAGCAGCCGTGCCTGTTTTTCGTCGCCGACTGGCATGCGCTGACCACGCACCACGACGATCCATCGATCATTGCCAACAACACCTGGGACATGGTCGTCGACTGGCTGGCTGCCGGCATCGACCCGGCCCAGGCCACCATTTTCATCCAGTCGCGCGTACCTGAACATGCCGAGCTGCACCTGCTGCTGTCGATGGCCACGCCGCTCGGCTGGCTCGAGCGCATGCACACTGGCAAGGACCAACCGGGCCGCGACCTGTCCACGTATGGCGTGCTCGGCGACCCGCTGCTGCAGGCTGCCGACGTGCTGATCTACCGCGCTAGCGAAGTGCCGGTGGGGGACGATCAGGTGCCGCACATCGAGATGATGCGCGACATCGCGCGTCACTTTAATCACCTGTACGGCAAGGAAAAGGGGTTCGAGGAAAAAGCCCAGGACGCCGTCAAAAAGCTTGGCAGCAAGCGTGCCAGGCGCTACCTCGAATTGCGTACCGCGTATCAGCAGGAGGGGCTGGATGACGCGCTGGAGCAGGCGCGCGCCATGCTCAACGATGCGGGTAGTCTGCCGTTCATCGACCGCGAACGCCTGTTCGGCTACCTTGAGGGCAGCCGCAAGCTGATCCTGGTCGAGCCACGGGCGAAGCTGACGGCGGCGGCGCACCTGCCGGGCCTGGATGGCCGCAAGATGTCCAGGCTTTACGGCAACGCCATCGGGCTGCGCGAAGACCGGGACACGGTCACCACAAAAATCCGCACCATGCCGACCGACCCCGCGCGCGTGCGCCGCCTCGACCCCGGCGATCCGGCGAAATGCCCGGTCTGGCAGCTGCACCAGGTCTACACCAGCGAAGCGGTGAAGGACTGGGTTGTCAAGGGTTGCACGTCGGCGGCAATTGGCTGCATCGAATGCAAGCAGCCGGTCATCGACGAGCTGCTGGCCGAGCAGGCGCCGATGCACGAACGTGCGCAGCAGTATCTCGACGATCCGTCGCTGGTGCGCGCCATCGTGGCCGACGGCTGCGATGTGGCACGCAAACTGGCGCAGGAAACCATGCGCGATGTGCGCGAAGCGATGGGGCTGGATTACACATGACGACGCACATCACCCTGAACACAAGCGATGCACCTTCGCCCTGGGTAGTGCGCTGGCTGCCGGTGGCGCCAGGCGGTGAAGTGCTCGACCTCGCGTGCGGGCGCGGGCGCCACGCGCGCCTGGCAACCAGCCTGCACCATTCTGTGGTGGCAGTCGACCGCGACCCGGCCGCCTTGATCGAGGCTACCGGTGAGGGCATCGTCACGCATTGCGTCGATCTCGAAGGCGAGGGCGCTGTCTGGCCGTTCGACGCGGCACGCTTCGCTGCGGTGATCGTTACCAATTACCTGCACCGGCCATTGTTACCGCACCTCGCGCGCGCGTTGCAACCGGGCGGTATGCTGATTTACGAAACTTTCGCGCTCGGCAATGAGGCCTATGGCAAGCCATCGAATCCGGCGTTTTTACTGGCGCCCGGCGAGTTGCTGGACATGGCCCGCACGGCGGGTTTGCATGTCCTCGCGTATGAGGATGGGGTAATCATGTCGGGGCGCCATGCGCGTATCCAGCGCTTGTGCGCAATCGCTCCGCAATTTCAACTTTCCAGCACTCCGCTGGACATGTAAAAGCCAGCCTAATCTCGGGCCAAATGAACCATAGGGGCGGGCTATCCGCTACAATCAGGCTTTTACTTAACGGCATGATCGAAAGAATATGATTAAGGGCAGCATAGTAGCAATCGTCACTCCGATGCACGAAGACGGCAGCCTCGACAAGGATGGCCTGAAAAAACTGATCGACTGGCACATCGCCGAGGGCACCGATGCGATCGTCATCGTCGGTACCACGGGCGAGTCGGCCACTGTCAGCGTCGATGAACACTGCGAACTGATCCGTCTGGCCGTCGAGCACTGCGCCGGCCGTATTCCCGTGATTGCCGGCGCCGGGGCCAACTCCACCGCGGAAGCCATTCGCCTGACCCGCTTCGCCAAGGAAGCCGGCGCCGATGCAACCTTGCAGGTGGTGCCGTACTACAACCGCCCGACCCAGGAAGGCATGTTCCGCCACTTCTCGGCCATTGCTGCAGCGGTCGATCTGCCGATCATCCTGTACAACGTGCCGGGCCGCACGGTTGCCGACATGTCGAACGACACCATCGTGCGCCTGTCGACCGTGCCGAATATCGTCGGCGTGAAAGATGCTACCGGCAATATCGGTCGCGGCATCGAACTGCTGCGCAATGTGCCGCCATCGTTTGCCGTCTATTCCGGCGACGATCCGACCGCGATGGCCCTGATGTTCTGCGGCGGCGCCGGGAATATTTCGGTGACGGCCAACGTGGCCCCGCGCGCCATGCACGATCTGTGCGCCGCGGCCATGGCGGGCGATATCGCCGGTGCGGTCGCCATCAACAACCGCCTGCTCGACCTGCACGCCAAGCTGTTTGTCGAGCCGAATCCGGTGCCGGTAAAATGGGCGCTGGCCGAGATGGGCATGATGCCCGCAGGCCTGCGTTTGCCGCTGGCGCCGTTGTCCGCACCATTCCATGCTACCGTCCGCGACGCCCTGCGCGACGCCGGTATTTTGTCCCAGCCGTAAGCTGCAACTCTACACGACACCACATGACTATTCGCAAGACAACCACCCGCGCCCTGGTCCTCACGACCGTCGCTTTCAGCCTTTCCGCCTGCAGCATGCTGGGCCTCGATTCAAGCAAAGTCGACTACAAAAGCGCGAAGAAAACCGCGCCGCTGGATGTGCCGCCAGACCTGACCCAGCTGGAAAAAGACGGCCGTTACGCCGTGCCTGACAGCCGCGGCATTGCCACTGCTTCCGGCATGAACAAGGGCGGTACGCAAATGGCCAACCCGGCCACCGGCGCTGTGGAAACCATCGGCCCGGTCTCGACCGATGCGGTGCGCGTGGAACGTTCGGGCAATCAGAAATGGCTGGTCGTCAAGCGCTCGCCGGAGCAACTGTGGCCAGAAATCAAGAAGTTCTGGGAAGACAGCGGCTTCGAGCTGGCGTCGGAATCGCCGAGCACCGGCATCATGGAAACCGCGTGGAACGAAGACCGCTCGAAGATCCCGCAAGACTTCATCCGCCGCACCATCGGCCGCGTGTTCGACGGTGCCTATTCGACCGGCGAGCGCGACAAGTTCCGTACCCGCCTCGAGCGTCTGCCGGATGGTTCGACTGAAGTGTGGATCAGCCACCGCGGCGCTGAAGAGGTAATGGTCGGCGCCACCAAGGAATCGACCACCTGGACCTCGCGGCCGAATGACCCGGCGCTGGAATCGGCGTTCCTGTCGAAACTGGTCGCCAAGCTGACCGGCGCCACCGACGTCAAACCGGCCGAAGCGGCTGTGGCCGGCGCCGCGCCAGTGGCGTTGCACGCCAAACTGGTAGGCGATAAAGTCGAAGTCGACGAAGGTTTCGACCGCGCGTGGCGCCGTGTCGGCTTGGCGCTGGACCGGGTCGGCTTCACTGTCGAAGACCGCGACCGCGTGCAGGGCGTCTACTTTGTGCGTTACATCGATCCGGACGCGAAAGAGACGAAAGGTTTCTTCGGCAAGCTGTTCAGTTTTGGCGACTCGGATAAACTCAAGGAAGCCCAGCGCTACCGCATCTCAGTCAAAACGCCGGCCGGCGCATCGACAACCGATGTCACCGTGCAAAGCAACGACGGCAAACCGGAAGCATCGGCTACCGGCGCCAAGATTCTCGGATTGCTGGCAAACGAGCTGAAATAAAGCGGTGCTTGAATAAAGAAAACCGGCGCGAGCCGGTTTTTTTACGCATGCAGCGTTGATCGATATGACGCAGCCATTTATACGCCGGTCCGATAATTCTGCAGGCGTAAAAAAACCGGCCAGAAGGCCGGTTCTCAATCGATCGGCCGAAGCCGATGGATATTACTTAGCTGGGGTAGCAGCAGCGGCGCTCGAAGCAGCGTCAGCAGCCGACGAGGCAGCCGAAGCAGCGCTCGAAGCGGCAGCAGCAGCAGCGTCAGCGGCTGGAGCAGCAGGAGCTGCCTCAACTACTGGAGCTGGAGTAACAGCTGCAGGAGCGGTGTCAACTACTGGCGCTGGGGTCACGGTGGTTTCTTCTTTTTTGCTGCATGCGGTCAGAGCAACAGCCATCAGGGAGACGATCAGCAGGGATTTTTTCATGGTTTTTCCTTAATTAATTCAAGAGTAAAAGAGCTGCATTATTGCGATGAATAATTACCGGTAATTATCGCTCGTTAGGACATTCTCGTAAGCTTCCATAATTCATAGATGCCTGAGAGACAAGAACCTTCCTAACCCGATATTATAGCCAAATTTACTGTTTCGCAATAGGAAGTGTATGTCAACTTGTAACTTTTTTATACTAGAACAACATTCACATTGTAACAATATGTAAATCGTCCGGGTGGGTAAATTACAGCCCTGTGGTGGTGGGATGCAATGTCGGCGTGGACTCTTCCCAGATGCCCGCAAACCGTTCGCGGCAGACATCGGCAGCGCCTGGCACGCCGAACGATGCTTCGCCGCGAGCATGGTCGCTGTGAAAACGCCGCACCACATCGGCTTCATCGCTGATGCAGAAGGAATCGGTCAGCTGGCGCAGGCCGCGGCTGGTCTGGCGGCATGCGATGCGGTGGCCACAATCGCGCAGCAAGCGGATAAAGCGCGGGCATTCGCGTTCGAGCCACGTGCTTTGGTGCATCGCCAGGCGCATGTGCCCGCCGCCCTGCACGAAGACGCGCAAGATGGCGTCCACCTCAACCGAGCCCAGCCCGAACAGGGAAAAATCCGGATCGAACAGGTCCAGCGTGTGGCGGGCGCCGCTCAGGCAAATTTTAACTTGCGCCGTGAAGTCGGTGCGCGCATTGAATGGCACCACCTGCGGAGTCGATTGCTCATCCATGCCTGCCTCCCCTTGGGATTAACTGAGTTCGAGCCAGCCGTCCGAGTACCACGCGTACAGCGCATCGTTGACGTCGTCCGACGCACCAGCGAGCGCTGCGCCGTCGAGCGCGCGCGCGTTGGCCAGCACGTCGAGGACCACCTTGTCCTGCTTGTCGATAGCGAACGATTCGCCGTTGATGAACACATGCTCGCCACGGTACAGCATCAGGCTCTTGAGCGACAACTTGACGCCACGCTTGCGTGCGCTCATCAGGAAACGACCCATCGTCAGCGGTTTTTCCGGGCCAGTAAAAAAGACATTGTGCTTCGGTTCCGACAGGTGTTCGCCCATGAAGATGGTGATGTCTTCCTCGGTGAAGCGCACCTTGTTCAGTTCCTCCGTCAAGCTGGCCAGCATGGCTTTCGGGATCTCGGCCGGATTCTTGGCCAGCTGCAGACCGGGATCGGCGTAACGGCCCGGCAGGTCGATCGAATCGGCCATGAACTGCAGGAATGCTTCGCCCATTTCCTGGTACGAGGGCGAGCGGAAGCCGATCGAATAGGTCATGCAATCGCCTTCGGCCACACCGTCGTGCGCGTACTGCGGCGGCAGGTACAGCATGTCGCCCGGTTCCAGCACGAACTCTTCGTCCGCGACGAAATGGCTGAGAATTTTGAGCGGCAGGCCTTCGACGATCGACAGGTCCTGCTGCGCACTGATGCGCCAGCGCCGGCGCCCCTGCGCCTGCAGCAGGAACACATCGTAGGAATCGAAATGCGGGCCGACACCGCCGCCGTCGGTGGCAAAGCTGATCATCAGGTCGTCGAGGCGCGCATCGGGCACGAAGCGGAACTGGCGCAGCAGTGCGTCGGCGCGCGCATCTTCCAGGTTCACGCCCTGCACCAGCATGGTCCAGGGGCCGTCGTCCCGACCGGGCAGTTCTTCGAGCGGGCCGTGCTGCATGTCGAACGTGCCGCCCTCCTGCGTGACGAGGCGCGACTCGACGTGGCTTTTAGCGGCCAGTGCAGTCAGCTGATCGAGCGTCAGCAGGGGCGTGAAACCGGGGATGGCCTGGCGAATCAGGAGGGGCTTTTTGTGCCAGTAGTCGCGCAGGAATTCTGCGGGAGTGATATTACCGAGGAGGGCGAGTTTTTTCATGCGCCATTATAACCATCCGCGCGGGGCTGAAAACAGGTGACAGAGGTATAATCCGCACCTGACTATGAAAGGAAGCACGATGAAAATTGCCAAGGATACGGTCGTTACAGTGAACTACAAACTGTCCGATGCTCAGAACAACCTGATTGAAGACGGCAGCCAGCCGATGGTCTATCTGCACGGTGGCTACGAGAACACCCTGCCAAAAATCGAAGAAGAACTCGACGGTAAAGACGTTGGTTACGAAACCATTTTGCAAATCGAGCCGGACGACGGTTTCGGTGATTACGACCCGGCGCTGGTGAAGATCGAGCCGCGTAACCGCCTGCCGGAGCCGCTTGAAGTGGGCATGCAGTTCGAAGGCATGCCAGACGGCGCCGGAGCCGATGACGAGCCGATGATTTTCACGGTCACCGATATTGCCGACGACAAGGTGGTTTTGGACGGTAACCATCCACTGGCCGGTATCGCCCTGCGCTTCGAATTGTCAGTGGTCGATGTGCGCGCTGCCACCGATGAAGAAGTCACGCACGGTCACGTGCACGGTGCACACGGCCACGACCATGGCCATGCGCACGATGACGACGAGGGCGACGACGGCGACAGCCAGGCTGGCGACCATTTCCGTTCGCAGCCACTGCACTAAGCTATTCAGCAGGTCTGATGTGATAGAACCGCGGCGCATGCCGCGGTTTTTACGTGTGCCGCTGCTGCAGCAATTCAGTCAGCCGCATCTTGCAGCGTGAACAGCTGCTTTGCGCCTGGACGCACGGCCACTTCGATGGCGCCATTCTCGATGCTGACGTGGCCCAGGTTGCCGCGCCATTCGATGGCTGGCGTGGCCTTGGCGTGCGGCGCGCTGTCGACCAGCAGCACCTTCCCCTTGTATTTCTGCGCCAGCGTGACGATTTGCTTGCGCGTTTCGGCGAAGCCATCGCGCAGGGCGGCATCGCGGCGCAGCGCGCGCGTGCCGACGGGGTCCAGCGTGGTCTTTGCGTCGCCCTCGGAAAACAGCACGATCGCCTCGCACTGTTCGGTGCGGGCCAGCGAAAACAGGCGGTTCAGCCAGAAGCGATTCGCCACCAGCCGGTCTTCGAACTCGTTATTGCGTCCCGCTTCCGGGCGAAAATGGTTGTTCGCGGCGGGCAGATTGAGCGTTGCATACAGCACCTTGCCGATATTCCAGTGGCTGTTTTCGGCGTAGCTGCGAAAGCGCGGACTGGTCGACTGGCGCGTGACTGCCAGCTTTTTTTCTCCCAGCGACGCCGGCTCGCCAAAATACAGTTCGCGCATGCGGTTCAGGCGCTCGATGGCATTCGATTTGCCGGCGCTGTTTTTGCATTCGGTCCAGTCGCTGCCGGCCAGCGCCACCATGATGGGGCGCCGGGCTTCGTCGATCAGATCGCGCCGTTCTTCATACAGCCTGTCGGTACAGCCTTCCTTGTCACCCTTGATGCCGGCGATGACGACAAACGACAGCGACGGTTCGGAGCTGTCCTTCAACGCCTGGCGCAACTGCTTCTCGCCGCCACGGCTCAAACTGTGGCCGATGAAGCCAAAGCGGTGGTTGTCGTCGGCATGGGCGGGATTCCATAAAACCGCCGCCAGACCCAGCGCCAGCATGCAGGCGCACTTCATCCGGCCGCCAGGCGTTTCAGTTGATACAGCTGCTCGAGCGCTTCGCGCGGCGTGAGCGCATCCGGATCGATGTCATCGAGGGCATCGCGCAGCGTATCTTGCACTGGTTCTGCTGTTTCCTCCGGCTCCACGCAGGGCAGGGCGAACAGGTCGCGCTGCGGCGTGGTATCGAGCGCCTGCGCTTCCAGCCGGGCCAGGTGCTTGCGCGCGGCCTTGATGACCGGCTGCGGCACGCCGGCCAATTGCGCGACTTGCAAGCCGTAGCTTTGCGACGCCGGACCGCTTTGCACCGCGTGCAAAAACACGATGCTGTCCTTGTGCTCCACCGCCGACAGGTGCACGTTCGACGCCGTCGGATGGCTTTCGGGCAGCTGCGTCAGTTCGAAGTAGTGGGTGGCAAACAAGGTAAAACTGCGCGACACGTCGATCAGGTGGCGCGCGATCGCCCACGCCAGCGCCAGGCCGTCGAAAGTCGAGGTGCCGCGGCCCACTTCATCCATCAGCACCAGCGAGTGCTCAGTGGCGCCATTCAGAATCGCCGCGGACTCCGTCATTTCCACCATGAAGGTCGAGCGGCCGCCAGCCAGGTCGTCAGTTGCACCAATGCGGGTAAAGATGCGGTCGATCGGGCCAATGGTGGCGCTGGTCGCCGGCACGTAGCTGCCGATATAAGCGAGGAGCGTAATCAGCGCCACCTGGCGCATGAAGGTCGATTTACCGCCCATGTTCGGTCCGGTAATCAACAGCAGGCGGCGATCGTGGTTCAACTTGCAGTCATTGGCGATGAAGCGCTCGATCTGCTTTTCCACGACCGGATGGCGGCCTTCGATAATCGTCAGGCAAGGATCGGCCACCAGTTGTGGTGCGCACCAGTTGTTGGCCAGCGCATGGCGCGTGAGGGCCACCAGCGTATCGATTTGCGCCAGCGCTTGCGCGATGGTTTGCAGCGCGGCGATGTGCGGGGCGAGGTCGGCGATCAACTGCTCGTACAGCATTTTCTCGCGCGCGAGGGCCTTGTCCTGCGCCGACAGCGCCTTGTCTTCGTACGCTTTGAGTTCCGGCGTGATGTAGCGCTCGGCGTTTTTCAGCGTCTGGCGGCGGCGGTAATCGTCCGGCACCTTGTCGGTCTGGCCGTGCGTGACTTCAATGTAAAAGCCATGCACGCGGTTGTATTCGACGCGCAGGTTGGCGATGCCGGTGCGCGCGCGCTCGCGCGTTTCCAGGTCGACCAGATACGCACCGGCGTTCTCCGACAGGCCGCGCAATTCATCCAGTTCGGCGTCGAAACCGGGCGCAAACACGCCGCCATCGCGCACCATTGCCGCCGGCTCCGGCAGCACCGCGCGGGTCAGCAGATCGAGGCACGCGTCCGGTGTGGCCAGGTGCGCATGGATGTCGCGCAGCAGCACGGTGTCGCCCGGCACCAGGCAGCGCGCCACCTGCGCCTGCAATGCCGGCAGCTGCTTCAGGCCATCGCGCAGCGCGGCCAGGTCGCGCGGACGGGCGGACAGCAACGCGATGCGCGTGGTGATGCGTTCGATGTCCGGCACTTGCGCCAGCGTTGTCGACAGCGCGCCGGTCGCGTCAAGCTGCGTCAGCGCCGCAATCGATGCATGGCGCGCGCGCGCCACTTCCTGGTCGCGGCGCGCGTGGTGCAGCCAGTGGCGCAGCAGGCGCGAGCCCATCGCGGTGCGGCAGCCATCGAGCAGGGAAAACAGCGTCGGCGATTCCTGGCCGCGGATGGTCTCGGTCAGTTCCAGGTTGCGCCGGGTGGCGGCATCGAGGCCGATGAATTCGTTTTCTGCTTCCAGGGCCAGGCTGTTCACGTGCTGCAGGCCGCGGCCTTGCGTCGACTGGGCATAGCGCAGCAGCGCGCCGGCCGCACCGAAGGCCGCGCCCAGGCCATCGGCACCAAAGCCGGTGAGAGTGGCGACGGACAGTTGATCGAGCAGCGCCTTGTGGCCGCCGACGACATCGAAGTGCCAGTCCGGGACCCGTTGCAGATGTGCTGAAGATGCGGCGGAGGCGCTGTCGTCGAACAGGTCGCCGCCAGCATCACCGCGCAAAATTTCCGCTGGCGAGATGCGTTCCAGTTCATGCAGCAGGCGCATGCCGACGGTGCGCGCATCGCCGGAAAACTCCATCAGTTTCAATGCGCCGGACGCCAGCGACAGCCATGCGAGGCCGGTCGTGACAGTTTTGCGCTGACTGATCATGTGCACCGCCAGCAGCGGGCGCTCGGCTTTTTCCGGCAGCAGGTCGGCATCGGTCAGCGTCCCCGGCGTGACGACGCGCATCACCTTGCGTTCGACCGGTCCCTTGCTGGTGGCCGGGTCGCCGATCTGCTCGCAGATCGCGCACGACTCACCCAGCTTCACCAGTTTGGCCAGATAGGGATCGAGCGAGTGAAATGGAATGCCGCACATCTTGATCGGGATGCCATTCGCATTGCCGCGCGCGGTCAGCGTGATGCCAAGAATGCGCGCCGCTTTTTCCGCATCGGTATGAAACAGCTCGTAGAAGTCGCCCATGCGGTAGAAGACCAGCATTGTCGGGTAGTCTCCCTTGATGCGCATGTATTGCTGCATCATCGGGGTGAGTTTTTCAGGCGGACTGCTTTTGGCTGCGGCGGCGTTGATCTCGGTAGGTACGGTGGTCATGGCATCTTTGTCGGGGCGGCTGCGGCGATGCGCAGCAGGAACCCGGCATTTTACCGCGTCCGGGTCCCGCATCCGGCGCGCCTATTGTGGCGCGTGTGCCATGCAGGCACTCAACGTGCCGATAAAACGATCCCGCAGCACGCGATAGCTGTCTTCATCGGTGTATTCGCGCACGGCCGGGGCTTGATTGAGCATGTAGGCCGTTGCAATCGTCCCGCTGCTTGCATCGAACAATTGAAGCATGCTGACGACGCCCGCGGTGCCGATGGCGCGATTGTTCAGGGCGGCGATGGCGATGCCGTTTTGCGTGCTGTGCTCGACGATGACTGCGTTGGGCGGTTTACTGCTGTCGGCCAGGCGCGCCAGTTGCAGCATTATCGCCGCCCGGTCGTCATCGAATTTGCCGTCCACCGACCGTTCGATTTTGAGGTTCACCAGCGGCTGTTTGCTGCTGCGGTAAAGCAGCAGGCGGTAGCCGTCGGCCACCGATATCTGGCGCGGTCCCGCGGCAGTGTCGACCGTGCGGAAAGGGTCGGCTGCGGAACGCCGGTCCGTGCTCTCGGCGTGAAATTCGCCGCCGCTGAAACAGCGCGTCATGGCGCGCAGCGGATCGCTGCTGTGATCCTGGGCCTGACTACATGCTGCAGTGATGAGCAGGACGATGGCCATGCCTGTTTTTAATGCGATGTTCATGGGGGACTCGCGGTGATGGTGCGTGGCAGGAAACGGCAGCTGCCATGCTAACGCACCATGCGGCGCCTGAGTGTGGAGTAGGGGCTCTACACCCAAATCGGCGGGCTATTTCTGCTGCGCCATGCACGCACTCAGCCCGCTGACGAAATGGTCGCGCAAGATCTTGTACGCCGCATCGCTGGCGTATTCGCGTGCTTCCGGCGATTGCTGCAGCATGTATGCCGTGGCGATGGTCCCGGTGCGGACATCGAAAAAATCGATCAGGCTGCGCACACCGGATTCTCCGCTGGCCGGGTTATCGAGGGCGACAATTTCGATGCCGTTCTGCGCGCTGCGCTGGGGCGCTACCTTGCCGCCATCGGCCAGCGCTTCCATCTGCAGCGCGATGGCTTTGCGGTCCAGGTCGAATTTGCCTGCTGCGGAGCGTTCGATTTTCAGGTTGGCGAATGGCTCCTTGCCGCCGTAATACATCATCAAGGCGTAACCGTCGGCGAGGGACACCTGCATCGGTCCGCGTGCGGTCGCGACGCTGCGCGCCGTGACGTCGGCGGGCAACCGGCTCCGGCTCTCGGAATGAAAATCGCCGTCACCGAAGCAGCGCACGACGCCTTGCAACGGGTCGGTGCTGCGATTCTGCGCCTGGCCGATCGATGCGGCCAGCAGCATGGCCAGTGCCAGGCCTGTCTTGTACATTTTGTTCATCCGATATCGCTTTGCCGGTGCGTGGAAAATTCCACCTGTATGCTAGCGTATTCCTCGACCTTCATGAACAGTCAACATGCAAAATCGCATTGTTAAACCGGCGCTGGCCGCCATCGTCGTGGCATGCGCGGCACTCGCCGCATACTGGTACTGGTCGCCCTACCTGGCACTGCGCGCGATGCAGTCCGCCGCCATCGCACGCGACGCCGACGCCTTCAATGCGCACGTCGACTACCCGCAGCTGCGCGCCAGTTTGAAGGCACAACTGTTGACGCGGATGGCCGCGCAGATCGGGGCGACGGCGGACGCAAAAAATCCGCTGGCGGCGCTGGGCGCGATGCTGGGACGGACCATGTCCGACAAACTGGTCGACGCGATGGTGCGGCCCGAGACCATCATGCAGGTGATGCAGCAAGGCCGGTTCAGCCCCACCGCGCCCGATTTTGCGCTTGATTCTGCCCCCGATGCCGCGCCTGCGACGGCGCCAGAATCAGCGAACAACCCATCGAACAAGCCGAAATGGATCATCCTCCGCGAGGGCGCAGACCGGATGGTGGCAATGCCGGAAGACCGCGCCGGGGCGCCGGAAAAACAGGTCAACATCGTATTCGAGCGCAGCGGTTTCGCGCAGTGGAAGCTTACCGCCGTGCGCATGCCGGCGCCGTAGCAGCGCTTACTTCAGCAGCGGCCCGGTGTCGACGATCCGCACATCGTGCATCTGGTGCAGGTAAGCCTCCAGGTAACCCTTGTGTGAGGCGCCGACGACGACCAGCATGCGCATGCCAGGCTGGAAACCCAGCACATCGCGGATGTTCGACGCCATGCGCAGGTTGCGCGTTTCCCAGTAGCCCAGGTAATTGCGGCCGAAACGTTGCGGCGACGGTTCATTCATCGCGGCGCCAAAGTCGCTCGCAAACACCAGTTTGCCCTGGCCGGGCGCATTGTAGCTGCGGTACGCCGCCAGCATATCTTCCGGCGTCTTCAGGTTGGCAGTGACGGCTTTGTCGGCCAGCTTGCGCTGCGCGCTCGCCGGATTGTTCCAGGCCTTTGCGATGGCGACGCCGTAAGCTTTGGCGTTGGCGACAGCCTTGGCGTCGTCGCCGTCGCTGCTGTCCGCGGTATGGTCGTCCATTGCCACCACGCGCTCCAGACCCAGGCGCGCTGCCAGCCGCACCGAGATCAGCGCCGTCTCGTCGACACCGGCTTCGCGCTTTTGCAGAAGGGCGACCAGGGTCGCATCGAGGCCGTCGCCGGCAATGCGCTCGGCAAGCGGTAACCGCAGCCACTGCACCAGCGCCGACGAGCGTTCACCGCCGGCCAGGAACAGCGCGGCAAGGTGGCGCCGTTGCGCAGCGGTCGGTGCGGCGGGCCAGTCGGCCAGTAACTGGTCCGCTTGCTCCGTCGCGGCGGGGACGTCGAGGCCAGTGGCGGCGCGTGCCGGCGCGGGGTCCCAGCAATAACCCGCGATGGTCTCCTTGTAGCGCCGCGTGTACCGGCGCATCTGGTCGCACTGCGCGCCCGACAGCTCCTCGACGGCGATGGCCTGCGGCTGCCATCTGGCCAGCCGGTCGTTCAACTCCTGCACGAGCACCGGATCGAATGTCAGGTATTTCAGGTGGGGTGTGCCAAGCACCATGACGTCGCTTGGCGGGCCGGAAATGGGACCTTTGAAAGCCGATGGATCGAAGTCGGGGCGGTAATCCTGGGCAGTGGCCAGGGTCGAGCAGGCCATCGACAGGGCCAGGCAGAGGCGTCGGCGCACGGGCGTTCCTTGTAGTGGAGTGACGCGTGAATCATGGCATGACGATCGCGTCCGGTCATCAATAACTTGATGCATACGTCAGCATCTTGCGGTGGCGCCGTGGAAGCCGGACCCTCACCCTGGCCCGCGCCGGCGACGGACATGGCGCGCCAGCCGTGCGTGCGCAGCGGCGTCAGGTCGCGCGCGCCAAAGGGCTGACGTCGCCCGCGCGACGCATTGGCGAGCGGGCGGTGATCCAATTCCATCGGCCGATCCCACCACAAATGTCGACCGAAAAAGTCCTGCACCTGAAAGCTTTGGGCGCCGAAGTGCGCACCACGCGTTCCGATGTGGGCAGGGGACATCCGGCCTACTACCAGGATTATGCGGCGCGCCTCGCGCTGGAAATTCCCGGTGCATTCTTTGCCGACCAATTTAATAATCCCGCCAATCCGCGGGCCCACGAAACCGGCACCGGCCCCGAAATCTGGGAGCAGACCGGCCACGACGTCGACGCGATTGTCGTCGGCGTCGGCTCGTCCGGCACGCTCACCGGTTTGACGCGCTACTTCCGCCAGGTAGCGCCGCACGTCGCCTCTGTGCTGGCCGATCCGGCGGGGTCGATCCTGACCGGATATGTCGAGACTGGCCACGTATCGGACACCAGCGGATCGTGGGCGGTGGAGGGGGGCGGCGAAGATTTCATTCCCGCGATTGCCGACATGACCGGCGTACTCCGTGCTTACACGATTACCGACCAGGAAAGCTTCGACACCGCGCGCGCTTTGCTGCGCGCCGAAGGCATCATGGGCGGTTCGTCGACCGGCACCTTGCTGGCTGCGGCCCTGAAATACTGCCGTGAGCAGACCACGCCGCAGCGCGTCGTCACGTTTGTCTGCGACACCGGTACGCGCTACCTGTCGAAGGTCTACAACGACGGCTGGATGTTCGACCAGGGCCTGCTCCCGCGCGCCGCCATGCACGATCTGCGCGACCTGATCGGCCGTCGTTACGACCATGGCGCCGTGGTCAGCGTCGACCCCGCCGACAGTTTATTGGTCGCCTTCAATCGCATGTGCCCCGCCGACCTGGCGCAATTGCCGGTGATCGCCGATGGCCCACTGGTCGGCATCATCGACGAATCGGACCTGCCGCTGGCCGTGCAGAACGATGCGGCGCAATTCACCAGCCTGGTGGGCGCCACGATGAGCACGCGCGTGGAAACGCTGCATCCGGATGCCAGCCTGGCCGCGCTGCGCGCCACGCTTGATCGCGGCCTGACCGCGGTGGTGGCCGATGGCGCCGTCTTTTTCGACTACGGCCGTTCGCACAATCCAACGCGCTTTGCACGCGAACGCTGCGTGGCCGACCTGGAGGGCGGCGCGCAGGCGTTCGCCTTTGCCTCCGGCCTCGCTGCCATTTCCACGGTGCTCGAACTGCTCGATGCAGGGTCGCATATCGTCGCCGGCGACGATATGTACGGCGGCACCTATCGTCTGTTCGAGCGTGTGCGCCGGCGCGGCGCCGGCCTGGAATTCAGCTATGCCGACCTGACCAATCCGGAAAACCTGCTGGCTGCACTGCGCCCCGACACGCGCATGGTGTGGGTGGAAACGCCGACCAATCCGATGCTGAAACTGGCCGATTTACAGGCGATTGCCGCAATTTACCGCGCGCGGCATTATCGCCGTGACCGACAATACCTTCGCCAGTCCGCTGGTGCAGCGCCCGCTCGAACACGGCGTCGATATCGTCGTACACTCGATGACCAAATACCTGAACGGGCACTCCGACATCATCGGCGGCATCGCCATCGTCGGCGCGGAAGAACGCCAGGACGCACGGCGCGAACAATTGGGTTTTCTGCAAAATTCGGTGGGCGCGGTTGCCGGTCCGTTCGACAGTTTTCTGGCGCTGCGCGGCATCAAAACGCTGGCCATCCGCATGCAGCGCCACAGCGCCAGCGCGCTCGATCTGGCAACCTGGCTCGAACAACAGCCGGAAGTACGCAAGGTTTTCTATCCCGGCGTGCCATCGCACCCGCAGCACGCGCTGGCACAGCGCCAGATGGACGGCTTCGGCGGCATCATCTCGATCGATCTGAACACCGATCTGGCGGGGGGGCGGCGCTTTCTCGAACGCTGCGAAATTTTCGCGCTGGCCGAGAGTCTCGGCGGCGTCGAAAGCCTGATTCGCGGTGTGACCGTGCAAAAACCGATAAGGGTATGCGTAAATAGTCGTTTTAATAGTGAAGGCCGGGCGCGATACTCAGCGTGTCTCCTCCCCAGTCTTGCCTGGACATGGGTTGAAACCCGCCACGCTGCGGGTTTTTTTTCAATCGTTCGCCGCTTGCCAAGCGCGTTTTCTGACTTCAGTTATATAGTTTCATTGGTTTCAACCTGCACCGATCATCCGTATAGTCGTCCTGAAGCCAGCCAGCGTGCCAGGACATCGATTCATTTTCATCAAGGAACCGCGTTGTGGCTACTTTTGACATTGCTGGGATCGTCCAGTCGCTTCACCAGGTGCGCCATGTGTGGCGCACGTCGCAGGGCCGCGCGAGCGAATCGGGCGGGCGGGAATTTCCGTCGCGTGACGCACTCGCCGGGATTATCGACAGCCTGAAAGGTGTGCTGTTTCCAATGCGTCTGGGCCCGCCCGACCTGCGCCAGGAAAGTGAAGATTTTCACGTGGCGCACGCGCTCGACGCGGCCCTCCACGGTTTGTTGAAGCAGGTGGGGCGCGAACAGAAATACAAGGCGGCGCTGTCCCATGTCGACGGGTCCGGCGCCGATGAAGCGGCACTCGACGCCGTGCGCACTTTCGCTGCCGCGCTGCCCGGCATCCGCACGCTGCTCGACAGCGACGTGCTGGCGGCCTACCAGGGCGATCCGGCCGCGCGCAGCGTCGATGAAGTGTTGTTGTGCTATCCCGGTGTGCTGGCGATGATTCACTACCGCCTCGCAAACCAGTTGTATCTGCTCGACCTGCCGTTGCTGGCGCGCATCGTGGCCGAACTGGCGCACGCCGCGACCGGTATCGACATCCACCCCGGCGCCACCATCGGGGCGGGCTTTTTCATCGACCACGGAACCGGCGTGGTGATTGGCGAGACGGCAATCATCGGCGCGCGGGTGCGGGTGTATCAGGCCGTCACGCTGGGCGCCAAGCGCTTCCCGGTGGACGCGGAAGGCAAGCTGCAGAAAGGTCTGCCGCGTCATCCGATCGTCGAAGACGACGTCGTCATTTACGCCGGCGCCACCATCCTCGGCCGCATCACGATCGGCCGTGGCGCGGTCATCGGCGGGAATGTGTGGGTGACGCAGGATGTGCCGGCCGGCGGCCGCATTGCCCAGGCAGAGTCGCGCACCGATGCGCTCGCGAACGGGATGGGGGCCGCATGAACCATTTTTATTTGCCGACAAACGAACGGGAGTCACGATGTCGGAAAGCCCTGAAGAAACCGTAGCGCCGGCTGCCCACCGGCACCCGCACGCAAGTCCACATCCACATGCACACGCATTCGATGTCCACGCCATCCGTCGCGATTTTCCCATTCTGCAGGAACGCGTGAATGGCCACCCGCTGGCCTGGTTCGACCACGGTTCGACTACAGTTCGACCACGGTTCGACTACCAGCAAGCCGCAGCTGGTCATCGACCGCCTGCACCATTATTACCGCCACGAGAACTCGAATATCCACCGCGCGGCGCACGCCCTGGCCGCGCGCGCGACCGATGCGTACGAGGGCGCGCGTGAAACGGTCCGGCGTTTTATCCACGCGCCGGACGCTGCCGAAGTGATTTTCGTGCGCGGCGCCACCGAGGCGATCAACCTGGTCGCGCGCAGCTGGGGTGGCCAGAACGTCGGGCCCGGCGACGAAATCCTGGTCTCGCATCTCGAACACCACGCCAATATCGTCCCGTGGCAGCAACTCGCCGCGGCCACCGGCGCCATCCTGCGCGTGATTCCCGTCGACGACAGCGGTCAGCTGCAGCTGCAGGCCTGTCGGGATTTGCTCAATACCCGCACCAGAATCGTCGCCTTCACCCAGGTCCCGAACGTGCATGGCACCGTCACGGCGGTAAAAGAAATCGTCCGTCCGACCCGGCCGTGTCGAGGATTTGACAGGCAAGCTGGCAACAGCGATCGGGGGACTGGCAGTCAGGGATGATGTGGTGCTGACCGACGCCGATATCCGCCTGCTCGCGCCTGGGAGCAGCCTGGGCGGCGCGCGTCCGAAGACAGCCGTGATGCTGGACGGCCTTGAACATATCGCCAAATTTGCGCGGCCGGACGACATTTTTGATGTGCCGGCCGTGGAATACGCGACCATGCGCCTGGCGCATGAAGCAGGCATCGAGACGCCCGGTTTCGAACTGATCGCCATCGGCGAGCGATCGGTCTTCCTGATCGAGCGTTTCCACCGCACCGCCGAGGGGCATCGCAAGCATTACATCAGCGCGCACAGTCTGCTCGATCCGGCGCCGCTCAGTGCCGATGGCCGGGAATACAAGACACATTTTTCCTATGCTGCCATTGCCGAGGCGATGCGCCCGTTCAATGCGCGCGGGCAGAAGGACAGCCAACAACTGTTCCGGCGCATGGTTTTCAATATTTTGGTCGGCAATGTCGATGACCACCTGCGCAACCATGCGCTGATCATGGACGCACCGGGCAGCTACACCTTGTCGCCGGCGTTCGACATCGTGCCGCATCCATCGGCGTCGACTTACCCGCAAACGATCGGCGTCGGTGCGGTGGGAGCCGCCAGCACCAGTGCCAATGCGCTGTCGCAATGCGGCCGGTTTTTGCTCAAGTGCGATGAAGCCATCGCCATTGTCGAATCGGTCAGGGCAGTCGTGGCAGGCTGGCGCCAGTCGTTTGCCGATGCCGGTGTCGCGCAACGTGACCTGGCCCTGCTGGACAGCTGCATTTCACCAGACCGCTGATCTCAAGGCGCGACCGGCGTCTCCACCGCACTGCCGTCCGTCGCCAGCCGCTGCATCAGCGCAACAAAACTGGCCACGCTGGCGCTCCTGATCGGGTGGCATGCAATGCCGCGCCGCGCGCACGCCTGCTTGGCGACGTGCATGGCGTTGTGGCTGATGCAGTCGATCGGGAACACCACCATCTGGGCGCGCGGCAGCATCGTGGCCAGCATGCCGTGGCGGTCTTCGATGCCGCCATCGTGGACCAGCAATTCGCCGCCGGCCGTGGCGACCATCTTGCACAGCCGCTCGGCGCAGCCGGGGCGGCCACCGACGTACAGCACACATTTGCCATCGAGCGGCGGCAGGGCGGATTTGCCGCCGCTGCCACCCATGCCACCGCCCACGCCACACGTATTTTCTTCGAACGCGTGTTCCAGCGCGCCCAGTTCCAGGCGCGCGGTTTCGAGTTCGTCGCGGGTGGCGTGGTAATCGGCCTGCAGCGCGTCGTAGCGGGCTTGCTGGCTGATGTGCTTCTGTTCGGCTTCGTGCCGGCGCGCCGTGTGCAGCGACAGTTTTTCTTCGCGGTCCGCCAGCGCCGCGCGCAGCTGCGCCATCTCCAGCACCAGTTGTTCGGGGGCCGCCCCGGTATCGCGCTGAAGCTGCAACTGGCGCGCCTGCGCCGCCATGTCGGCCAGCGTGGCGGCGTGCTGCGTGCTGGCCGCGTTCAGGCGCACCTGCAGTGCGGCGTTGGCTTCTTTTAAACGCGTGGTTTCTTCTTCCAGCGCAGCGACGCGGCGGATGTCGGCGCGGTTCGCTGCGCCCACCAGGTGTGACAGCATGTGCACTTCACCGAACGCCTGCGAGCGCAGCGGGAACGTGCTTTCCGGATGGGTCATCAGGGCCCAGTAAGCGCCGGGGACATCGCCCTGGGCCAGTGCGTCCTGCCACAGCTGTTTCAGTGCCGGTTCTCCCTGCGCCGTGCGGAATTTCTTGATGGTCAGCGCGTGGCGCGCATCGAGCGCCTTGTTCAGTTCCTTGGCCACGATGCCGCCTCCGGTGGACAGGTTGACTGCGGTGTGGTGAATCTCGACGTCGGTGGCGTCCTTGCCGGACAACTGCGGCACGTAGCGTCCAATCAGCTTGCGCAGCTCGTTGGTCGACAGGCAGGTGCCGATGATGGAGCAGTGGATGTTGGCATCGAGGTCGGTGAGACGGGACCGGCGCGCCGGCGCGGCCACCATCCTGACCGTCGGCTTCGCAGCGGTCGTGCCAGCGGCGCAGCAATCTTTGTCGCAATCACCAGATAGCACAGGCAGGGCAGGCGGCTTCTGGCGCATGCCGAAAACCGGGCGGGTAGTGGACGGGGGCACGCTGGCGGGAGGGAACAAGAACGACATGGCTGAAATCCTGAATGAGAATCATTATTATTCAGGATAGCGCGTCTTGGTCGAATACGCAATGTCAGTCGGCGATCTGTTTCACCTCGATGCGCTCCAGCCGTTTCACATGACGCGGTTCCGTGCGCAGATCACGCCCGGAAATCAGCGCCAGCGGGCCTTCGTCGGCAGGCAGGGCCTTGTCATCGCGCTCGAACAGCACCAGCACGCTGTCGCCGGCCTCCGTGTTGAACAGTTCGCTCCACGAAAATACGACTGTACAACCGTCGTGCGCGGTGGCGATGACCACGGTTTTTTGCGCCGTGTTGTGGTCGGTGACGACCAGTTTGGCTTTGTCGAGAAACGCTTTCAGGCGCACGCCGCGCACAAGGGACGGCTTCGAGCCCGGCGCGCGTCCCGGCAAGGTCAGCGTGACAATCTGGTCGGCCGGATAGCCGCGCACGGCAATGGTGTCGAGCTGCAGCATATGTTGGACCTTGCCGGTAACAGTCAGGGCAGGTGCGGCGAACGCTGTGGAGGCCGCGAACAGGCAGACAAATAAAAGATGGCGCATGCAGCTCCTCATTTCAGGGAACAAGCGATGGTTGGGGCAGGCTCTGCATCAACGCGATGAAACTGGCGATGCTGGCGATGCTGGCGCTGTGCAGCAGATGACAGGCAATCCCAGTTGCGCACGGGGCGCGGGCCCGGCCACCGCCGTACAGCACGCATCTCACCGCGTTTTAGAACGTGCTGCAGTCGGTATCCTGCTTCAGCGTGGCCGTGTCGAGGACGAAGCAGAAGCGGCCATCGCCGTCTTCGACTTTTTTGCAAGCGTCATTGATGTTCTGGATCGCGATAACCTGGATGTCCGGCCCGATCTGGTGCGTGGCGCAGACATCCAGCACTTCCTGGGTCTCGGCGATGCTGCCGATCAGTGAACCTGCCACGCTCTTGCGGTGCAACGCCGCTTCCTGGTTGTTCACGCCCGCCAGCGGTGCGACGGTACCCACCACGGTCATCGTCTTGTCGCGTTTCCGCAGCGCGATCAAGGATTGATGTCGTGCTTTTCGGGCACCGTCGACAGGATGACATCGAACGACGATGTCAGTTGTTCAGCGCATCGTCGTTGCGCCGCTTAATGCTTCGGCTTCATTTCGTCGGAAATCTCGTCGCCGCCACCCTGGTTTTCGCCCAGGTCGGCGTCGCTCGTGTCACCGCCCGTGTCGCCGGTCGATGCGCGCGCCGCGCCCGGTGGCTGGCCCAGTGCACCGCCCACGCCGGGGTCGGCCGCAGGGCCGGTCGATTTGATCGCGCCCTCGGACGGCGGGGCGTTGTAGTCGGGAGTCTGCAGCGACTGTTCACCGACGATTTTGTCGCTCTCGCCTTTGGTGGCAGGGTCGGCAGGGTGGGTAGGGATGGCTTGCTGGCCTTCCAGCTTGATGTCTTCGTTGATCGTCATGATAGCTCCTGGTTAGATGTCTCGATGATAACGAGAAGCCGCCGCGATGCCTGTTCGTTTCCGCACGTACAGCTTTGCGTGGGACGTAAAAAAACCCGCACGCGGCGGGTTTAGTGAGGCAGGAACAGCTTAGTACTTCTGGTCGGCCGACACCTGCACGGCCGCGCGTACCGGTACTGGCAGCGGATTCGACGTGTTTGTGTTCAGCTTCTGGGCCACGGTGGTTTTCAGCACTTGCGTCAATGGCAGATCTTCCGACGAGCCACCGATGCGGATCGTGTAGCGCGACGCGTCGACGTCCCATGTGTCCGTGTTCTGCGCATAGTAGGACAGCGAACGGGCATCGACCGGGATCGTCACGCGCTTGGCTTCGCCGGCTTTCAGGAACACTTTGGCAAAGCCTTTCAGCTCTTTTTCCGGACGATCGACAGTGGATTTCACGGCCGGACTCACGTACAACTGGGCCACTTCAAAACCATCCACGTCGCCGCGGTTGGTCAGCGTGAACGTGGCGTCGACGGTCTCGCTGCCGGTCAGTGTGCTGGCCGACAGTTTCATGTCGCTGTACTGATAGCTGGTGTACGACAGGCCGAAACCGAACGGGTACAACGGCTTGGTATTGCTCTTGTCGAAACCGCGGTAGCCGGTGTAGATGCCTTCCGAATAGGTCATCTCGGCCCTGGCAGTGCCCGGCGCGCCAAACAGACCGGCGGGCTGGTACGCGGCCACGTTGTTGTAGCTGGCGTAGCTAGGGTAATCACTTTCGTTCTTCGCGATCGACACCGGCATTTTGCCCGACGGGTTCACTTTGCCGTAAATGATTTCCGCGATGGCCTGGCCGGCGTACTGGCCCGCATACCATGCTTCCAGAACGGCGCCGGCCTTACTGTTAAACGGGCGCATATTCGACGGTCCGCCGCCATGCATGACGACGATGGTGTTCGGGTTCGTCTTTGCCACGTTTGCTGCCATTTCTGCCTGGTATTCCGGCAGGTCGAAGGCGCGGTCGAAACCTTCGCCTTCGTATTCGACGTTGACACCGACGGCCACGACAACCGCGTCATACTTCGACAGATCGGCAGGTGCTGCCAGCGATGCCCAGCTCATCTGGATACCCTGGATGCTGCCCAGTACCGGGAAGAAGAACGTGCCGTTGCGGCGGTATTCCATCTTGACCGTGTAGTATTTTCCAGCTTTCAGCGCGGCGGTTTTGCCGAATCGGCTTGGCGCGTTGACCACGTCGCCGGAGAGTGCATTGCCGTCGAAATCAACCACCAGCTTGCCATCGACCCAGACTTTATACGCGCCATCGGCACGCATCTTGAATACCTGCTCGCCGTCGATTGTCGGCTTGATGGTGCCGGTGAAGCGGGCCGAAAACGCGCCGAGGTTCGGGGCAAAGCCTTCCACTTTCGTGGCGCCGCTGCTGGTGATGTTCATGCCGGACAACCAGTTGAATGCGACGCCCGGCTCGGTGCGCGTCAGCACCGGCGAACCGGCCAGCTGCGTGTTGTCGAAGTACTCGGCTTTCAGGCCGGCTTCCGGTGCAGTTTTACCGTTGGCAGCGCCCTGATACCAGACCGACTCGGTGGCGTTCAGCGACAGCGCCGGAATGTACGTGATGTTGGCAGCGTCGACGTTCAGCTGCTGCATGCCGGCCATCGTGGTCACGTACTGGCTCGGTGGCGACCAGGCGGTGCCGAACGGCGAACCTGGCAGTTGCATGGCCAGGTCGCCGATGACCGCGATCTTCGCATTCGTGGCCAGTGGCAGCACGTGGCGCGATGCCGTGGAAGCGTCGGCATTCTTCAGCAGCACGATGCCTTCGCGGGCCATCGCCAGCGAGGCGGCGGCGCCGTACGAACGATCGAGTTCGCCGCCGGGCGTCAGGCCCTTGTCGAAGCCGTAGCTGACCATGGCGCGCAGGTTGCGGCGCACTTTATCGTTCAGCACGTTCATCGTCAGCTGGTTGCTGTACAGGTAGTTCCAGATATTCGCTTGGGTGAACTGCAAACCACTCGGCATGTCCAGATCGGTGCCGGCCCAGGCGCCTTTCTGGCCATTGTGGATGGCGTTGAAGTCGGACAGCACGAAGCCCTTGTAGCCCCATTCGCCTTTCAGCACATCGGTAATCAGGTGATGGTTTTCGCAGGCGTATTCGCCATTGACTTTGTTGAAGCCGCACATGATCGAGGCGATGTTCGCATTCTTGACCACGGACTCGAAGGCCGGCATGTAGATTTCGCGCAGCGGACGCTCGCCGAACTTGATGTCCATGACCTGGCGATTGGCTTCCTGCTCGTTGGCGATGTAATGCTTGGCCGCCGTCTGGATGCCCTGCACCTGCACCGCGTTGACGACGGCAGGTCCGAGTACGGCGCCCAGGAACGGGTCTTCACCGGACAGGTGCTCGGCGGCGCGGCCATTGTATGGCGAGCGGTACATATTCAGGCCCGGCGTCAGCATCTGCTGTGCGCCGGCCTGGCGGGTTTCGTAGGCAATCGCCAGGCCGAACTGCTTGGCGCGGTTGATCGACCAGGTGGCAGCCAGCAAGGACGGCGACGGGAATTGCGCGCCGAACGTGGCACTGTTCTTGTTGATGCCCATCGACGAATCGTAGGCCACGGTGCCCGGCAAACCCTGCGCCTGCTGGAGCGGGATCATGCGGCCGTCGTCGACGCGGATGAACTCGATTTTTTCCGCAGTACTCATATTGTCGATCATGGCGCCGACGCGGGCGTCGACGTCGTTGCCGACCATTGGCGTGGCGCGTGGCGTCACATCGTACGCAGAGGCGACTGCGATGTGGCCAAGGGTGAGGGCCAGTACCGTGGTGCCGGCCAGTGTGCGACGGGTTGGTGTAAACATGTGCATTATTTGGTGGCTCCTGGCGAATCGGTGGCGTCGATCGGCAAATCGAGCGGCGCGACAGGTGCTGCCACCGGGGCCGCGGTGTCATTACGTTGTTCCTGCGCCAGCGCCTTCTGTTTGGCCGCGACTTCCAGGCGAATTTGCTGCGCTTTTTGTGCGGCAGCATTGTCGACCGGTTCGGCTGAGGCGGCCTGGAGCAACAACGCCCCCATGCTCAAAAGAATTGCTTTTGGTAAATATAATTTCATGAATACGCCTATAATTAAATGCAGTAAGATTAGGAAAGTTGCTTTATATTAATTTTCTGGCAAGTATTTTAAGCAAAATGGGTACTGGCTGAACGCCAGATTGCAGACACCACCTATCTGAAAAACAGGTAGCTGGAACATATGAATGACGCCTATGCGTTTTAACCGGCTCGATTTAAACCTGCTTGTGGCGCTCGATGCGCTGCTCGACGAAAAGAAAACCACTGCGGCGGCGCTCCGCCTGTCGGTCAGCCAGTCCGCCATTTCCGGCATGCTGGCGCGCCTGCGCGTGTATTTCGAGGATGATTTGCTGGTGCAGGTAGGCCGCCAGATGGAACTGACGCCGTTGGGTCGCGAACTTGCCGACCCCGTGCGCCAGCTGCTGCTGCAGATCCAGGCAACCGTGGCGCGTCGGCCCACGCTCGACCTGGCCACCGAGCGGCGCCATTTCCGCATCACCGTGTCGGACTACGGCGTGCCGATCCTGATTGCACCGCTGGTGCAGCGGCTGCAGCAACTGGCGCCGTTGATGACGATTGAATTGCGGCCGCAGATAGAAATGACGGGCCTGAACCTGCGCCGCGGGGAGACCGATCTGTCGATCGTGCCGGACGACTATCTCGATGCCGAGCATCCGCATGCCGTACTGTTCGAAGACAGTTACAGCTGCGTGGCCTGGGAAGGCAACCGCCAGATCGGCGATACGCTCGATCTGGCGACGTTTTCGCGCTGCCACCATGCCGCCCCGCGCCTGGGGCATCCGGGGCTGCCGACCGTGGCGGAACGGTTTCTGGACAGCCAGCGGATTGCGCGCCAGATCAGCGTGACCACCCACGATTTCAGCTCGCTGGCCACCATGGTGGTTGGCACCGACCTCATCGCAACCATGCAGACCCGGCTGGCCCGCGCCAGCGCAGCGCGCCTGCCGCTGCGGGTACTGGCGCATCCGGTGGCCATGCCGCAACTGAACGTGTGCATGCAATGGCATCGGTACCAGACCACCGACCCGGCGCACATGTGGTTGCGCGAGCAGTTGATGGTGGTGGCGGCGGCAGGCTAGAGCTGCGCCAGTATCGCCAGCATCGGCAGTACCTGTTCGGCGGGCCTGCACAGGCGCGCGGTGCCATCGACAACCACGATCGGCCGGTTCATCAACACCGGATGCGCGACCATGGCGTCGATCAGCGTATCGTCCGATGCAGCGTCGAGTGCCAGCTCGGCATACAGCGCTTCTTTCTGGCGCACGATGTCGCGTACCGGCTGGCCGGTGGCCGCAATCAGCGCTACCAGCTGCGTGCGGCCCGGCGGCGTTTTCAGATAGTCGATCACGATCGGTTCAATGCCGGCTTCCCGGATCAGTGCCAGCGTGTTGCGCGACGTTCCGCAGCGCGGGTTATGGTAAATGGTGACGTGCATGGAAGTCCTTTCAAAACAGGTGCAGCGGCAGGGCTGTCGGTGCCAGCCGGTGCCGCGCGTTGAATGCAGCGCCCAGATGAATTTGTACAAACATAAAATCAGGCATAATGACGGACTGCGCCTGTTACAGCTCGGCCAGTGGTACGGTGCCGGCATCGGCATTGGCGTCGCTACCGAGCAATGCAATCAGTTTTCCCAGATCGGTGTCGAGACGTGCCAGCGTGGCGGCATCGAGTTCGCCCAGCGCATCGGGCAGCACGCCGGCAAATGGCGCAGGTGTACGCGCCAGTACGGCCGCGCCGGCGTCGATGAGGTGCAAGGCGACGGTGCGGCGGTCGGGGCCGTCGCGGTGCGCAGCGATCATTTCGCGTTCCAGCAGGCCGCGTACCAGGTTGCTGGCAGTAGACTGCTTGATGTCGAGGGTGCGCGCCAGTTCCTTGACGCCGATGCCCGGCTGGTCGCGGATGACGGACAGCGCCCAGACCTGGGCGCCGCCCAGCCCTGCGGACTGTTCGACGTGGCGGAAGTGGGTTTTGACAGCGTTGAAGACGACGCGAAACTGGCGCAGGACGCGCGCGGGCGTGGCTGCGGGTACAGATGCTGTGATGGATGACGGAGACATGGGTGGATCATAAAGGAAACGCGGGCGGAAGCGAAGGCGCGCCTGGTCACAGCATCGAGACGGCGCTGCGCCGCGAAGTGTCGGACTGGCGCGTCTGGTGGACGCGCGGCGTGGTGGTGCTGGCGGCCATCGCGGCCGGCCTGACCATCACCGGATTCACCTGGCTGGCCGAGCAAGCCCTCGACCTGTTTTTCATCGGCCGCAACTGGCACTGGTGGGCGCCGCTGTTGTGGACGCCGCTGTGCACCGCAGCCATTGTCTGGTGCACGCGCCGCTACGCTGCCGGTGCGTCCGGGTCGGGCATCCCGCAGGTCATGGCGGTACTTGATTCGGCCATGCCGCCAGAAAAAGTCGGGCGCCTGGTCTCGCTGCGCATCTCGGTGGCTAAAATATTGCTGACGTCGTGGGGCATGCTGGCCGGCCTGTCGCTGGGCCGCGAGGGACCCTCGGTGCAGATCGCGGCAGGTATTTTGCTGCAGGCGAAGCGGCTGATGCCGGAGCGCGCCACCATCAGTTCCCACAGCCTGCTGGTGGCCGGCGGCGCGGCCGGTATTGCCGCCGCGTTCAACACGCCGCTGGCCGGTGTCATGTTCGCCATCGAAGAACTCGCGCGCAGGCCCGAGCAGCGCAGCAGCGGCTTGATCATCGCGGCCATCGTCATGGCCGGCGTGATCGCGGTGTCGGTGCATGGCAACGGCACGTACTTCGGCATCATCCACGCTGCCGCCATCGACACGTCGCTGCTGCTGCCCGGCATCACCGTGGCGGTTGCTGCGGGCGCTGCGGGCGGCCTGTTTTCACGCCTGTTGCTGGCGTCCCTGAACGGCAGTGGCCTGGATGCGTTCAGCCGCTTGCGCGCAGCGCGCCCCGTGTTGTTTGCCGGCGTGTGCGGCCTGCTGGTGGCCGTCATCGGTGTGGTCAGCAACGGCGCCACCTTCGGCAGCGGCTACGCGTCGACGCAGATGATGGTCGACGGCAGCGTCAACATCTCGCCCATTTACGCGCTGCTGAAATTCCTGGCCACGTGGCTGACCACCTGGTCGGGTGCACCGGCCGGCATTTTCGCGCCGTCGCTGGCCATTGGCGCGGCCATCGGCAACGACATCGCCATGCTGACCACGCACACGCAGGTGCCGGCACTGATTGCGCTCGGCATGGTGGGCTTTCTGGCTGCCGTCACACAGGCGCCGCTGACGTCGTTCATCATCGTGATGGAAATGGTCGACGGCCACGCCATGGTGCTGTCGTTGATGGCATGCGCGCTGGTGGCGACAGTGATCGCACGTGTCATCAGCCCGCCCTTGTATCCGGGTCTGGCGCGGTTGCAGCTGCCTAAATAGGATTACACCTTGACCTGGAACCCCGGCGTGGTGTTGAACAGGTCGGCCACCCATTCGACAAACACGCGTACCTTGGCCGACAGGTGGCGATTCTGTGGATAGACCACGTTGATCGGCAGCGCCAGCGTGGTCCAGTCGGTGAGCAGCGGCACCATCGCGCCCTCGGCGACCAGTTTGTCGACTGCATAGCCGGGCGCCTGCAGGATGCCGAGGCCGGCCAGGCCCGCGCGCATATACGCCACCGAATCGTTGACCGCGAGGTGGTGCGGCCCGAGGGTGACAATGGTTTCGCCACCGCGGGCGTAGTCCCATTCGAACATCTTGCCGGTTTTCGACGCGAAAAAATTGATGCAGCGGTGGTTGGCCAGGTCGTGCGGGTGTTGTGGTGCGCCGTGCGCTGCGATATAGGCGGGTGCGGCGCAGGTGACAAATTGTAGTGCGCCGATGCGGCGCGCTACCAGATTCGAATCGGGCAGGATGCCGCCGCGGATGGCGCAGTCGACACCTTCTTCCACCAGGTCGACGGTGCGGTCGCCACACCCGAGTTCCAGCGCGATGTCCGGGTAGCGCGCAAAAAAATCGGACAGGGCAGGGATGATGATGTCGGCCGCGATGGCGGTCGAACAATCCACGCGCAGGCGCCCGCGCGGACTGGCGCGGTTGTGCGACAGCGATTCTTCGGCTTCGCGCACATCCGACAGAATTTGCAGGCAGCGCTCATAATAGGCAGCGCCATCGGACGTCACACTGACGTTGCGTGTGGTGCGGTGCAACAATTTTACCGACAGTGACTTTTCCAGCGCCGCCACCATGGTCGAGACCGACGCTTTTGGCAACTGCATATGGTCGGCCGCGCGCGTAAAACCGCCCGCATCGACAACTTGTACAAATACTTCCATCGCCAGCAATTTATTCATAATGTCCTTCATTGTTCACGAATCTGAACAATCAATTCGCCGTTACCATCTTTATCATATCCGGTTCACACGATAAAGTGGCATCACTGTACCAAAAGGTTCAGCCAGCGAAGCCCTGAAGGCACACTAGAAGGAGCAGGACCATGAAAACGACCAACGTAGTTTTGACGATCGGCGCCATTGCGCTTAGTCTCACGATGATGACGGGCATGGTCCATTCCACGCAATTCCAGCAAGCTGCGGCGGTAGAAACGAGCGGTTTTGATGCACTTGCACATGACGTGTTTGCGCATGGTGCGATGCGCGCGCCGGTTGTTAAGGCAGCGCCGGGAGTGCATGGTGAATAGTCCTGCCGGCCTGCTTGACCCAGTGATTCGCACGCTCGAAGTGCAGGGCGCCGAGGGTCCGCTGGTGGCACGCCTGTACAGCATCGACGCGTCGAAAACCAAGAAGGACAGCCTGCTGGTGTTTTTTCACGCCGGCGGTTTTGTCGGTGGCGACCTGGATGAAGCCGATCCCTTCCTGCGCCGCTTGAGCCAAACCTCGTCGGCCAACCAGCTGGTGCTGGCGTCGTGCTATACGCTGGCGACAAAAAAGCCGTTCCCCGCTGCGGTTGAAGATGCCCACGCCGTGCTGGCATGGGTGCGCAAGAACAAGGCCAAGCTGGGCTGGAGCGGCAAGCAGCTGGTGGTGTCGGGCATTGAAGCGGGCGCCAATCTGGCCTCGGTGGCGGCCCTGATGGCGCGCGACCGCGGCGGGCCGGCCATCGATGGCCAGATCCTGATCATGCCAATGCTCGATCCGGGTCTCACTACCTGCTCGATGCGCGACGTAAAACTTGATGACGACATGGCCAAAGTGGCCGATACGTGCGCGGCCAGTTATCGCGGCTACCTGCCCAATCCGGCCGACCGCGCCCACCCTTACGCGTCGCCGCTGCGTTCTTCGCGGCTGCGCAACTTGCCGCAGGCGCTGATCCTGTCGGCCGAAGACGACCCATTGCGCGACGAGGCTGAACAATACGCCGCTAAATTGTCCGCCGCGGGCGTCAGTACCACCCTGCGCCGGCTCGATCCGGTGCAGTTGCAGGAGCCGGACGCGCGCAATGAATGCGCTTGCTGTTATCAGGTACTCGATGAAATTGTGCGCTTCATGAGCACTTTCGACACGGTTGTTGCGAGCGTCCCGCCGGGCGCGGATGGACCGGCTGCCTGATGTGATCAGGCAGGCCACACACTAATACTTACAAACCGTTTGCTGGTCGGCGCGCTTGCGTAGCGCGACGGCCACTCCTTTGCCCGCATCATTCCATTTTCCCGGCCACAGCCGGGAAGGGCCCCGCTTTACCTGAAATTCCGTCAGTTTTTTCGCAGCTTCATAACAATAAAGGACATGTCCATGACCTCCACTACTTCCTTCCTCGCCATCCGTCCCATGGCAGCGGCGCTCGGCCTCGCTGGCCTGGCCGCTTTCAGCCTCGTCGGCTGCGGACCTTCCGCCAGCCAGGCCGCACCTGCGGGCCCGGCTGTCGGCGGACCACCTGTGACGGCATCCGCTGTCATCGAACGCAGCGTCAATGAGACGCAAGAATTTTCCGGCCGCCTGGAAGCGGTGGAGCGTGTCGACATCCGTGCCCGCGTCGGCGGGTTCATCACCTCGGTGAACTTCAAGCCGGGCAGCCTGGTAAACAAGGGCGACGTGTTGTTCGTCATCGACACCCGCCCGTTCCAGGCCGAAGCCAACCGCGCCGAAGCGGCCGCCATTTCGGCGAAAGCAAAAGCCGACCTGGCGCGCCTCGAACTGACCCGTTCCGAAAAGCTTGTGGCCGACAAGGCCATCGCCCAGCGCGAACTCGATTCGGCATCGTCGAACGTCAAAGAACTCGATGCGAATGTCCGCGCCGCGCAGGCGTCGCTGGAAACCGCGCGCCTGAACCTGGCCTATACCAAAGTGACAGCGCCAATTTCCGGGCGCGTGTCGAAAGCTGAAATCACGGCCGGCAACCTGGTCGATCCGACTGCGATCCTGACGTCGGTGGTCTCGACCAAGAACATCTACGCCACTTTCGATGGTGACGAGGCCACCTATCTGCGCGTCAGCAAGCAGGCGCATGACGGCAAGCCGGTGGCAGTGAATGTCGGCCTGGTGGGCGAAACCGGTTTCCCGCATGAAGGCAAACTCGAATTTGTCGACAACCAGCTCGATGCCCGCACCGGCAGCGTGCGCATGCGCGCCACGTTCGAAAATGCCGACGGCAGCATGGCGCCAGGTCTGTTTGCCCGCGTGCAGATCAGCGGCGGCACTGCGCAAAATGCGCTGCTGATCACCGACCGTGCAGTCGGCACCGACCAGAGCCGCAAGTTCGTGTTCGTGGTCGACGCAAAAGGCGCCGCCGAATACCGCGCCGTCACGCTCGGTCCGATCGTCGATGGCCTGCGCGTTGTGCGCACCGGCCTGAAACCCGGCGAAAAAATCGTCGTCGACGGCCTGCAGCGTGTACGTCCCGGTGCGCCGATTACCGCGCAAACCGTGCCGATGGTCGCCGGTAACCTGCCTGCCAATGTCGTCGACAAAGACGCCGCCAAAGTGGCCATGGCCGATTCCAAGTAAGGAACAATAAAAATGAATATTTCACGCTTTTTCGTCGACAAGCCGATTTTCGCGGCTGTCCTGTCCGTCGTCGTTTTCGTCGCCGGACTGATCTCGATCTTCGCGCTGCCGATTTCCGAATACCCGGAAGTCGTGCCGCCGTCGATCGTCGTACGCGCCCAGTATCCGGGCGCGGATCCAAAAGTCATCGCCGAGACGGTCGCTACGCCGATCGAGCAGGAGATCATCGGCGTCGAGGGCATGCTCTACATGACCTCGCAAAATACGTCCGATGGCGCGTTGCAGCTGACGGTCACGTTTAAAATCGGCACCAACGTCGAGCAGGCCGAAACGGCCGTGCAGAACCGCGTCCAGCGCGCCTTGCCACGCTTGCCGGAAGAAGTGCGTCAGATCGGCGTCACGACGGTCAAGAGTTCGCCGAACATCACCATGGTGGTCCACCTGAATTCGCCGGACGGCCGTTACGACGATCTGTACCTGCGCAATTACGCCACGCTGAACGTCAAAGATCAGCTGATGCGCATTCCCGGCATGGGCGATGTGCAGATGTTCGGCTCGGGTGACTATTCGATGCGCGTCTGGCTCGATCCGCAGAAAGTCGCGGGACGCAACCTGACCGCTGGCGACATCGTCGCCGCCATCCGCGAGCAGAACGTGCAGGTTGCCGCTGGCGTGGTTGGCCAGGGCCCGTCCAAAGACGCCGACTTCCAGGTCACCGTGAAAACCCAGGGTCGCCTGGGGACGGTCGAAGAGTTTGGCAATATCGTCGTCAAGACCAGTACCGACGGCGCCACCACGTTGCTGAAAGATGTGGCGCGCCTGGAAATGGGTTCGAACTCGTACGCGCTGCGCTCGCTGCTGAACAACAAATCGGCAGTCGCCATGCCACTGTTCCAGTCGCCAAGCGCCAACGCGCTCCAGTTGTCGACCGACGTGCGCGCCAAGATGGCCGAATTGTCGAAAGACTTCCCACAGGGGATGGAGTACAGCATCGTGTACGATCCGACCCAGTTCGTGCGTGAGTCGATCGATTCGGTCATTCACACGCTGATCGAGGCGATCATCCTGGTGGCGCTGGTTGTCATCGTGTTCCTGCAAACCTGGCGCGCTTCCGTCATCCCGCTGCTGGCTGTGCCGGTGTCGATCGTGGGTACCTTTGCCGTCATGCTGGCGTTTGGCTTTTCGATCAATACGCTGTCGCTGTTCGGCCTTGTGCTGGCCATTGGTATCGTCGTCGATGATGCCATCGTGGTAGTGGAAAACGTCGAGCGCAATATCGAGAACGGTCTGAATCCGCATGATGCGACCGTGCAGGCCATGAAAGAAGTGTCGGGCCCGATCATCGCGATTGCCCTGGTGCTGTGCGCCGTGTTCGTGCCGATTGCATTCGTCTCCGGCCTGACCGGCCAGTTCTATCGCCAGTTCGCGCTGACCATCGCCATTTCGACCGTCATCTCGGCGTTCCTGTCGCTGACGCTGGCCCCGGCCCTGTCGGCCGTGCTGCTGCAACCGCACGGCGCCAAGAAGGATCGTCTGACGCGCGGCATGGACATGGTGTTTGGCCGTTTCTTCAAGGTCTTCAACAACGTTTTCGGCCGCGCTTCGCACAAATATGAAGCCGGTGTCGGCGGCGTGTTGAAGCGCAAGAGCGCGTCGCTGGGCGTGTACGCACTGCTCGTCATCGCCGCTATTTTCATGTTCAAGGCCGTGCCGCCGGGCTTCGTGCCGGCGCAGGACAAAGGCTATCTGATCGGCTTCGCGCAGCTGCCTGACGCCGCCTCGCTGGACCGCAGCGATGCCGTCATCCGCAAGATGTCGGATATTGCCCGCGAAATTCCAGGTGTCGATTCGTCGATCGCGTTTCCTGGCCTGTCGATCAACGGCTTTACCAATGCGCCGAATGCGGGCATCGCCTTCATCAGCCTGAAACCGTCGAGCGAGCGCCACGGCGCCGCGCAAAGCGCCGAAGGCATCTCCGCCGAGATCAACAAGCGCATGGGCGTCATCCAGGATGCATTCGTGATGGTGCTGTCGCCACCGCCTGTGAACGGGCTGGGTACGACGGGCGGCTTCAAGATGATGATCGAGGACCGCGGCAACGTGGGCTACGATGAACTCAATAAAGCGGTGCAGGCTTTCATGGGCAAGGCCGCAGGCGACAAACGTCTGGCCGGCGTGTTCTCGGGCTACCAGATCAATGTGCCGCAGCTGTTCGCCGACATCAATCGCGTAAAAGCGAAGCAGCTGGGCGTGCCGCTGTCGGAAATCAACCAGGCCTTGCAGATCAATCTGGGCTCGCTGTACGTGAACGATTTCAATCAGTTCGGCCGTACCTATCAGGTGCGTGTCCAGGCCGATGCCCCGTTCCGCTCGCAGCGTGAACAGATCGCCCAGCTGAAAGTGCGCAACGATAAAGGCGAGATGATCCCGCTGTCGACGATCATGACGATCAAGGACACGTACGGTCCGGACCGCGTCCAGCGCTACAACAACTACGTCGCCGCCGAGATGAACGGCGGCCCGGCACCTGGCGTCTCGTCGGGCCAGGCGCAGGCTGCAATGGAAGAAATCGCGCGCGAAGTACTGCCGAAAGGCGTGTCGTATGAATGGACCGACCTGACCTACCAGGACATCCTGTCGGGTAATACCATGATTTATGTGTTCCCGTTGTGCGTGCTGCTGGTATTCCTCGTGCTCGCGGCACAATACGAAAGCTGGACGCTGCCGCTGGCCGTGATCCTGATCGTGCCGATGTCGATTCTGTGCGCGCTGATTGGCGTGAAACTGACCGGTGGCGACAACAACGTCTTCACGCAGATCGCACTGTTCGTACTGGTGGGGCTGGCGTCGAAAAACGCCATCCTGATCGTGGAATTTGCGGTCGACCTGGAAAAAGCCGGCCGCACGATCCTGGAAGCTGCGCTGGAAGCGTGCCGCCTGCGTCTGCGTCCGATCCTGATGACATCGATCGCGTTCATCATGGGCGTGGTACCGCTGGTGTTCTCGCACGGTGCCGGCGCCGAGATGCGCCATGCGATGGGTGTGGCGGTGTTTGCCGGCATGCTGGGCGTGACGCTGTTTGGCCTGTTCATGACGCCGCTGTTCTATGTGTTGCTGCGTACGCTGGCCAAGAAATTTGAAAAGAAACCGCACGTTGCGTTGACCGGTGGTGTGCATATTGTCGGCGCGCCGGTCTCGCACGAAGGAGCTGTTTGATGAAATCCGTATTCAATTTGTCGCTGACGACAATGGTCGCAGCGCTGGTGCTGGCCGGTTGCAGCATGGCGCCGGTACTGAAGGCGCCGGACGTCGCCGTCCCGGTCGCATTCAAGGAAGCTGCCACGCCGGTGCAGGCAGCCGATGGCTCGGTGTGGCAAGTAGGCCAGCCGGCCGAAGCGCAGCCACGCGGCCAGTGGTGGCTGGTGTTTCATGACGCTGCGCTGACGGCGCTGGTGGAAGAAGCCAATGGCGCCAACGCCAACCTGGCCGCTGCCGCAGCGCGTGTGCAGCAGGCACGCGCCATCGCTGGCATCGCCCAGGCCCAGAAAAGTGTGCTGGTCGACGGTGGTGTCGGGGCCCAGCGTGGGCGTCCTTCTACCACGTCCCTTGGACTGCCCGATGGCGCGTCGGTCCCGGTGGGGAACGCGTTTCAGGCGCAGCTGTCGGCCAGTTATGAAGTCGACCTGTTTGGCCGCGTTGCCAACAGCGTGAATGCCGCGCAGGCCGACGCCGGCGCGTCGGAGGCGACGTATCGCTCCGTGCTGCTGGCGCTGCAGGCCGACGTGGCGCAGACCTATTTCCGCCTGCGTTCGACCGACGCGGAACTGGCGACGCTGGCCAAGAATGTCGACCTGCGCCTGCAAAGTGTGAAGGTGAATCAGAGCCGCTTCGACAATGGCGACATTGGCGAATTCGACCTGGTGCGTGCCAAATCCGAGCTGACCTCGGCGCGGGCCGACGCACTGTCTCTGACACGCACCCGGGCCAACCTGGAGCATGCACTGGCGGTGCTGCTGGGTCGTCCGGCGGCGCAGTTTGCGGCAGCGGGCGATCCGCTGCTGGCCGAAGGGATGGGAAATGCGCTGCCGGCAATCCCGGCCGGCATGCCATCGACCTTGCTGCAGCGCCGTCCCGACGTGGCTGCGGCGCAGCGCGCGATGGTGGCCGCGAACGCCCGCATCGGCGAAGCGCGCGCTGCCATGTTCCCGTCGTTGAATCTGTCGGCGCAGGGCGGCGGTGTCTCCAGTGCATTGTCGAACATGCTGCAATGGAGCAGCCGCTCGTGGCTGCTGGGCGCGGCGATGTCGCTGCCGATCATCGATGGCGGTCGCAACCGCAACAACATCACGCGCAGTGAAGCGGTGCTGGCGGAATCGGTCGCCAACTACCGTCAGAATGTGCTGGTGGCGTTCTCGGAAGTCGAAGACAACCTGTCCGGCCTGCGCATCCTGGCCAGCCAGGCCGAGCAAGTCGACGCTGGCGTGGTGTATGCTCGCCGCTCGGCCGACCTGGCGCAGAAGTTGTATGACGCGGGTCGTTCCAACTATCTCGATTTGCTGGACGCCCAGCGCAACTTGTCGCTGGTCGAACGCAACGCTGCCCAGCTGCGCGGCGAACGCGCCGTCACGACAGTCGCCTTGATCCGTGCATTAGGGGGCGCCTGGGGCAACGACACCCCAATCCCGGAAACAATTGCCCAAAAATGAGGGTCAGAGTCAAATTGATTGGTAATCTTTCCCTCTGCAATCGAAATCAATGAGGGTCAGAGTCGAATTGATTCGAAACTCATTCAGTAAATAAATACGTAGGGTCAGAGTAGAATTGTTTTGCAACTAGTTGCTGAACAATTCGACTCTGACCCTATTTTATTTTTTTGACGGTAGGGAATGTTACTAATGAATGCGACTCTGACCCTACGGTAGATCGATGCGGTCGAGGCGCTTGCGTTTGCGTTTTTCTTCTTGCACGGAGACTTCAGGGATCGGCTTGCTCTTGGGGGGAGGCGCCATGGGAAGCGGAAAGCCGAGAAAGATCATTACCAGGAAGATTGGTAACAAGCAGAAGAAGAGCGGGCTCTTCCAGTTCAGCTTACGTTTCATCATTCGCAACAGTTTGCGGCGAATGGATTTTAAACAAGTGCCAGCTATCAAGACGGGGCAGGGTGCTGGTCCTGGTCCCGTCTTGCGTGCCCTGGTTGACTAGCCTTCGGCAATCCGCCCGGCGATATGCGCCAGCGCTTCATCGACCTGGTCGATCAGGATCAGGCACAAATCGCCTTTGCCCAATTTGCCCAGCGCGATGTCGATGGCGACGAATTCGCCCTGGATTTCTTCGACATGGCTGGTGCGTTTTGCACCCTGCAGACCATCGCGCAAGAGGGCGATGACTTCACCATCTGCGCGACCGCGCTGGCACTGGTCCTGATACAACAACACGTCATCGAATGCCGCGCCGAGAATCTGGGTTTGCTGGCGGATGTCTTCATCGCGCCGGTCGCCCGCGCCGCTGATGACCACCGAGCGGCGCAGCCCCGGCATCGATTCACAGGCATGCACCAGCGCCGAGATGGCGTCCGGATTGTGGCCGTAGTCGGCAATCACGGTCGCGCCGCGGTAGTCGAAGACGTTGAAACGGCCGGGGGCATTGTCGCTTTCGCCGACGAACGTTTTCAGGCCGGCGCGGATCGCCTCCCACGACAATCCACAACCCCATGCAGCCGCCACTGACGCCATGACGTTTTCGACCTGGAAGCCAATCGCGCCATTGCGTGTGATCGGCACGTCGGCCAGCGCGATACGGTGTTCCTGCTTGCCCTGTACGCAGACGATCTCGAGATCCTCGACAAATACCACGCGCCCACCCTGTGCGCGGTGCATCGACATTACAGGGTGGCTGACGTCAAGAGCGAAAAAAGTGACTGAGCCGCGCGCATTGTCGGCCATGGCGGCAACTGTTGGATCGGCGGCGTTCAGCACCGCCACGCCGCTGTCGGCCACGTTCTGCACGATGACGCCTTTGAGGATCGCCAGTTCGGCGAGCGTGTCGATGTAATTCAGGCCCAGGTGATCGCCGGCGCCGATGTTGGTGACCACCGCCACCTGGCAACGATCGAACGCCAGGCCTTCGCGCAGCAGGCCGCCGCGCGCGGTTTCGAAGACGGCCGCGTCGACGTCCGGGTGCAGCAGCACATTGCGCGCACTGCGCGGACCGGCACAGTCGCCGCTGTCGATGCGGCGCCCTTCGATGTAGACGCCGTCGGTGTTGGTCATGCCGGTGCGCAGGCCCGCTGCAGTGAGCAGGTGCGCAATCAGGCGCACCGTGGTGGTTTTGCCGTTGGTGCCGGTAACGGCGACCACGGGAATGCGGCCATCGTCGCCATCGGCAAACATCGCGCCGACGATCGCTTCGCCCACCGCGCGGCCCTTGCCGAACGATGGCGACAGGTGCATGCGCAAGCCCGGCGCCGCGTTGACTTCAACGATGCCGCCGCCCAGTTCTTCGATCGGACGCAGCACGCTGTCGCACACCAGGTCGACGCCGCAGATATCCAGGCCGATCATCTGCGCGGCAGCGATGGCGCGCGCCGCCACTTCCGGGTGCACGTCGTCGGTGACGTCGGTGGCCGCGCCGCCGGTGGACAGATTGGCGTTATTGCGCAGGATGACGCGCTGACCTTTGGTTGGCACCGATTCCGCCACCAGGCCCTGTTTTGCCAGACTGCCGAGGGCGATATCGTCGAAGCGGATTTTGGTCAGCGATGTCGAATGGCCGTTGCCGCGGCGCGGGTCCAGGTTGACCGTGTCGACCAGTGCGCGCACCGTGTGCACGCCATCGCCGATCACTTGCGGCGGGTCGCGCCGTGCTGCCGCAACGAGCTTGTTCCCCACCACGAGCAGGCGGAAATCGTTACCGGGCAGGTAGCGCTCGACCAGGATATCGTCGCGGAATTCGGAAGCCGCAACGTACGCTGCATCGAGCTGTTCGCGCGAGGTGATGTTGACGGTCACCCCTTTGCCCTGGTTGCCGTCCTTCGGTTTCAGCACCACCGGCAGGCCGATTTCCAGCGCGGCAGCCCAAGCGTCGTCGGGGTCGCTGACGGCGCGGCCCAGCGGTACCGGCACGCCAGCGGCATCGAGCAGGCGCTTGGTCAGTTCCTTGTCTTGCGCGATGGTCTCGGCAATCGCGCCGGTGGAGTCGACTTCGGCGGCCTGGATGCGGCGCTGCTTGCTGCCCCAGCCGAACATGACCAGGCTGCCGTCGGTCAGGCGCCGGAACGGGATATTGCGCGCCATGGCCGCCGACACGATCGAGCCGGTCGATGGGCCCAGGCGCACTTCTTCATCGAGGTCGCGCAGTTGCGTCAGCGCGCCATCGAGGTCGAACGCCGCGTTGTCGAACGCGGCCTGGATCAACGCCTGTGCAAGCGTCAAGGCCAGCTTGCCGACCGCTTCTTCCGAATATTCAAACACCACCTGGTACGTGCCGCGTTCGGACGTGGACGTGGTGCGGCTGAACGTGACCGGGCAGCCGGCCTGCGCCTGCAAATCAAGCGCCGCCAGTTCGAGCACATGCGCGAGCGGGATGGTGTCATCGTGGCCGGTGGGCTGCAGCGGCGACAGTTGCGGGAACAGGGCGCGCAGGCGCGTCTCGAAACCGGCCATCGCACCGACCGATTCTTCGGCGGGCGTGATCATGACGACCGCTTCCATCGAGGTGTGATGGCTCCACAGGTTGGGGCCCCGCAGGGCGCGTACGCGAGATACTTCCATAAACCTTCAATCCTTCGTGTTTGTCCGCAGGTCGGTGCACGACGCGCACCCGGGCCTGCTGCCGGACAGATTCAATGTACGCGCGCGTTTATCTTTTTACGCCAGCCTCGAACGTGCGCAGGCCCGCGCTGAGCAGGTCGGCCGGGACATCCAGCGCCCACGCGGCGGCCGTGGCAGCCAGCACGCTGCCGACGTCAATCGCCACGTCCGGCATCAGGCGCGACAGGTCGATGACCACGGTTTCGTCCGCGCCGTGCGCCAGCACGATGGCGCCGCCGCGCACGAATGCGATGCGTTCGCCGGTAGCGCGATGGCTGGCCATCACGTCCAGGTGTTCGTCGGCGGCGTAAAAAATCACGCTGCCGTCGCACAGTTCGGCCAGTTCCGCCACGGCGGCATCGGCAGCATTCAGCACCGCCACGCCGTCCGGCAGCACCACGTCGACCTGGCTGCGCACGACGCGCGCGAGGTCGTCGGCATCGCGCAGGTAAAACTCGGCCAGGTCCTCGACGCCATCCATGTCGGTGACGATACCGACCTGGCATTTATCGTACGGCAGGCCTTCGGTGAGGATAGCGCGCGCATTCGATTCGAATACCGCGGCCTCGATGGTGCGGTTGATCAGCAGGCGCTGGCCGGCGTCGAACTTGACGCTATTCGCATGCGAGACGCGGCGGCCATCGAGATACAGGCCGTCGGCATTGGCCACGCCGATATGCCGTCCGCTCAGGTGCAGCAGGCAGCCGGTCAGGCGCGCGACCATGCTGGCGCCGCGCGTGCCGGTGACGCCGATGATCGGAATGCGGCCGGTATCAATCGGCCCGAACAGGTGATTGATGATGGCAGTGCCGATCGGACGCGGCTGGCCATGCGCCGGTTTCAAATGCGCCAGCAAACCCGGGCTGGCATTGACTTCGATGAACGCGCCGCGCTGTTCTTCAAGGGGGCGCGTGATGTCTTCGGCCACCAGGTCGATGCCGGCGATGTCGAGGCCGACGATGCGGGCGGCCAGCGTGGCGGCAGCGGCAATCGACGGGTGCACCAGGTCGGTGACATCGGTGGCGACATTCCCGTTCAGCTGGATCAGCACTTTCTGACCGGCTGCAGGCACCGATTCGGGCGTCAAACCCTGACGCTGCAGGTCGAGGATAATTTCGGCGCTGTCCTGCGGCACGATGGCGTTCAGCGGCGCGTCTTCGGTGATGCCGCGGCGCGGATCGATATTGATCTGGCTGTCGCACAGCGCAATGACATTGGCCACGCCGTCGCCGACCACCCACAATGATTCACCGCGTGCGGCAGCCACCAGCTGTTTGCCCACCACCAGCAGGCGGTGTTCGTCGCCGGTGATGAAGCGTTCGACCAGCACCGCGGAGCTGTCGCCCTTGCGCGCGGCCAGGTGGTACGCGGCCTCCACATCCGCTTGCGTCGACAAATTGAGCGACACGCCGCGGCCATGGTTGCCGTCGTACGGTTTCACGACGACCGGCAGGCCGATGTCCTGCGCTTCTTCCCACGCGGCTTCGGCGCTGCGCACCAGTGCGCCTTCCGGCACCGGCAGGCCGCAGGCTGACAGCAGCGATTTGGTCAGGTCCTTGTCGCTGGCGATGCTCTCGGCGATGGCACCGGTCTTGTCGGTTTCGGCGGTCCAGATGCGGCGCTGGGCGGCGCCGTGGCCGAGTTGCACCAGGTTGCCGTCGTTGAGGCGCAGCGATGGAATGCGGCGGTCGGTAGCGGCTTCGACGATGTGCGCGGTGGACGGCCCGAGGCAATGGTCGTCGACCAGTTCTTTCAGCGCGGCCACTGCAGCGGCCAGGTCGAACGGCATGTCGTTGATCGCTGCCATGATGAGTTTGTGGCCGGTGTCCAGCGCCGCGCGGCCGACGATGCCGTCGCGCGTGCGGAAAGCCATCTTGTAAATGCCATGCACGCCGGTGGAGCGCGTTTTGCCGAAACCGGTGGGCATGCCGGCCAGGTTTTGCAGTTCGAGGACGATATGCTCGAGGATGTGGCCGGCCCAGGTACCGGTGTGCAGGCGTTCGATGAAACCGCCACGCTCACCAACCCCGCAGCGGTGTTCGATCAGTCCGGGCAGCAGGGTGGTAAGACGGTCGGTGAAGCCGGGCAGGCTATCCGAAGGACATTCTTCCAGTTCGCCAAGGTCGAGCCACACTTCGATGACCGGGCGGTAGGTCCAGATGTTCGGACCGCGCAAGTGAGTCACCCGGAGGACGGCAATATCGTTCTTCATTGTCATGTAATCATTTTCTTGCCACCCGCGCCACACACGCACAAATTTGGCATTACCTATATGGGCCGCTTGCTCGCTACATTACCGGAATCCGGCAAATGCCTAGCGCACATGTTGTATACTTGCTGGGACGAAGCTTAACGTGTCGAGCTGATTTCTGCCAGTCTCACCCCCTCGTTAGAATACCGTAAATTGCCCTGGCGCCCTAAACGGCGCACTCCGGGAGTGTTCATTTTCAAAAAAGCCAGGAACGATGACGACTGCACCACTTGCCCCTCCCGCCATGCTCACGTCTGGCACCAGTTCGCTGCCAGAGCAATGGCAGGATCACGTCGCCAACAAGCTTCTGCCAGGGGAAAACGTTTTAACCAGCGTTGCCGTTGACCTCGACACCCGGTTGCACTTCAGAAAAGGCATCGTGGTTGTCACCGATCGCCGCCTGCTGTCTCTGGCGCCCGGCGAGACCGCCTGGCAGGACTGGCCATATCGTGCCGGTCTCGCACTACGCCATGATGACCACGCCGGCGTCGGCCACCTCGAATTGACCGACGACCAGGGCCTGCTGGCAGCGTGGCGTTTTACGCTGGCCCAGAACCTCGACGCCATTCGCGTCCAGGGCAGTTTCAACGAGCAGCGCGACAGCGTGGTCAGCGGCCGCGCCATCGCCTCCGTCGAAGCCATTGTCTGCCCGAGTTGCAAGGGTCCCCTGGAAGCGGACGATGAAGACTGTCCGGTGTGCACCAAGGTGCTCTACACGCCGCCATCGACGTGGACGCTGTTCCGGCTGTGGCGCTTTGCCCATCCGTATCGTGGCCAGTTGTTGCTGGGCTTTTTGCTGATGCTGGGCAGCACCGCAGCGCACATGATTCCGCCGTACCTGATCATCCCGCTGACCGATAACGTGCTGGTGCCCTACTCGAACGGCCAGCAGATCGACACGACCCTGGTCGCCAAGTACATGGGCGGCCTGTTCGGCGCTGCGCTGCTGGCCTGGCTGCTCGGTTGGGGCCGTACGTATGTGCTGGCGCTGGTGTCCGAGCGCATGGGCGCCGATCTGCGCGCGGCCACGTATGAACATTTACTGAAACTGTCGCTCGAGTTTTTTGGCGGCAAGCGCACCGGCGACCTGATGTCGCGCATCGGCAGCGGGAGCGACCGCATCTGCGTGTTCCTGTCGCTGCACCTGCTCGATTTCGCGTCCGACGTCCTGATGATCATCATGACCGGCGTGATCCTGTTTTCGCTCAATCCGTGGCTGGCCGTCGTCACACTGCTGCCGCTGCCGTTCATCGCCTGGATGATCCACATCGTGCGCGACCGCCTGCGTACCGGCTTCGAAAAGATCGACCGCGTATGGGGCGAAGTGACGAACGTTCTGGCCGACACCATTCCCGGCATCCGCGTCGTCAAGGCATTTGCCCAGGAACAGCGGGAAGCCGTGCGCTTCCGTGAAGCAAACAAGCACAACCTGGCGGTCAACGACAAGCTCAATAAAGTGTGGTCGCTGTTTTCGCCGACGGTGTCGTTCCTGACCGAGTTGGGCATCCTCGTGATCTGGTGCTTCGGCATCTGGCAGCTGTCGCGCGGCGCAATTACGCTGGGTGTCCTGTCGTCGTTCATCGCCTACAGCGGCCGCTTTTACAGCCGCCTCGATTCGATGAGCCGCATCGTCTCGGTCACGCAAAAATCGGCGTCGGCCGCGAAGCGCATTTTCGATATCCTCGACCATGTTTCCAGCGTGCCGGAGCCAGTCAACCCGGTCAAAATCGACAAGATCGAAGGCCGTATCGAGCTGCGCGAAGTCGGTTTCCGCTATGGCAACCGTGCGGTCAACCGCGGCATTTCGCTGAATATCAAGCCCGGTGAAATGGTGGGTCTGGTGGGCCACAGCGGTTCCGGCAAGAGCACGCTGGTGAATTTGATCTGCCGCTTTTACGATGTGGCCGAAGGCGCCATTTTGCTTGACGGCGTCGATATCCGTCAGCTGGCCATTGCCGATTACCGCAGCAAGATCGGCCTCGTGTTGCAAGAGCCGTTCCTGTTCTTCGGCACCATTGCCGAAAATATCGCGTACGGCAAGCCTAGCGCAACACGCGAAGAAATCATCGCGTCGGCGCGCGCGGCCCACGCCCACGAATTCATCCTGCGCCTGCCCCAGGGCTACGATTCGATGGTCGGCGAACGCGGCCAGGGTTTGTCCGGCGGAGAGCGCCAGCGCATTTCGATTGCGCGCGCGCTGCTGATCGATCCGCCGATCCTGATCATGGACGAAGCGACGTCGTCGGTCGACTCGGAAACCGAAAAAGAAATTCAGAAGGCGCTCGACAACCTGGTGCAGGGCCGCACCACGATTGCCATCGCTCACCGGCTGTCGACGCTGCACCGGGCCGACCGCCTGGTCGTGCTCGAGCGCGGCGAAGTGGTGGAAGAGGGCAGTCACGACGATCTGATGGCGCGCCAGGGTGCGTATTTCCGGCTGTACGAAGCGCAGGCGCGCAACGTCGATACCGACCTCGACGACAAGGACGACTGACATGGACACCACGAATTTTCAGCTGCGCCGCGACAGCTTCGGCAAACTCATCCTCACCACTGCCGAGGGCGACGAACACATCGGCGTCGTGCCGGTGCGCGCGTTCCCGATCCAGTCGCCCGACCGGGGCATTGCGCTGGTGCGCGACGGTGGCAAGGAAGTCGGCTGGATCGACGACATGGCCACGCTCGCCCCGCAGCTGCGTGACCTCGTGCAAAGCGAGCTGGACGGGCGCGAATTCATGCCGGTTATCGATGCGGTTGTCGACGTCAGCAGCTTCGCCACACCGTGCACATGGACGGTGAAAACCGACCGCGGCGACACCGCGTTCATATTGCGCGGCGAAGAAGATATCCGGCGCATCGGCGAGACTGCGCTCATCATCGCCGACAACCATGGCATCCAGTTCCTGATCCGCGACATGTTCAAGATCGACAAGAACAGCCGCCGCATCCTCGACAGGTTTTTGTAAAACCGATGGCCGACGATCCGATCGACGTCGTCCTCGTCACCATCGGTTCGGCTGGCGACCTGTTTCCATTTCTGCGCATCGGCACGGTGCTGCGCGACCTGGGCCACCGGGTCAGTTTCATCGCGCCGTGGCTGCACCAGCCGTATGTTGAACAAGCCGGCTTGCCGTTTCATGGCGTCGACATCGATGAAGCGGTGCTCGACGACCCTGATTTGTGGCACGCCATCCGCGGTTTCGGCGTGGTCTGGCGTGCCACCCGGCCCGCGATGGCGCAGGTACAGGCGCTGGCCACGCCGCTGCTGACCACCCCACGCAGCCTGCTGATCGTGCATCCTCTTGCTTTGCCCGAAGCCGACCTGATCCGCGCGTCCCGCCCCGGTGTGACCGTTGTGGCCGGCCTGCTGGCGCCGCAAAACCTGCCGACCGTGCACGATCCGCTGATGGCCGGCCCGTACACGGTGCCGGCCTGGATACCCCGCAGTGTGCGCACGCTGATGTGGCGTACGCTGGAAAAATGCGTGCTCGATCCAGTCGCGCTGCCCGGCATCAATGCGGCCCGAAGCGCGCAAGGTTTGGCACCGGTAGCTGGCCTGCTGCAGCACCTGGCCAGCGCGCCCGACCTGTCGATGCTGTTGTTCCCCGCCTGGTTTGCACCACCCCAGCCCGACTGGCCGCGGCCGCTGCTGCAAGCCGATTTTGCGCTGTACGATCCCAACCCGACGGCTGCGCTGTCGACCGGGCTGCGCGATTTCCTGGCAGCCGGCCCGGCGCCGCTGGTGTTCACGCACGGCACCGGCAACCGCCAGGCCGCTGCTTATTTTGCCGCCGCGCGCGATGCTGCCGTGCATTTGCAACGGCGTGCCATTTTTCTGACGCCCCATGCTGGCCAGGTCCCGCCCCACTTGCCGCCAACCATCCTGTGGCAGGACTACGTGCCACTGCGTGCACTGTTGCCGCACGTGGGCGCGCTGATCCACCACGGCGGCATTGGCACCACGGCCGAAGCGCTGCGCGCAGGTACGCCGCAGCTGGTCGTGCCGATGTCGCACGATCAGTTCGACAATGCCGAGCGGGTCAAAACTTTGAAAGTTGGTGCACGGCTGGATGCAGCGCGGCTCAATACCGGCCGGCTGGTGGCCGCTCTGGCCGGACTGTTCAGCAGGCCGGACCTGGCCGAACGGTGTCGCGAGGTAGCAGCGCGCGCCGACGACGGCGCGGCATTTGCGCAGGCATGCAAGCAATTGCTGCATGCCGCTGCAGCGTGATCCATCGGGCAGTACGGGCCGGGTGACACGCTGCACAGCACGGGCAGCTGGTCATCAATCATCAATCATCGGCGTGGCGATGCTGCGCCCGGCCGATCATGCGTCCTTTACTTCAGGCCGCCAGCGCTGGTGAAATGGCGCCGTGCGTACGTCAGCAACTGGCCGTCCGACGGATGGTCGACGGTTTCGACAGCCTTGATATTGTCGGCAATGGCAGGCGCTTTGGCAGTCAGAAATTTGACGAAAGCGGTTTTTTCCTGTGCCGGGCCGACCACCAGGATTTGCTTGGCGTTCGTCAGGACTGCAGCGATGTCTTCGTAAAAACGGGTGTTGTCGTCTTCGTTGGCATGGCTGTCAGCATGATTCTGCTTGGGATGCGGGTGAGTCGAGTGCGTTTTCAATGCTTCGGACTCGGAGGCATCCTTGTCGAAGTGGATGACTTGGGCGGTGGTGTGATCGAGCCAGACGACGGCGTTATTGAATGTCATATTTTCTTTCGTGAAGATGCGTGAATGGGCCCGCATGTCGGGCGTGTCCGTTAAGTTAAGCAATTCGGACGCTGGCGTCGGTACGCTACTGCACGGCTGGGCTCGATGGTATGCGCACGGTTCGTCAACGCACGGTGATTGCCGCGTGTTTTTGTTGTAATGCTGCCATTAAATTATTGCGGGACAGTGTATGCGACCATCAAACGATAACAAGCCTGGTTTTGTGCGCGTCAAGGGCGCGCGCGAGCACAATCTGAAAAACGTCAGCCTGGAGATTCCGCGCGATGCGCTGGTGGTGTTCACCGGTGTTTCCGGCTCGGGCAAATCGTCGCTCGCTTTCGGTACGTTGTACGCCGAGGCGCAGCGGCGCTACCTGGAATCGGTGTCGCCGTACGCGCGCCGGCTGTTTCACCAGATGGCGGTGCCGGATGTCGATGAAATCGACGGCTTGCCGCCGGCAGTCGCCCTGCAACAGCAACGCGGCGCGGCAACCACGCGCTCATCGGTGGGCAGCGTCAGCACGCTCGCCAACTCGGTGCGCATGCTGTACTCGCGCGCCGGCGATTACCCAAAAGGGCAGGCGCTGATCTACGCGGAAGGATTTTCGCCGAATACGCCAGACGGCGCGTGCCCTGAATGCTCCGGCCTGGGGCGGGTCTATCAAGTTACCGAACGGTCGCTCGTTCCGGACGATACGCTCACCATCCGCGAGCGCGCCGTGGCGGCCTGGCCACCGGCCTGGCATGGCCAGAACCTGCGCGATATCCTCGTCACGCTGGGCTACGACGTCGATACGCCATGGCGCGATTTGCCGCAAAAAGACCGCGACTGGATTTTATGGACCGACGAGACGCCAACGGTGCCGGTGTATGGCGGCCTGACGCCCGAGGAAACCAGGCTTGCCCTGAAACGCAAGGAAACGCCAAGCTATCAGGGCACGTTTGCCGGCGCGCGCCGCTACGTGATGCAAACCTTTGCCAACACGGAAAGTGCTTCGATGAAAAAGCGCGTGGCACGTTACATGGTCAGCACCGAATGCCCGCTGTGCCACGGCAAGCGCCTGCGCCAGGAGGCATTGTCGGTGACCTTCGCCGGACTCGACATCGCCGACATCGCGCGTTTGCCGCTGGCCAAACTGTCCAGCTTGCTGGCGCCATATGCCGACGGCACTGCCCGCATCGATGCTGCGCATGCCAAGGCGCATCCGGAGCAGGTGATTGTCACGCAGCGCATTGCTGCCGACCTGGTGGCGCGCCTGCAGGTGCTGCTTGATCTGGGCCTCGGCTACCTCGCGCTGGACCGCAGCACGCCGACGCTGTCGCCGGGCGAATTGCAACGCCTGCGTCTTGCGACGCAGGTGCGCTCGAACCTGTTTGGCGTCGTGTATGTGCTCGATGAACCGTCCGCCGGCCTGCACCCGGCCGACACCGAGGCACTGCTGACCGCGCTGGCGCAACTGAAAGCGTCGGGCAACTCATTGTTTGTCGTCGAGCACGCGCTGGACGTGATCCGCCATGCCGACTGGATCGTCGACGTGGGCCCCGCGGCCGGCGAACAGGGCGGCGATGTTTTATATAGCGGCGTGCCGGAAGGCTTGCAGAAAGTCGAAGCATCGCAGACGCGGCGCTACCTGTTCGACGTGGCGCCGCCCGCCGCGCGCCCGGCCCGCACGCCAACCGGCTGGCTCAAGCTTGAAGGCGTCACGCGCAACAACCTGAACAATCTGGCGGTGGCGTTTCCGTTGGGCGTGTTGACCAGCGTGGTCGGTGTTTCGGGTTCCGGCAAATCGAGCCTGGTCAGCCAGGTGCTGGTCGATCTGGTCAGCCGCGGCCTGGGACAGTCCAGCCCCGCGCCCGAGGCGGAGGAAATCGATGACCTCGAGCAGGATACAGCCATTGCCACCGAGGGGCGCATCGTGTCGGGACTGGAAGGCGTGCGCCGTCTGGTGACGGTCGACCAGCGCCCGATCGGTCGCACGCCCCGTTCGAATCTTGCCACGTACACTGGCCTGTTCGACCAGGTGCGCAAACTGTTTGCCGGTACCAAAATGGCCAAGGCGCGCCGCTACGATGCTGGGCGATTTTCGTTCAATGTTGCGAAAGGGCGCTGTGAACATTGCCTGGGCGAGGGCTCGGTAATGGTCGAGCTGTTGTTCCTGCCCAGCGTGTACGCGCCATGCCCAACCTGCGGCGGCGCGCGTTACAACGCCAAAACGCTGGAAGTGACCTATAAAGAGAAGAACATTGCCGAAGTACTGGCGCTGACCGTCGATGCTGCCGCCGAATTTTTTGCCGGCGAAGCACTGGTCGAGCGGGCGCTGGAAGTGCTGCGCGAGGTTGGGCTCGGTTACTTGCGCCTGGGTCAGCCTGCCACCGAACTGTCCGGCGGTGAGGCGCAGCGCATCAAGCTGGCAACCGAGCTGCAGCGCGCCAGTCGCGGCAATATGCTCTACATCCTCGACGAGCCAACCACCGGGCTGCACCCGTCCGATGTCGACCGGCTGGTGCAGCAGCTCGATCGCCTGGTGGAGGCTGGCAACACGGTCATTGTGGTCGAGCACACGATGCGCGTGGTGGCCGCGTGCGACTGGGTCATCGACATTGGCCCCGGCGCAGGCGAGGCGGGCGGTACAGTCGTGGCGCAGGGCGAGCCGCATGTTGTGGGCGCCAGCAAGCAAAGCCGCACCGCGCCGTATTTGCTCCCGTATCTGCCGCAGCAGGAAAAGCGGACAGGAAAGACACAGCGCGCCGGGTGATGCACCGAGCCTGAATGCGCGCGGCTCCCGGGCGCTTCGGCGGCGCCATTTGCGTTACACTTCGGCTATTTTTCTCATCAAGAAGCCATCGCATGCCAGGCAAATCGATCGACCAGATACAGTTTCAAAAGATTTTGAGCCGCAACGTCGCGTTGCCGCTCGGAGTGGGTGTGTTGAGTGCCGCTGTATTTGTGGCGATCATCGCGTATTTGATCAGCGCGCTCAACTGGGTGGAACACACCGAGAAGGTGATCGGCGACGCTACCGAGATCAGTAAATTGTCGGCGGATATGGAAACCGGCATGCGTGGTTATTTGATCACCAATGACGAAAATTTTCTGACGCCGTATGTGCTCGCGGGCCCGCGCATCAAGCAGCAGCTTGGCTCCCTGACCGAGCTGGTCAGCGACAATCCGACGCAGGTCGACAGGGTGCGCAGAGTCACCGTGGCGCAGGTCGAATGGGAAAAGTTTGCGGCAGAGATCATCGCGCGGCGGCGCCAGAATGCTGACTTTCTCGACCTGATCAAAAGCGGCAGGGGCAAAAACCTCACCGACGAAGTGCGGCGCCAGTTCAAGGATTTCCTGGATGTCGAACGGGGTTTGCTGCAGGAGCGGAACGATTATTCGCGCAAGCTGACGCAATGGTCGGTGGTTCTGTATCTGCTGTTCAGCCTGGGCGTGGGCGGCTTGCTGGCCATGTTTGGCCGGCGCGAACTGGTCCGCCTCTCCAACTCGTACTCGCACGCGCTGGGACTGCAGGAAGAGCACAATAAATTGCTGGGCCACCAGTCGTGGCTGCGCACCGGGCAATCCGAACTGTCGGAGCGCAGTGCTGGTCACAACACGGTGCGGCCGTTGTCGGAAGCGGTACTCGATTACGTGGCGCGCTATCTTGAGGCCTCGGTTGCCGCGATGTACATCCGCGACGAGCACGGTGCACTGCGCCGCAGCGGCACGTATGGCTTCCCGCCGGACGAACAGAGCGGTTCTGTGTTCCGCGGCGCCGAATCGCTGGTGGGCCAGGCTGCCCACGAAAACCGCTTGATCGCGCTGGCAGATGTGCCGCAGGATTACATCAAGGTCAATTCCGGCCTCGGCAGCAGCACGCCGCGCAACCTGATCATTGCCCCGTTCAGCCATGAAGGCATGGTGAACGGCGTGATCGAAGTCGGTTTCCTGCACAGCATTACGCCGCGCGATCGTGAATTTCTTGCCATGATTGGCGAAGCCATCGGTGCATCCGTGAATGCCGCGCTGTACCGTCAGCGTTTGCAGGAAGTGCTGTCGGAAACGCAGGCACTGAATGAAGAACTGCAAGTGCAACAAGAGGAACTGCGCACCGCCAACGAAGAGCTCGAAGAACAGTCGCGCGCGCTGGAAGCGTCGCAGTCCAGCCTGGAAAATCAGCAGGCCGAACTGGAGCAGACCAACGACCAGCTGGCCGAGCAGGCGCTCAATCTCGATACCAAAAACGCGGCGCTGGTCGATGCCCAGGAACTGCTGCGCCAGCGTGCAGTCGAACTGGAACGCTCAAGCCGTTACAAATCGGAATTCCTCGCAAATATGTCGCACGAGCTGCGCACGCCGCTGAATAGCTCGCTGATCCTCGCGAAGCTGTTGGCAGACAATACCCCAGGCAACCTGAACGAGGAGCAAGTTCGCTTTGCCCAGACGATTTATTCGGCCGGCAACGACTTGCTGCACCTGATCAATGACATCCTCGATATCTCGAAGGTGGAAGCCGGCAAGCTGGAGCTGGTGGTGGAAGATCTGCCGCTGCGGCGGGTGGTGGAAAACCTGGGCCACACCTTCGGTCCGATGGCCAAGCAAAAACAATTGGCATTTTCGGCCACCGTCGATGCCAATGTACCGCTGACCATCCACACTGACCGCCAGCGCCTTGAGCAGGTGCTGAAAAACCTGTTGTCGAATGCCGTCAAGTTTACCGAGTCGGGCGCCGTCAGCCTGCAGGTGTCGACTGTGGATAGCAACTGGATCCGCTTTGCCGTCAAGGATTCCGGCATTGGTATTGCGTCCGATCAGCAAGACAAAATTTTTGACGCTTTCCATCAGGCCGATGGCACCACCAGCCGTCGTTTTGGCGGTACCGGCCTAGGCCTGTCGATTTCGCGCGATCTGACGGCGCTGTTAGGCGGCAAGGTCGATGTCACCAGCGCGCCTGGCCAGGGCAGTGTTTTCACGCTGACACTGCCAGCCAACATCGATGCGGGCGCTACCACGCCACCGGCAGCGGCGCCCAACCCAAGGCCCGCTCCGCCTCCTGCCATCGCCCCCCGCGCACCCGCGGCCCAGGATGCTGCGGTGCCGGTCGCCAGGGAGCATCATCACGCTTCCTTCGATGACGACCGCGAAAACTTGTCGGCCGGCCAACGGACCGTGCTGGTAATCGAAGACGAAGCCGCGTTTGCACGCATCCTGTACGACCTGGCCCATGACCTCAAGTATCGCTGCCTGGTGGCATTGACGGCAGGCGAGGGTCTGGAACTGGCGCTCAGCCACAAACCAGACGCCATCCTGCTCGATATGCGCCTGCCGGACCGCTCCGGGCTGTCCGTGCTGCAGCTGCTGAAAGATAGTCCGGAGACGCGCCACATCCCGGTCCACGTGGTGTCGAGTGCCGACAATGCCGGCGAAGCGCTGCATCTGGGCGCCATTGGCTATGCCTTGAAACCGGCATCGCGCGACGATCTCGAAGGGGTGTTCCGCAAGCTGGAGGAGAAATCTGCGCAGAAAATCAAGCGCGTGCTGGTCGTCGAGGACGACGAGCGCCAGCGCAACAGCGTGATGGCGCTGATTGCCGACACCGACGTGGAAATTTCTGCGGTGGGCACCGGCGGTGAAGCATTAAAGCTGCTCGCCACCGAAATATTCGACTGCATGGTGATCGATCTCAAACTACCCGACATGATGGGCAACGAACTGCTCGAACGGATGTCTCATGAAGAGATCTGCTCGTTCCCGCCCGTGATTGTGTACACCGGCCGCAATCTCACGCGCGATGAAGAAGCCGATCTGCTGAAGTATTCGCGCTCGATCATCATCAAGGGTGCGCGCTCGCCGGAGCGCCTGCTCGATGAAGTGACGTTGTTCCTGCATAAGGTAGAGTCACAGCTGTCGACCGAGCGCCAGAGCATGCTGAAAACCGTACGTGGCCGCGACCGTGTGTTCGATGGGCGTACCATTTTGCTGGTGGACGATGACGTGCGCAATGTGTTCGCCCTGACGGCAGCACTGGAGCAGCGCGGCGCCAAAATTGTGGTGGGGCGCAACGGGTTCGAAGCCATTGCGCGCCTCGATGAAGTCGACAACGTCGACCTGGTGTTAATGGACGTAATGATGCCGGGCATGGATGGCCTGGAAGCGACCCGCCGCATCCGGGCGGATGGCCGCTTCAATCGCCTGCCGATTATCGCCATCACTGCCAAGGCCATGAAAGACGACCAGGAGCAGTGCCTGGCGGCAGGTGCCAACGATTACCTGGCGAAACCGATTGACCTGACGCGCCTGTATTCGCTGTTGCGCGTCTGGATGCCGAACCTGGAGCGTATTTGAAAGTCCAACAACATCACGATATCGACATTGAACTGAAGATGCTGATCGAAGCGGTCTATCTGAAGTACAACTACGATTTTCGCGACTACACCGGCGCCTCGCAAAAGAGGAGGGTGCTGCACGCCCTGGCGGAAATGAAATGTGCCACGGTATCGGAATTGCAATCGCGCGTCATGCATGAGCCTGCCGCGTTTGCCCAGTTGCTGCAATACCTCACCATTCCCGTCACGGAGATGTTCCGCGACCCCGAATATTTTGCTGCGCTGCGTACCCAAGTGGTGCCGCTGCTGGAAACGTATCCGTCATTGAAAGTGTGGATTGCCGGCTGCAGCACCGGCGAGGAAGTCTATTCGATGACGATCATGCTGCATGAAGAAGGCTTGCTTGAGCGCACGCTGATTTATGCCACCGATATCAATCCGGTGTCGCTGGAAGCAGCGCGGCGCGGCGTCTTCAGTGCTGACAAAATGCGCCTCTACACGGAGAATTATCAAAAAGCAGGCGGCAAGCGGGCATTTTCCGACTATTACACTGCCGCTTACGATGGCGCCCTGTTCGAGCATTTTTTGACGGAAAATGTCACGTTTGCCGACCACAGCCTCTCCACCGATAGTGTATTTGCAGAAACTCATCTGGTAAGCTGTCGGAATGTGATGATTTACTTCAATAAACGCCTGCAGGATCGCGTGCTGGGCCTGTTCCATGATTCCTTGTGTCACCGGGGGTTTTTGGGCCTTGGCAGCAAGGAAAGCCTGGAGTTTTCCAGCTACGCGTCACGGTTCGACGTCGTGGCGCGCCGCGAACGCGTCTATCGCAAGCGCGCGAAATGATTGCAGCAAGATGAAAGATGCTTCCGAAATAGCAGCGGTGGTGGCGCGTTTCAAGCCGGAGGCGCTGATCATCGCTGGCAGCGCTGGTGGTGTCGATGCGCTATTGAAATTGTTACCACAATTGCCCTCGCGCTTTTCGCTACCGGTCATCTGCATCCTGCATGTGCCTGGCGATCGCGAGAGTCGTCTGGCGGAATTGTTCGATGCGCGCCTCACCGCGCCGGTGCAGGAAGCCCACGATAAATTGCCGGTATCAGGCTACACGGTATTTTTCGCGCCGGCAGGCTACCATCTGTCGATCGAGCGCGACCGTACGTTTTCGCTGAGTTGCGAGGCGCCCGTGCACTTTGCCCGGCCGGCCATCGATGTCTTGCTTGAATCGGCCGCCGATGCCTACGGGCCAGGCCTGGCTGCCATTTTGCTGACCGGCGCCAATCAGGATGGCGCAGCCGGCATGGCACGTGTGCATCAGCGCGGCGGTTTGACTGTTGTCCAAGATCCGGCGGATGCGCAGGCCAGTACCATGCCTGAAGCCGCCATAAAACGTTGTCCACCCGATCTGGTCCTCCCTCTTGCACAGATCGGAGCGTTGTTTCCCTTGTTGGAGAAGTCATGAAAGAACAACCAAGCAAGCTGCTGATCGTGGACGATCTGCCGCAAAACCTGCGTGCTCTGGAAGCCCTGATCCGTGGCGACCAGCGCCAGATTTTCCAGGCCAGCTCCGGCGAGGAAGCATTGTCGCTGCTGCTCGAGCACGAATTTGCGCTGGCCATTCTCGACGTGCAGATGCCGGGCATGGACGGCTTCGAACTGGCCGAGCTGATGCGCAGCACCGACCGCACGCGCAATATTCCCATCGTGTTCGTGAGTGCCGCCGGACGCGAACTGAACTATGCGTTCAAGGGCTACGAAACGGGCGCCGTCGATTTTCTGTACAAGCCGCTCGACCCCGACGCCGTGCGCGGCAAGGTCAACGTGTTTGTCGCGCTCGACCAGCAGCGCCGCGAAACGCAGCGCCAGATGGCAGCACTGGAACGCAGCCGGCGCGAGCAGGAAAAATTATTGCGCGAACTGGGCGATACCCAGCTTGAGCTGCAGCGGTCCTTGCACATGCGCGACGAATTCATGTCGCTCGTGGCGCACGAATTGCGCACGCCGTTGAATACCTTGTTTCTCGAAACGCAGATGCGCACGCTGCACGTGAAGCGCGGCAATATGGCGGCGTTTGGTGCCGAGCAATTGAATGGCATGGTGAAACGCGACGAGCGCCAGATCAAGGCCATGATCCGCCTTATCGACGACATGCTCGACGTCTCGCGCATGCGCAGCGGCACGCTGTCGATCCGCCCCGGCCAGGTCGAACTGATGGGGTTGCTGGAGCGCGTGGTATCCGATTTGTCGCTGCACGCCGGCGCCACCGGCACCACGGTCACCTTGCTGGCACATGCGCCTGTCACTGGCCGCTGGGATGAATTCCGCATCGAGCAGGTGGTCGTCAACCTGCTGACCAATGCGCTGCGCTACGGCAACGGGCGTCCGGTCGAGGTAAGCATTCACGAAGTGGACGCCACCGTGCGCATCGATGTGCGCGACCAGGGCCGTGGCATCGACCCGAGCGACATGGAGCGTATTTTCGAACCGTTCGAACGGGGCGTCGCCACGGGCGAACTGAAGGGACTTGGCCTGGGACTGTACATTTCGCGCCAGCTGGCCGAGTCGCATGGCGGCAAACTGGTAGTTGCCAGTGAAGTGGGCAAAGGATCGACGTTCACACTGGTGTTGCCTTGCAGTGACAAAGTTCCAGGGCTGAGCCTGCCTGCCGTTACCCAAGCCGCTGCTTGACTCATATAAATGGTCCTCGTCGGCATCGTCACCGCTGCCTTATAGTCAAAATCAATCGAGATTATCCGATCAATCAATTTCCTAATTTTCACCAGGCCAGATACACTGGTCTCCATTGCAGCACTTAACCACCACTACCAGGAGCTTACATGTCCCTTACCAATTCCCAAGTCAAGCCATTCAAAGCAACTGCTTACCACGCTGGCAAATTCATCGACCTGACCGAAGCGTCGTTCACCGGCAAGTGGTCGGTTGTCATGTTCTACCCAGCTGACTTCACCTTTGTCTGCCCGACGGAACTGGAAGACCTGGCCGATTTCCAGCCAGAATTTGAAAAAATGGGCGTCAATGTGTACGGCGTATCGACCGACAGCCACTTCGCGCACAAAGCATGGCACGACACGTCGGAAGCCATCAAAAAGGTCAACTACCCACTGATCGGCGACCCAACCGGGGTTCTGTCGCGTAATTTCGAAGTCATGATCGAAGAAGAAGGCATGGCACTGCGCGGCACCTTCGTCATCAACCCGGAAGGCCAGATCAAGCTGATGGAAGTGCACGACAACGGTATTGGCCGCGATGCGTCGGAACTGATGCGCAAAGTCAAAGCTGCCCAGTACGTTGCAGCGCACCCAGGCGAAGTATGCCCGGCCAAGTGGAGCGAAGGCGCCGCAACCCTGACCCCATCCCTGGACCTGGTCGGCAAGATCTAAATTGTTGTATTAGTCAGTTGAAATAAACAAGAGTACCTGCCGGGCCGTGTGGCCCGGCAATCTAAAAAAGGAAGACCATCATGCTGGACGCAACCCTCAAGCAACAATTGCAGGCTTATCTGCAAAAAGTCGTGCAACCGATTGAGATCGTTGCATCGCTGGATGACTCGCCTAAATCGCGTGAAATGAACGAACTGCTCCGGGAAATTGGCCCGTTGAGCGACAAGATTACCCTGGTTGAACGTTACGACGACAATGAGCGCAAGCCATCGTTCTCGATCAACCGTCCAAATTCTGATGTCGGCGTGCGTTTTGCCGGCATCCCGCTGGGCCACGAATTCACTTCGCTGGTACTGGCGCTATTGCAAGTGGGTGGCCACCCGATCAAGTTTGACGACGCAACTGTCGAGCAGATCCGCAACCTCGATGGCGATTATGTCTTCGAAACGTTTATTTCGCTGTCATGCCACAACTGTCCTGAAGTTGTGCAGGCCTTGAATTCGATGTCGATTATCAATCCACGCATCAAGGTCACGACCATCGATGGCGGCGTGTTCCCGGCCGAAGTTGAAGCACGCCAGATCATGGCTGTGCCGATGATGTTCCTGAATGGTGAGCATTTCGGCCAGGGTCGCACCGGCGTGGAAGAAATTCTCGCCAAGCTCGACACCGGTGCCGGTGCCCGCAAGGCAGAAGAGTTGTCGAAAAAAGATGTTTTCGATGTGCTGATCGTCGGCGGCGGACCTGCCGGTGCAGCAGCAGCAATTTATGCCGCCCGTAAAGGCATCCGTACCGGTGTCGTGGCCGATCGTTTCGGCGGCCAGGTGCTCGATACGCTGGCGATCGAAAACTTCGTGTCGATGAAGGAAACCGACGGCCCGAAATTTGCTGTCGCTCTCGAAGAGCACGTCAAGCATTACGAAGTCGACATCATGAACACCCAGCGCGCCAGCAAGCTGACGGCAGGAAAATTGATTGAAATTACCACCGAAACTGGTGCGGTACTGAAGAGCAAGACGGTGATTATTGCCACCGGTGCCCGCTGGAGAGAAATCAATGTGCCGGGCGAAAAGGAATACCGTAACCACGGTGTTGCATACTGCCCGCACTGCGACGGTCCGCTGTTCAAGGGCAAGCGTGTGTCGGTGATCGGTGGCGGTAACTCCGGTGTGGAAGCGGCAATCGACCTGGCTGGGCTGGTGCAACATGTGACGCTGGTGGAATTTGGTGCAGAGTTGCGCGCCGATGCGGTGCTGGTGCGCAAACTGCACAGCCTGAAAAACGTCACTGTGCTCACCTCGGCGCAGACCACCGAGATCCTCGGCGACGGCCAGAAGGTCAGCGGCATGACGTATATCGACCGTACCAATGGCGCGTCGCAAAAAATCGAACTGGAAGGCGTCTTCGTGCAGATTGGCCTGGTACCAAACACGGAATGGCTGAAGGGAACCCTCGCATTGTCGCGGCATGGTGAAGTTGAAGTCGATGCGCGTGGCCAGACTTCATTGCCAGGCGTATATGCAGCCGGTGACGTGACGACGGTGCCGTTCAAGCAGATTGTCATTGCAGTGGGCGAGGGCGCTAAAGCTTCGCTGGCAGCGTTCGATCACCTGATGCGTGCACCGTCTGAAGACGAGACTGTCGAAGTGCAGGAGCAGCTTGCCGCCGCAGCATAAGCGCGCTGACATCACTACACAAAATCCTGCTTTCGAGCAGGATTTTTTTTAGCTGAAAATTAGTGGAAAAACAGTGGGCCGCCGGTGCCGAGTGCTTCACTCTGGCATACCACCCATACTGCAGCGCTGGCCAACGCGACGTTCAGGGCAGCCCAGGTAATTGGCAAGTTGCGCATCATGATAATTCTCCAGCAGGGGTGTGATCTGCAAGTGCTCTTACAGTGACTTCATCATAGGCCACGTTCTCAAAAGCAACTATCGGCCAAGTATCCGCCCACTTGTAGGAATAGCGCTTGCGACGCTGTATGGTTTGACGAGGGGTGCAATCGCATGCTTCCTACGTCGCCTGTAGCTGCTGTCCTATAGCTGTCGGCAATCGTGCGCAATACAGTCGAGTCATGACAAAACTAGACACCACCCTCCTGCGCAACGGCGAACTGGTACTTCGTCGTAACACCATCCGCAAACTGCTGCGCTCCGTATTTCACGTCGAGCGCCTGCGTGGCGGCCAGCAACAAGTGATCGACAGCGTCCTGGACGGCAAGGATACGCTGGCCATCATGCCTACCGGCAGTGGGAAATCTTTGTGTTACCAAGTGCCTGCGCGCTTATTGGGTGGTTTGACAGTCGTCATTTCACCACTGATTTCATTGATGAAAGATCAGCAGGACAAGCTGGTGGAGCTTGGCGTCAACGCGGTGCTGCTCAACAGCACGCTGACGCGCGAAGAAGAAGACGCGGCACTGGCGTCAATTGGCAACGGTTGTGAAATTTTGTTCTGTACGCCCGAGCGGTTCACGACGCCAGCATTCATGGACGTGCTGACGACGACCAGGGTCACGCTCGTCGTCGTCGATGAGGCACACTGCATTTCGCACTGGGGCCATGACTTCCGGCCGGCGTATCTGCAAATGGCTGCCTCCATCGATGCACTGGGCAAGCCGCCTGTGCTGGCCCTGACTGCTACTGCCACCGACGACGTGGTACGCGATATTGGCAAGCAATTGGGCCGGAAGCGCATGAAGGTGATCAATACCGGTATTTATCGTCAGAACCTCCACTACAACGTTATTCAGGTCACCAGCGCGCAGGAAAAATACCAGCGCGCGGTCGATCTGGTGCGTACGACTGAAGGCGTGGGCATTATCTACGCGGCAACGGTGAAGGTTGCGGAAGAAATGCACGCGATCCTCAAGGAAACTGGCGAGAGCGTGACGCTGTACCACGGCAAGTTGTCGGCGCGCGAACGCAAGGAAAATCAGGAAGCGTTCATGGATGGCGCCGCCCGCGTGATGGTAGCGACCAATGCGTTTGGCATGGGCATCGATAAAAGCGACACCCGTTTTGTGGTGCACCTGCAAGTGCCGCCAAACCTGGAAGCGTATTACCAGGAGTCTGGCCGGGCCGGCCGCGATGGCCTCGATGCACAATGCACGCTGCTGTTCTTTCAGGACGACAAGCGCATCCAGCAGTTTTTCCTCGCCAAGCATTATCCGCAAGTGCCGGAGCTGGCAATGGTGTACGAGACAGTGCGCGAACTGGCCGAGAATGGTGCGGTAACGTTTGACCAGGTCGATGCGCTGGCAGCAGAATTTGCGACCAGCAAGCTCAAGATCTGCATGAAAATGCTCAAGGACGGCGGGCTCATCAAGCAGAATCGCAAGCTGGAATACGCGTTGACCGGCAAGGCGCCCGAGGTGGAGGTATTGCAGGAGTTGGCCGATGTCTACGCCTTGAAACAGGAACACGACAAGGAGTCGCTGGAATCGATGGTGGCGTACGCCGTCAGCGGATTCTGTCGTTGGAAAGTGCTGCTGGACTATTTTTCCGATGAAGCGCCCGGCTTCGACAAATGCTGCAAATGCGATAACTGCCGCAACCCGCCTGTGCTGTCATTGTCCGAGGAAATGCCGATGTTCACTGAGGCGTTCAAGCACGCCGAAGTTCTGACAGGCCCACGTTTTGCGATGGGTGACCATGTAACAGTCGCCAGGCATGGTGCTGGCGAGGTCTGCGCTGTCGCGAATGACCAGGTGACGATTGCCTTCCCGGACGGCGAAAAGCGTACGTTCATGGCAGACTTCGTAACTGCTGTTTAAGGGCACAGGTCACAGGTCACAGGTCACAGCTCACACGTAACAGGTCAAAGGGAAGCGCCGATGGGAGACATGGTTGTCGTTCGCAAGGAAGGTCTGTACTGTGTTCCGGGAAATTTTTATATCGATCCATGGCGGCCAGTGGACCGCGCCGTCATCACGCATGCGCACGGTGATCACGCGCGTGTGGGCCATGGCCACTACTTGGCAGCCACGCCCGGCGTCGATATCCTGCGCTCGCGCCTTGGCGAGATCACCATCGACGGCCTGGCCTATGGCGAACAAATCACCCATAACGGTGTGACCATTTCGCTGCATCCTGCCGGCCACGTGCTGGGGTCGGCGCAGGTGCGCATGGAATGTGGCGGCGAAGTGTGGGTGGCGTCGGGCGACTACAAGGTCGAGCCGGATGCCACCTGCGAACCATTCGAACCGGTGCGCTGCGATACTTTTATTACCGAATCCACGTTTGGCTTGCCGATCTATCGCTGGCAAAAGCAGCAGGAAGTATTTGACGACATCAACGCATGGTGGCGCAAGAACGCCGAGCAGGGACGCTGCAGCGTCGTGTTTGCGTATTCGTTCGGTAAGGCCCAGCGCATTTTGTCCGGGCTGGACGCGAGCATCGGGCCCATCGTTTGCCACGGTTCCGTCGAACCGCTGAACCGCGTTTATCGCGCCGGCGGGATTGACTTGCCGCCTACCGTTCTCGTCACTGATATTGACAAGGCTGCGTTGAAAACCGCGCTGGTGGTGGCGCCTCCGTCGGCATCCGGCTCTACCTGGATGCGCCGGTTTGGCGACTACAGCGACTCGTTTGCCAGCGGCTGGATGCTGCTGCGTGGCGCGCGCCGCCGGCGTGGCGTCGACCGTGGTTTCGTGCTGTCGGACCATGCCGACTGGCCCGGCCTGATGAGCGCCATCAAGGCGACCGAGGCGCAAAACATCATCGTCACACACGGCTCGATTCCCACGATGGTGCGCTGGTTGTGTCAGCAGGGTTACGACGCCAAAGGCTTCGATACCGAATTTGGCGACGAGGACGAAGCAGCGCCCGCCGAAAAAATTGCAGCCGACGTCGAGGCGACCGATGCGTGAGTTTGCCCGCCTGTACGCCGAACTCGACGAAACCACTGCTACCAACCGCAAACTCGAGGCGCTCCAGCAATATTTTTCTGCCGCGTCGCCCGAGAATGCCGCGTGGGCGGTGTACTTTCTGGCGGGCGGCAAACCGCGCCAGGCGGTGCCGTCGAAACTGCTGCGCGAGTTCGCCATCGAATACGCGATGCTCGACGAATGGCTGTTCGAAGAGTGCTATCACGCAGTCGGCGATCTGGCTGAAACCGTCGCGCTGGTGTTGCCACCGCCCGAGCAGGAAAGCGATATCGGCCTGGCCGTCTGGATGGAAGAGCGCATCGGCCCGCTGCGGGGCGCCGACCCTGCCGCGGTCCGTGAAAAGTTGCTGGGCTATTTTAACGAGTTGACCGCGCGCGAGCGCTTTTTGCTGGTCAAACTGATCGGTGGCGGCTTTCGCGTCGGCGTCTCGAAATTGCTGGTGACGCGCGCGCTGTCGTCGATTGCCGCAGTCGACAGCAAGTTGATTGCGCAGCGCATGATGGGCTGGACCGATGGCAGCGTCGCGCCCACGGCTGCCGGATTTTTACGGTTGATTGCCGAGCAGTCGGACGATGAGCACAAGCTGCGCGGCGGCCAGCCGTTCCCATTTTTTCTGGCGCACCAGTTGCAAGGCGCGCCTGCTGCGCTGGGCGACATCAAGGAATGGCAGGTCGAATGGAAATACGACGGCATCCGCGCCCAACTGGTGCGGCGCAGTGAAGAGAGTTACGTCTGGTCGCGCGGCGAGGATTTGATTACCGAGCGCTTTCCCGAGATCGCCGCCATTGTCGTGCCGGAAGGGACGGTCATTGATGGCGAAATCCTGGTCTGGAAAGACGGTCCTGCAGCGTTTGCCGACCTGCAAAAAAGGATTGGCAGGAAAACGTTATCAAGCAAACTGCTGGCTGAATTGCCAGCGGTGCTGCTGGCGTATGATTTGCTGGAACGCGATGGCGTCGACTTGCGCGCCTTGCCGCAGCACGAGCGGCGCGCGTTGCTGGAAACGTTGGTGACGGACGCAGCGCAGCCAGCGCTGAAAATATCGCCGCTGGTGGAAGCGGAGTCGTGGGATGCGCTGGCCGTCACGCGCACCGAATCGCGCAATCGCGGCGTGGAAGGCATGATGCTGAAAGCGCGCAACGCTCAGTATGGCGTCGGCCGCACCAAGGATGTGGGCACGTGGTGGAAGTGGAAGGTCGATCCGTACGCCATCGACGCGGTGCTCATTTACGCGCAAGCTGGCCATGGGCGGCGCGCGTCGCTGTACACCGACTACACGTTTGCGGTGTGGGACGCCGACGAAGCCGGCGAGCGCAAGCTGGTGCCATTCGCAAAAGCGTATTCCGGCCTCACCGATGCGGAAATCGCCAAGGTCGACAATGCGATCCGCAAGACGACCATTGAAAAATTCGGCCCGGTGCGTTCCGTGAAACCGTCGATGGTGTTCGAGATCGGCTTCGAGGGCATCGCGCTGTCGACGCGCCACAAGGCCGGCATCGCCGTGCGCTTTCCACGCATCCTGCGCCAGCGGCTCGATAAAACTGTCGACGACGCCGATACGCTCGACACCTTGAAGGGTTTATTGGCGGCAGCGCATGACTAAGTCGGCCGCGGCGCTGGCCGTCGATGCCTGGTTTGCGCAGCGCGGCTGGAAAGTGTTCCCGTTCCAGCGGGCGGTATGGAAAGCTGCGGTGGCCGGTAAATCCGGCCTGCTGCATGCCAATACCGGTGCTGGTAAAACGTACGCGGTATGGTTCGCGGCGCTCTTGCGCGGCCAGAAGAAAGGCACAGGCTTGCGCGTGTTGTGGATCACGCCGATGCGCGCGCTCGCGGCCGACACGCAGCGCGCGCTGGAAACCTCGGCCGCCGATTTGATGCCCGGCTGGACGGTGGGCGCGCGCACCGGCGACACCGGCTCGGCCGAACGCTCGCGCCAGTCCCGCACGATGCCGTCGACGCTGATCACGACGCCGGAAAGCCTGTCGCTTTTGCTCAGCCACGCGGCGGCAAAAGAGCAGTTCAAACACCTCGACATGATCATCATCGACGAGTGGCATGAGTTGATGGGCAGCAAGCGCGGCGTGCAGGTGCAGCTGGCGCTGGCACGCCTGCGCTACTGGAACCCGGCACTGGTGGTGTGGGGCCTGTCGGCAACGATGGGCAATCTCGACGAGGCGCGCCATGTCCTGTTGGGCGAAAGTGATGACGGCGTGCTGGTCGAAGGCGACATGCGCAAGGAAATTCGCGTCGATTCGCTGATCCCCGAGAATGTCGCGCGCTTTCCGTGGGGCGGCCACCTGGGCATCCAGATGCTGCAACCGGTGATCCGCGAAATCGAGCAGCACGAGGCGACGCTGGTGTTTACGAATACCCGCTCCCAGTCGGAGATCTGGTACCAGAATATCCTGGAGGCGCGGCCCGACTGGGCGGGCGTGATCGCGCTGCACCACGGTTCGCTGGCGCGCGAGGTGCGTGAGTGGGTGGAAACCAGCCTCAAAAAGGGCGAACTGAAAGCCGTCATCTGCACCGCCAGCCTCGATCTGGGCGTCGACTTTTTGCCGGTCGAGCGCGTGCTGCAGATCGGCAGCGCAAAAGGCATCGCACGCCTGCTGCAGCGGGCCGGGCGCAGCGGTCATGCGCCCGGACGCGTCTCGCGCGTGACGCTGGTGCCGACCAATTCGATGGAAATCCTGGAAGCCGCGGGCGCGAAACAGGCGGTGGCGCACCGGAATATTGAAGCGCGGCTGGTGCCGAACAAACCATTCGACGTGCTGGTGCAACACCTGGTGACGGTGGCGCTGGGCGGTGGCTTCCGGTCGGAAGAATTGCTGCAGGAAGTGCGCGGCGCCTGGTCGTACCGCCATCTGACCGATGAAGAATGGCAGTGGGCGCTCGACTTCGTGGCGCGCGGCGGCCAGAGTCTGACGGTGTATCCGGAATACCGGCGCGTGTTGCCGGACGAGGAGGGCGTCTACCGCGTGCCGGACCTGGCGCTGGGCCGGCGTCACCGCATGGGCATTGGCACCATCGTGTCCGATTCGTCGGTGCAGGTGAAATACATGAGCGGTGGGCGCATCGGCAGCGTCGAAGAATCGTTCATTTCGCGCCTGAAAGCGGGCGACCATTTCCTGTTCGGCGGGCGCATCCTCGAGTTCATCCGCGTGCACGAAATGACGGCGTTCGTGAAGCGCGCCACCGGGTCGCGCGGCGCCATCACGCGCTGGGCCGGCGCCAAGATGCCGATGTCGTCGGAACTGGCGCACGCGTCGCTGGAACAATTGCGCCAGGCAGCAAATGGCGTCTTCGACGGGCCGGAAATGGAAGCGATCCGCCCCCTCATCGAGATCCAGCAGCAATGGTCGGCATTGCCCACCACCGATACGCTGGTACTGGAAAGCATGAAGAGCAGGGAAGGCTACCACCTGTTTGTGTACCCGTTCGCCGGGCGCTCGGTGCACACCGGGCTGGCCTCGCTGATGGCGTACCGCATCGGCAAGGTGCAGCCGATCACGTTTTCCATCGCTGTCAACGATTACGGTTTTGAACTTTTGTCGAGCGAGCCAGTCGAATGGGGGCTGGTGTTTGGCGGCGCGACTGGCGCGGCAGTTGGATTGTTCGATACCGGTCATCTGCTGGAAGATGTCCTCGATTCGCTGAACGCAACGCAACTGTCGCAACAGCGTTTCCGCGAAGTTGCGCGCATTGCCGGCCTGGTGTTCCAGGGCTATCCGGGCCAGCCGAAATCGAACCGCCAGGTGCAGGCGTCGTCTTCCCTGTTTTTCGAGGTGTTTCGCAAGCACGATGCGGCCAACCTGCTGTTGACGCAGGCGCAGCGTGAAGTACTGGAGCAGGAACTGGAACTGACCCGCCTGCGCGATACCCTGGTCGAGCTCCATACACGTAGACTGGCGTATGGCGAAGTGCGGCGCGCCACGCCGTTTGGCTTTGCGCTGATGGTCGAGCGTTTCCGCGAAAAAGTCAGCACCGAAAAACTCTCCGACCGCGTGGCGCGCATGGTCCGGGAACTGGAAAACGCAGCCGCAGTTTGAGTAAGCAAGAAGTGGATCTGGCCGGCGAAACAGCGTTGTTGCTGGCAGAAAAAGCGTTGTACTGGCCCCGCGAAAAAATGCTGGTGATTGCCGATATCCACTTCGGCAAGGCCGCGGCCTTCCGGTCGTTCGGTATCCCGGTGCCAAGCGGCACCACCACCCAGAACCTGCAGGCGCTCGATGCGCTGGTGCAGGAACATGGCGCGGAACATATCCTGTTCCTCGGCGACTTTTTACATGCGCGCGCGGCGCACGCGAAAGCGACGCAGGCAGCGCTGCTGGCCTGGCGCGAGCGCAATCCGCAACTGCGACTGACGCTGGTGCGCGGCAATCATGACAAGCACGCAGGCGACCCGGCCGCGATCCTGAATATCGACATGGTCGATGAACCGCACACGGTCGGGGCGCTGTCGTTTTGCCACCATCCCGATATCGCCGCGCCCGGTTATGTGCTGGCTGGACATGTGCATCCTGCATTCATTCTGGCAACCCGTTTCGACAGGCTGCGGTTGCCGTGTTTTGTGGTGGGCGCAACGCGCATGATTCTGCCATCGTTTGGCGCATTCACCGGGGGCCATACAGTCGTCCGGGAGCCTGGCGAAGCCATCTATGTCAGCTCTGGGGAGGCTGTACATTACGTTCGCTAGCGAACCGACCGGCTTTGCATCAAAGCGTACCTTACGTCAATAAATCGTCAATACATGACGTTAAGGAGAAAAACGATGTTTACAAAAAATATCATTGCAGCGGCAGTGTTCGCTGCATTGCCACTGGCGTCGATGACGATGATGGCGCCTGCGCAGGCCCAGTCGCAATCGCAGCAGTATAACCGTGGTGAAGCGCCACGCGGTCCCGCCATCCGCGGCTTCAACGTCGACGAAGTACGCCGCCTGGCGCCTGGCGTGGAACTCAATTTCGATCTGTATGGCAGCCCGGGTGGCAGCGCGACCATTCGCATCGATGGCGCCATCCGTAATCTGACACTGAGCGAAACCGAGCCTGGTCAGTACGAGGGCACTTACACGATCAGTACGCGCGACCGCATTCAGCCGAACAGCGCCGTGACCGCCAACCTGCGTGAAGGCAACCGCGTGGCAACCCAGGTGCTCAGTGAATCGCTGTTAAGTGGTCCTGCCGCACGGCCGGCACCAGGCGTGATGGCGCCGCGCGTGGAACGTTTCGACGTGCGCGGTGCGAACGACCTGGCACCGGGCGACGAGCTGACATTTACGCTGATGGGTACGCCACGTTCCAAAGTGGAAATTGCCATCGCTGGCAGCCGCGGCGTTTTCTTTCTGCCTGAAACCCGTCCAGGCGAATACAGCGGCGTGTATACCGTGCGCCGCGCCGACCGACTGGCGCCTGACAGCGCTGTTACCGCCACTATCCGGAATAACGGCAGGGCCACCACAGCGACTTTGCGGGGGCCACTGGTGTCCGGACCCGCGCCACGTCCGATGAACCCGGTTGCGCGTTATTGCAGCAACTGCGCTACGGTGGAAACCGTGAACGTGGTGCAGGTGCAAGGTAACGCCGGCTATATCGGCACGGTGGGCGGTGCACTGGTGGGTGGCCTGCTGGGTAGTCAGGTAGGCAGCGGCAATGGCCGTACGGCAGCGCAAATTGCCGGCTTGGTCGGTGGCGCAGCAGTGGGCCGCAATATCGACAACAACAATGCCGCCAATGCTGCTCCCAACCAGCACTATGAAGTAATGGTGCGTTATCCAAACGGTGCTACCAAGGTCATCACCTATGCAAACGACCCTGGTTTTCGCGTCGGTGAAAAAGTCCGTGTCGACAATAATCTGTTGACGCGAGACCAGTAATAAGTTTTGCCCGAAAAAAGCCGGCGTCCTCGGGACGCCGGCTTTTTTGTGGGCGATTGCACTTATATCGCTGCGATTACCACGTCGTCACCAGCTTGTTCGGCTTCCATCCTGGACTTGGCAGTTGTCTTCGTGCGCGAACGCGATGGTGGCAGGCGCCGCAACGTTTTCAGCGATTCTGCGTCCTTGATGCCAATAGTGCGCTGGTCGACGGTAATCAGGCCGATTTCGTTGAAGGCGGACAGTGTGCGGCTGACGGTTTCCAGCGTCAGGCCGAGGTAGCTGCCAATTTCGTGGCGCGTCATGCGCAGGTTGAACAGCTTGCTGGAGTAACCCATGGCGGCAAAGCGGTCGGCCAGCGTGACGAGGAACCGTGCAACGCGCGCTTCGGCGGAAAGTGCGCCCAGCATGCCGATCATTGCCTGTTCGCGCACCAGTTCGCGGCTCATGACACCGTACATGACGTTCTCAAGCTCCAGGTGCACGCGGCCGAGCGCCGTAAGTTTTTTGAACGGCAGCAAGATCAGGTCGCAGTCGGACAGCGCCACGGCTTCGGAGGCGTAATGGCGGGTGTGGATGCCGTCCACGCCGAGCATGTCGCCTTTCATCGGGAAACTCAGTACTTGCTCGTTGCCGAATTCGTCGATCAGCACGGTTTTCAGGAAGCCGGAATTGACGATGTACAACGTATCGAAAGCCTGGCCGATGGTGTGCACGCGCTGACCGGTCTTGAATTGCACGTGCTGGAACAGCAGCTCTTCGGTATTAACGGAACTGGCGGCCTGGATGTGCAACAGGTCGCACACTTCCTTCAGATTGGACCAGAGGCGTCCCTGGCGTTGACGACCTGCTTCCGATGGTGAGGAATGGAGGGTATTGGTGGCGCGTGGATCTGATGGTGGCTGGGACTGCATGCTCATCTCCAGGTGAAATGAAGGGTGTCCAAACAATGTCCGAAATTGAACAGGCTGAACGATTTCTGGCGCAAACCGCGGCAGGGCTGGCTCATGAATATGTTTCGCAAGCAAGTCGAACGGTAAATTTAGTATGCCAACACGAGTCCGGCTCGCATATCAGGAACGGCTGAATCTCTGTGTAGGACGTAGGACTAACGGTTAGGAATATTCTTACAAGGGAAGGGGCGCTACAGAGGGGAAAAGGCGGTGCGGGGGCGCGATTGCGCAACGGATCGGTGCAAGAAATCGCAAGCAATATGCACTCAGCGGTCGCACATTCGACAAATTGCATTGTCTAAAATTTGGGGCGTCTCTGCGCAGCTGCGATACCAAGGTCGACATTGACGTCGACACAGGGGCCTGATTCAGGCTTTGAGCGGTACCAGCAAGCGATGTGCAACGGCATATTGCACCATCTCGGACAGTGAATTCATGCCCATTTTTTGCATGATGCGGGTCTTGTGCGTGCTGACTGTTTTCACGGACAAGTGCAAATTATTGGCAATTTCCGTAATGGATTTACCGCCCACCAGCAGCGAAAAAACTTCGAATTCGCGGTCTGACAGCTGCTTGTGCAACAACTGTTCATTGGGCGCCATGATATTCAGCGCCAGCTGTTCGGCGACTTCGGTACTGATATAGGGACGGCCGGAGGCGACTTTGCGAATCGCCCCAACCAACGGCGTGCCGGCGCTTTCCTTGGTCAGATAACCCTGCGCGCCAGCGCGAATGGCACGCACCGCATATTGCTCTTCTTCGTGCATGGTAAGGATCAGGATGGCCAGTTTGGCAGATTCGCTACGCACTTGCCTGATCAGCTCGACACCGCTGCGGCCCGGCATCGACAGATCGAGCAGCAGCAGGTCGAAGCCGCCCTGGCGCACCAGGGCAAGCACCTCGAAGCCATTCGTTGCCTCGCCGACAATCTCGATATCGAGCGCGCCATCGAGAATGCGCTTCAGACCTTCGCGCATGATGGTGTGGTCGTCGGCTATGGCTATTCTGATCATGGGTGGCAATCGTGAAGCACCTTGGCGGTGCATAACTAAAAGTAATACTAACATATACAAAGTTAGTATCTATCAGGGGCGTGCCACGACAGTTACATGTGTATGCATAACGCACCAATGCCGGTACTACTGCGAGCCTGATGCGACAAATCAGGTGCGCACTACGTCGATACTGGCGGTTCCTTGATCAGTCGGTGCACCAGCACCGGTTTGTGCGTATGCGCCAGGACTTTGTTGGTGACGCTACCCAGCAATAGATGGCCCCAGCCGCTGCGTCCATGCGAGCCCATGAATATCAGGTCGCATTCCTGCTGCTCGGCCACCTCGGTGATGGTTTGCGCCGGCGTATCCGAAAACACGGTCAGGCACCGGTGGCGCAGGCCCGCTTCTTCGGCCGAGCGCATGATGCGGCCCATGTATTCTTCGCCGGCGCGGCGCATCTGGGCTTCGTACTCTTCACCGCTGGGGTAGGTGGGCGGGATGATTTCGACGTACACCGGGTATTGGTAGGAGGGAGCGACAAACAGTGCCAGCACGTCGGCTCCCATCTGGTGGGCAAATTTGACCCCTGCGCAGGCAGTATGCTGGGATACCGCCGAGCCGTCGGTGGTGATCAGGATTTTCCGGTACATGGCCAGTCTCCTCAACAGATGGTTTCTGTAATTGATTGTAGTACGCCTGAACGCGATTGCCAGAAAAGCATCGCGCGATGACGCTGAAATTGTGCGCATGGCCATTCCTGCACCGGTTAAGTGGAACAGCCAACCAACAGCGCGCTAACAAAATACAACACTGTTGTTATCAATATCTTCAGAAACCAGCGGTTTTGATTGTCGTGAATGAAAGTTTCTGTAGATAAATACGACCTCCTCGTTCTCCGACATTTACCTACGGCAATGTCGCTGCTACACTCGCATGAACATCTGGCCTGCATGCAGGCGCGCTTTCAGACCCGAACTGGAACACACTTTCAAGATTGACATTATGGAGAAGCAGGGACTATGACCAACGCCGCTGACGATTTCGACGCCTTATTCGAGGAAGTAGCCGCGCAGCGCGACAGCGCGCCTGCTGCTCCCGCGACACCAACTCCGGCGCCGGCCGCCCACGCTGTACCGGACGAGGACGACCTCGACGCCTTGTTCGATCAGATGTCGTCCGGCGCCGCAACGCCAGTCGCATCGGCGGCGCCAGCACCGACAGCACCGGCCCCGGCAGCACCAGTCGTTGCCGCAGTTGCTGCACATGCAGAATCCGACGGCACCGAGAAGCCGATGTTCGAACGCCTCGGCGGCATCGTGCGTCTGTTGCACGATTCGCTGCGTGAACTGGGTTACGACAAGGCGCTGAACGAAGCCTCGTCGCAGATCGTCGATGCCCAGGATCGCCTGGAATACGTTGCCAGCTTGACCGAACAGGCAGCCAACAAGGTACTCAATACCCTCGACGACGGCATGCCGGCGCAGGACGTGCTGCAGAAAAAAGCGCGGGTCATGGAGACGCGCTGGGCCGATCTGTTTGCTGGCAAGCTCGGCATCGAAGAATTCAAAGTGCTGGCCGGCGATTCGAAGTCGTTCGCCACCGCGGTGTCGGAAGCGACCGAAGCGGAAAAAGCGCGCCTGCTCGACATCATGATGGCCCAGGATTTCCAGGACATCACCGGTCAGCTGATCAAAAAAGTCGTGGCAATCACCAAGACCGTCGAGAAAGAACTGGCCGACCTGCTGCGCGACAACGCGCCGCCGCCACTGCGCGAAAAACTCGCCGCGAAGGAGCCGCTGATGGTGGGGCCGTCGGTGCCTTCCGTGGCCCTGGACCAGGACAACGTCGATGATCTCTTAGCCGATCTGGGATTCTAATGGACGATATGCTCAAGGATTTCGTCGTTGAAGCGATGGATCTGGCAGTCAACGTTGAAGAGCACCTGTTGCGCCTCGAGCGCGATCCGAACAACAAGGAAACGCTCAACGCAGTGTTTCGCTCGTTTCACACGATCAAGGGCGGCGCCGGCTTCATGGGCTTGCCGGCCCTGGTCGCGGCCTGTCACCTGACCGAAAACCTGTTCGACGCGCTGCGCACCGGCGCTGCACCAGTGACCCCGATCGCGATCGAAGCTGCGCTGCAGGCCTCCGGTTTCGTGGCCGACCAGCTCACCGATCTGTCGAACGGCGCCGCGCCCGAACAACTGGCGTCGATGCCGCAATCGCTCGAGCGCATCCTTACCGATGCGATCGAAGGCAAGGTCAAATCGGCGCCTGCGCCGGTGGTCGTGGCTGCGCTGGCGCCAGCGCCAGCGCCAGTTGCGGTTGCTGCACCAGCGCCAGTAGCCACCCAGGCCGGTCCCGACGGCCTCGACTGGGAAGGCATGTTCATGGCGGTAACGCCGTCAGGTACGTACACCCCGGCCGCCAAAGCTGCGCCAGGAATGGCTGCAGCAGCGCCGACGCCTGCACCGGTTGACGATGCACCGGCACCTGTGGCAGCGTCTGCAGCGGCCCCGGTGCCGGGCGGTCCCGGCTGGGATGGTGTCGACCGCCGCGAAGAAAAGGTCGAGGCATTCCGCGCCGCTTCGGCACCGGTCAAGGAAGACAGCATCCGCGTCGATGCCGTCAAACTCGACGCGCTGCTGGAAGTGGCCGGCGAATCGGTGCAGGCCGCCAACCAGGCTGCCGTACTGCTCGAGCGCCTGGCCCAGTTCAAGTTCGAAGGCCAGGCCGCTACCTTGATGGCGACGCTGACTGAAACGCTGGAACGCGCCTCGCGTTATTCCGCCGAACTGCAGCGCGCCACGCTGGCCACGCGCATGCAGCCGGTCGGCCGTCTGTTCCAGAAATTCCCGCGCCTCGTGCGTGAGCTGGCCAAGGACCTGGGCAAGGACGTGGAGCTGACCATCGAGGGCGCCGAGACGGAAGTCGACCGCGTCGTCGTAGACAGCCTGTACGACCCGCTGGTCCACATGCTGCGCAACTCGCTCGACCATGGGGTCGAGTCGCCGGAAGACCGCGTCAAGGCCGGCAAGCCTGCCAAAGCCTATATCTCGCTGAAAGCCTGGCAGGAAGCCAACAGCGTCATGATCGTGCTGTCGGACGATGGCAAAGGCATGGACCCGATCGTGCTGCGCAAGAAGGCGATTCAAAAAGGCCTGATCGGCGAAAACGGCGCGCAGAGCGACGAAGAAGCGTATCAGCTGGTGTTCCTGCCAGGCTTTTCGACCAAGGAAGTCGCTTCCTCGGTGTCGGGCCGCGGCGTGGGCATGGACGTGGTGAAAACTGCGGTGGAAAAGAACCGCGGCGCGATCCATATCGAGTCGAGGCTTGGCCACGGCACCAGGTTTGCCATCCGCCTGCCGATCGAACTGTCGATCGTGCCGACCATGCTGGTATCGACCTCGGGTGCTTCGCTGGCCCTGCCGATGGCCGTGGTCCAGCGCGTCGTCGAGCTGCCCGACACGTTCATGGAAGTGGGTGGCGCGCCTGTGCTGAAAGACCAGGGCCGTCCGCTGCCGGTGCGTTCCCTGGCCCGTTCACTGGGGTATGAAGACTGCCTGGAAAAGGTCGGCATCGTCATCAATGCACCGCAACCGTACATCCTCGCGGTGTCGGCGGTCGATGGCACGGCCGACCTGGTGATCAAGCCGATGACGGCGATTGCCGTCGACGGCATCACCGGCACGGCGCGTTCGGCCGAGGGCGAACTGGTGCTGGTGGTGGGCCTGTCGTTCCTGATGGATGGATGCCGGGGCGTGGTGAAGCTGGCGGCATAAAAAAAGCGCGTTTTCATCAACGTCGCAATAAGCCTGTGCCTGAAACGCACAGGCTTTTTTTATACGTAAATATTATTTTTAAGCCTGATAATATTCAGTAAAAGCCGATTTCTTGGCAATAAATGTGCAAATCTGAGCTTAGTTCCGCAGTGCACAATTATGGCATAATCGAAATCCCACTTTCCAGGCACCCGCCCACTCTGGATAACCCATGTTAAAAACGCTCTACGACAAACTCTGGGAGTCGCACGTTGTCCGTGCCGACGCCGATGGCACCACGGTCCTCTACATCGACCGCCACCTGGTGCACGAAGTGACCAGCCCGCAAGCCTTCGAGGGCCTGCGCGTGGCCGGGCGCCCGCTATGGCGCATCTCCGCCAACCTGGCCGTGGCCGACCATAATGTGCCGACCACCGACCGTCGTGACGGCATCGCCGATCCCACCTCGCGCCTGCAGGTGGAGACGCTCGACGCCAATGCCAAAAGCTACGGCCTGACGTACTTCAACATGAACGACAAGCGCCAGGGCATCGTCCACGTGATCGGGCCGGAGCAGGGCGCAACCCTGCCCGGCATGACGGTGGTCTGCGGCGATTCGCACACGTCCACGCACGGGGCTTTTGGCTGCCTGGCGCACGGCATCGGCACGTCGGAAGTGGAGCACGTGCTGGCCACGCAGACGCTGCTGGCGAAAAAATCGAAAGCCATGCTGGTGCAGGTCGACGGCGCGCTCCCGGTCGGCGTGACCGCGAAAGATATCGTGCTCGCCGTGATCGGCAAAATTGGTACGGCCGGCGGCACCGGGTATGCCATTGAATTCGGTGGCGCGACCATCCGGGCGCTGTCGATGGAAGGGCGCATGACGGTCTGTAATATGGCGATCGAGGCGGGTGCCCGCGCCGGCATGATCGGCGTCGACGACACTACAATCAACTACGTCAAGGGCCGCCCGTATTCACCGGCCGGTCCGCACTGGGATCAGGCCGTCCATTACTGGCGCACGCTGCATTCCGATCCGGGTGCGCGTTTCGATCTGGTCGTCACATTGAACGCCGCCGAACTGAAACCGCAGGTGACCTGGGGCACATCGCCCGAGATGGTCGTGGCCATCGACGGGCGCGTGCCTGACCCCGATCTGGAAAAAGATGCGGTGCGCCGCGACGCCATGGAAAAGGCGCTGGTCTACATGAACCTGAAGCCGAATACGCCGATGCAGGATATCCGCATCGACAAGGTGTTCATCGGCTCCTGCACCAATTCGCGCATCGAAGATTTGCGCGCGGCCGCTGCCGTCGTGCGCGGGCGCCAGCGCGCGTCGAATGTGCGCCTGGCGATGGTGGTGCCGGGTTCGGGCCTGGTCAAGGAACAGGCCGAGCGCGAAGGCCTCGACAAAATTTTCCGCGATGCCGGCTTCGAATGGCGCGAGCCGGGCTGTTCGATGTGTCTGGCCATGAATGCCGACCGCCTGGAACCGGGCGAGCGCTGTGCCTCCACGTCGAACCGTAATTTCGAAGGCCGGCAAGGGCAGGGCGGACGCACTCACCTGGTTTCGCCAGCGATGGCTGCCGCGGCCGGCGTGGCCGGTCATTTCGTCGATGTGCGTACTCTCTGATCCAACAGGAAAACCCATGAAAAAAGTCTTCATCATCGCCATCGCCGCGTTTGTTCTGGCAGGCTGCAATACCATTTCCGGCATGGGGCGCGATATCCAGAAAGCCGGGCAGGTGGTCACCGGCGCGGGCGGGAAGTAAAGGAAAAACGACCATGGAAAAATTTACCATTTACGAAGGACTGGTGGCCCCGCTGGATCGTGCCAACGTCGACACCGACGCCATCATCCCGAAGCAGTTTTTAAAATCGATCCGGCGCACCGGCTTCGGCCCGAACCTGTTCGACGAGTGGCGTTATCTCGATCACGGCGAGCCGGGACAGGACAACACTGGCCGTCCGCTGAACCCGGACTTCGTGCTGAATCAACCGCGCTATTCTGGCGCGTCGATTCTGCTGGCGCGTAAAAATTTCGGCTGTGGCTCGTCGCGCGAACACGCACCGTGGGCGCTCGAGCAGTACGGCTTTCGTGCCATCGTCGCGCCCAGCTTCGCCGATATCTTCTTCAACAACTGTTACAAGAGCGGCCTGCTGCCGATTGTTTTAAGCGAAGCGAACCTCGATCGCCTGTTCGATGAAGTAAAAGCCTTCCCCGGCTTCAAGCTGGTCGTCGACCTGGAACAGCAGAAAATTTCCACGTCCAGCGGCGGCCTGGCGTTCGGCTTCGACATCGACCCATTCCGCAAATACTGTCTGACGAATGGCCTCGACGATATCGGCCTCACATTGCGCCACGCCGACGATATCCGCGCCTTCGAAGAACGCCATCTGGCCACGCAGCCATGGTTGGCCAACACCATATAAGAAGAGAGCACGCATGAAGATAGCTATTTTGCCGGGCGACGGCATCGGTCCTGAAATCATGGCGCAGGCAGTCAAGGTTCTAGAGGCGCTCGGTGAGCCGTTCGAGATGGAAACCGCAGCAGTCGGCGGCGCCGGTTATGCAGCACATGGCCACCCGCTACCCCCAGGCACGCTGGCGCTGGCGCAAGCCGCCGATGCCGTGTTGTTTGGCGCCGTGGGCGATTATCAGTACGACAATCTCGAGCGCGCGCTGCGTCCGGAACAGGCGATTCTCGGCCTGCGCAAAGAACTCGGTTTGTTTGCCAATTTGCGCCCGGCGATTTTGTACCCGGAACTGGCCGGCGCGTCGACCCTGAAGCCAGAAGTCGTTTCGGGGCTGGACATTCTGATCATCCGCGAACTGACTGGCGATATCTATTTTGGCAAGCCGCGCGGCGTGCGGGAATGCCCGGACGGCCCATTCAAAGGGCAGCGCGAAGGATTCGACACGATGCGCTATGCCGAAGGCGAGATCCGCCGCATCGCGCACGTGGCGTTTCAGGCGGCGCAAAAACGTGACAGGCGCGTCACCAGCGTCGACAAGGCCAACGTGCTGGAAACGTTCCAGTTCTGGCGCGATATCGTCACCGATGTCCATAAAGAGTATCCGGACATCGCGCTCGATCACATGTATGTCGACAACGCCGCCATGCAGCTGGTGCGCGCGCCGAAAAAATTCGACGTGCTCGTGACCGGCAATATGTTCGGCGATATCCTGTCCGACTGCGCCGCAATGCTGACCGGTTCGATCGGCATGCTGCCGTCGGCGTCGCTGGACGCGAACAACAAGGGCCTGTACGAGCCGTCGCATGGTTCGGCGCCCGATATCGCGGGGCAGGGCATTGCCAACCCGCTGGCGACGATTTTATCAAGCGCGATGATGCTGCGTTTTTCGCTGAACCGTGTGGAGCAGGCCGACCGCATCGAGAACGCGGTCAAGTCGGTGCTGGCGCAGGGCCTGCGCACGGTCGATATCTACGAGGCCGGCACGACCAAAGTGAGTACGGAACAGATGGGCGACGCGGTCCGCGCGGCGCTCCAATAATGAACATGAACGAGGAATGACGATGAAATTAGTTGGGCTGGTAGGCTGGCGTGGCATGGTGGGTTCGGTTCTGATGCAGCGCATGCAGGACGAAGGCGATTTCGCCGACATCGAACCGGTGTTTTTTACGACCTCGAATCCGGGCGGTGCTGCGCCATCGATGGCGAAGAACGAAACTACCCTGAAAAGCGCCAGCGACATCGCCGAGCTGTCGAAATGCGACATCATCATTTCGTGTCAGGGTGGCGACTACACCAGCGACGTTTATCCGAAACTGCGCGCGGCGCAGTGGAACGGCTACTGGATCGATGCGGCCTCCACACTGCGCATGAACGACGACGCCGTCATCGTGCTCGACCCGGTCAATGCGCACGTCATCAAGGATGCAATGTCGCGCGGCGTGAAGGATTATGTCGGTGGCAACTGCACCGTGTCGTGCATGCTGATGGGCCTTGGCGGCCTGTTCGAACACGGCCTGGTGGAGTGGATGACATCGATGACGTACCAGGCCGCATCCGGCGGCGGCGCGCAGCATATGCGCGAGTTGCTGACCCAGTTCGGCACCATCAACGCCGCAGTGCGCCCGCTGCTCGACAACCCGGCGTCGGCCATCCTGGAAATCGACCGCGCCGTGCTGGCCACCCAGAACGGTTACGCGCCTGACGAGATCAAGCAGTTCGGCGCGCCACTGGCCGGCAACCTGATTCCGTGGATCGACAAGGACCTGGGCAATGGCCAGTCGAAGGAGGAGTGGAAGGCTGGCGCCGAGACGAATAAAATCCTCGGCCTGGGGGAGTCGTTCGGCACCACAGCGATTCCCGTGGATGGCCTGTGCGTGCGCATCGGCGCCATGCGCTGCCATTCGCAGGCGCTGACCATCAAGCTGACCCGCGACGTGCCGCTCGACGAGATCAACGACATCATCGCGGCGCACAATCAGTGGGTAAAAGTGGTGCCCAATACGCGCGAAGATTCGGTGCGCGATCTGTCGCCGGCCGCCGTGACGGGAACGTTGACCATTCCGGTGGGCCGCATGCGCAAACTGGCAATGGGTGGCGATTACCTGTCAGCCTTTACCGTCGGCGACCAGCTGCTGTGGGGCGCCGCCGAACCGCTGCGCCGGATGCTGCGGATCGTGCTGGAAAAGTAAAATACGTCCCCGCGTGCGGGGACGTAGCACGCTGCCAATTCGATGACTGCACGCTAACTGTGATAACTAAGTGTTAGCAAAAGTACGCACAAACGCGACGGTCGTGTTCAGAATGCACTATGCGTTGCATCAACGGGGCGCCAGAGCTTGCATGCCTTGGAGCATGATGATATGTTGAGACGTCCGGGATACCAACTTTCCCCCAGCTAACTCACTCGCCCCAACTATGCATTTCAATCAACGTCGTCCGATCGTTTCCTCCACACTGAAAACCCTCGTCGCGGCCGTTGCAAGCGCCGTGCTGCTGAGCTCGGCTGCTTATGCCGCCGGCCTCGGCAGGCTGACGGTGCTGTCCGCATTGGGCCAGCCATTGCGCGCTGAAATCGAGCTGACGTCGGTGTCGTCGGAGGAGGCCAATGGCCTGGTCGCGAAGCTGGCCAATCCGGATGCATTCCGTGCCGCGAATATCGATTTCAACCCTGCGCTGCTGTCGCTGCGCTTTGCCGTCGAGCAGCGCAGCGGACGCCAGATCGTCCGCATCACATCGAACCAGCCGATGAACGAGCCGTTCGTCGACATGCTGCTGGAGCTGTCCTGGAACAACGGCCGCCTGGTGCGCGAATACACCTTCCTGCTCGATCCGGCGGAATTGCGCACGACGCAATCGGCCCAGGTGGCGCCAGCCGCCGGTGCCAACAGTGCGGCTGTCCGCCCCCGCGCGCAGCAGCCGGCAGCCGCTTCGGTCGAGCCAAAGCCAACTTCGACACCAGCACCAGTGCCAGCGTCGAGTGCGCGGCCGGCACGCCCGGCCACTGCGGCCGACGCCCCGGCGCCAGCCGCAGGCGGCAAGACGCTGACCGAATACCGCACCCGGCGCGGCGACACACTGGGCCGTATCGCGGCCCAGAACAAACCGGTCGACATCTCGCTCGACATGATGCTGGTAGCGCTGTACCGCGCCAATCCGGACGCCTTCCTCGGCAATAACATGAATCGCCTGAAGTCGGGCCAGATTCTGTCGATTCCCGATGCCGACGCCCTGAAAGGCACAGGTAACGCCGACGCCCACGGTGTGGTGGTGGCGCACGCTGCCGATTTCAACGCGTACCGCAACAAGCTTGCTGGTCAGGTCGCTGCGTCGGCGCCGGCAAAAGAGCAGGAAGCATCGCAAAGCGGCGCCGGTAAAATCACTGCCAAGGTCCAGGAACGCCCTACCGCCGCCAACGAAGCGACCGACAAACTGCGCCTGTCGAAAGCCGCGCCAGGCGCCGCCGGCGGTGGCAAGGCCGGTGGCAGCGTCGAAGATACCATTGCGCGCGAAAAAGAAGTGGCCGAGGCCGCAGCGCGCGTCAAAGAACTCGAACGCAACGTCAACGACCTGCAAAAGCTGGCCACCATCAAGAGCAAGGCCGCCGCCGATGCTGCGGCCGCTGCTGCTGCAACTACTGCAGCAACACCAGTGCCGGCAGTGTCGGCGCCAGCTGCTCCCGTGGCGGAAAAGCCGGTCACGCCGGCCGCAGCGCGGGTGCCGGTACCGATTACTCCGATCGCCAAAAAGCCAGTGCCGGCCCAGGCAGCGGAGTCTAGCCTGGTCGACAAGCTGATGGACAACATCACCGTCATCGGCGCCGGTCTGCTGGTGCTGTTGCTGGCCCTGTTTGCAGTGGCCCAGCGCAGGAAGAAAAGCAAGGAAGCCGATCCGGGTCCAGCGTCGCTGCTGGGCGCTGCCTCGCAGCCGGCGCACTCGATGTATGACGAAGCCGGTGGCCAGAGCGTCGACACCAACAACAGCGTTTTCAACTCGAGCTTCTCGCCATCGGCCAGCCAGCTCGACACCAACGAAGTCGATCCGGTCGCCGAAGCAGACGTGTACATCGCATATGGCCGCGATGCCCAGGCCGAAGAAATCCTCAAGGAAGCGTTGCGGACCAATCCCGAGCGTTATCCGGTGCGTCTGAAATTGCTGGAAATTTACGCCGCGCGCAAAGATTTGCGCTCGTTCGAAACCCAGGCCGGCGAGTTGTACAGCATGACGCGCGGTCAGGGCGAAGAATGGCAGCAAGCCGCCTCGATGGGCTTGCAGATCGATCCTGCCAATCCACTGTACGGTGCGGGTGAGCAGACCCTGAACCTCGGTACAACTGCGGTTGCTGGCGTCGCAGGCGCTGCCGCCGTGGCAGCTGCATCGCAATCCGATCTGGCCCAGCAACTGGCAGCGTCGTTTGCCTCCAGCGGTGCTCAGCCGGAAACCGCTCATTTCGACCTGCACGCACTGGAATCGGAAGATTTGACGGCCTTGCCACAGGCTGCCGCTCAGTCACTGACCGACGACAACGCCCTCGATTTCGACCTGGGCGGCCTCGATTTCGAACCGGCGCAAGCAGCAACCGAAGTAAGCTACGCGACGCCGGCAGCGGAAGCCGCCTTCGAAGCGACCGTCGTGCCGGACATGGATTTCTTCAGCAAAGCCGAGATCGTGCCGGTGGCAGCAGCGCCAGCGCCAGTGGAAGCGGAAGCCGATCCATTCGATATCGACTTCGACATGGACTTCGATACACCGGCACCTGCGACGCCAGTGTCTGCTTCTGCTTCTGCTTCTGCTCCTGCCCCTGTGACAGCCAGCGAGCCGATGTTCGACCTCGATGTAATGAACTTCGATGGATCCGCCGCCGCGGCGCCGGCCCCGGCCCCGGCCCCTATCACGCCGCCAGTCGGCCTGACCAAGCCATCCGCGCCGGAGCTGACCTTTGCCCAGGACGACCTGCCATCGCTGCCACCTGCCGAGCGCACGCCATCGGCGCCGGCGTTCGACATGTCCGGCATCGATCTCGACTTGCCAGCCAGCGCTGCAGCATCTGCACCTGCACCTGCACCGGCACCTGCGCCGGCTGCTGGTCCGGACGACACGTTCGGCGTGGGCTATCCATTCGACGAGCCGGCCATTGGCGATGCAGCAGACGCCAGCAACAACAGCGTCATGTCATCGGCGCTGATGGAAATGGAAACCAAGCTGGACCTGGCCATTGCGTACCAGGAAATTGGTGACAAAGAGGGCGCCCGCGAGCTGCTCGACGAAGTCATTAAAGGCGGCAACAGCGAACAGGTCAGCAAGGCCAACGCGATGCGCGCACAGCTGGCGTGACCCGGATTGTTTTGGGTGTGCAGTACGACGGCACACCGTGGAACGGCTACCAGAAGCAGCCCGACCGCAAGACCGTGCAGGACCAGCTGGAGATCGCCCTCGAGACGTTTGCGCGCACGCGCCTGGCCACGACGTGCGCCGGGCGGACGGACACCGGTGTGCACGCGCTTGAGCAGGTTGTGCATTTCGATACCGATCTGGATCGCCCGATGCAATCGTGGGTGCGCGGCGTGAACACCTTCCTGCCCGATTCCATCGCCGTGCGCTGGGCCAGTGCCATCGCTGTCGACCCTTCCCGCGACCCGCTGCTCGATTTTCACGCCCGTTTTTCGGCGCGTTCGCGCACGTATCACTACGTCCTGTACAACACGCCGGTGCGTTCGCCCTTGCTGGCGGGCCGCGCCGGCTGGATGTTCCGTCCACTCGACGTCGACCTGATGCAGCAGGCTGCCGGGGTGCTGATCGGCACGCACGATTTTTCGGCCTTTCGCGCGGCCGGCTGCCAGGCCAAAACACCGGTCAAGCAGCTGCATTCGCTTGACATCGTCCGACGTGGCGACCTGATCGTGTTCACCGTCTGCGCCAGCGCTTTTCTGCACCACATGGTGCGCAACCTGGTCGGGTCGCTGATCTACGTCGGCCTGCAACGCACGTCGCCCGAATGGCTGGGCGAGGTGCTGGCCAGCCGCAACCGCGACCTGGCCGCACCCACGTTCATGCCGGACGGCCTGTATTTGGCGAAAATCGATTACGATCCGAAGTGGGGGCTGCCGCAAGAAGCGGCGCCGCCGCTTCCGTGGTTCTAAGAGGTCCAGCATGCACCGTACCCGTATCAAAATTTGCGGTATCACCCGCGTGGAAGACCTGCGCGCCGCTGCCGACGCCGGGGCCGACGCACTCGGCTTCGTCTTCTATCCACCAAGCCCGCGCTTCGTCACCGTCGAGCAGGCCGCCGTCCTCGCGCGCGCCACGCCGCCATTCGTGTCGAACGTCGCGCTGTTCGTCAACCCATCGCTGGAAGATGTGCAGGCAGTGGTGCAATCGATGCCCATCGCGCTGCTGCAGTTCCATGGCGACGAGACACCGGAGCAATGCGCCTTGATTGCTGCCGCCGTGCAGCGCCCGTTTGCGCGCGCGTTCCGCGTCCGGCCCGACACGCAGCCTGCCGATTTGCTAGAATGCGATCAGCGATACCGCGCTGCCAGTCCCTGGTTCTCGAGCCTCCTGCTCGATACTTACGTGGATGCCTACGGCGGCGCAGGAAAGGTTTTCGATTGGTCTCTCATCCCAAAAGAGCTCGCGCCTCGGGTCGTTTTAAGTGGTGGCTTGAGCGTACAAAACGCGACTGACGCGGTGGTACGTGTTCGTCCCTGGGCAGTCGACATCAGCAGTGGTGTGGAAGCTGCCAAGGGCATCAAGGACGCCTCGAAAATCGCCGCATTCATCGCCGCGGTTGCGAGTGCAGACACCATCATTCAGAGCGAGAAACCACATGAGCCACTATTTCAAGGAAGCGCCTGAGCGCGCTCCCGCAGCACCGCTGTTCAAAACCCCCGACTACAATTTTCCCGATGCGCGCGGCCACTTCGGCCAGTACGGCGGCAGCTTCGCCGCCGAAACGCTGTCGCACGCGCTCACCGAACTCACCGAAGCGTACGCCCGCTACAGCCAGGACCAGGAATTCCTCGACGAATTCCGCTATGAGCTCGAGCATTTCGTCGGCCGTCCGTCGCCGGTGTATCACGCCCGGCGCTGGTCCGAAATTGCTGGCGGCGCGCAAATCTATCTGAAGCGCGAAGACCTGAACCACACGGGCGCGCACAAGATCAACAACGTCATCGGCCAGGCCTTGCTGGCCCGCCGCATGGGTAAGCCGCGCATCATCGCGGAAACCGGCGCCGGCCAGCACGGCGTCGCCACCGCCACCATCTGCGCGCGCTTCGGCCTCGAATGCATCGTCTACATGGGCTCGGAAGACGTCAAGCGCCAGGCGCAGAACGTGTACCGCATGAAGCTGCTGGGTGCGACGGTGGTGCCGGTGGAATCCGGTTCGAAAACGCTGAAGGACGCGCTCAATGAAGCCATGCGCGACTGGGTCACGAACATCGAAAACACGTTTTACATCATCGGCACCGTGGCCGGTCCGTCGCCGTATCCGATGATGGTGCGCGATTTCCAGTCGGTGATCGGGGAAGAGTGCCTGGTGCAGATGCCGCGCATGACCGGGCGCCAGCCGGATTACGTGATGGCCTGCATTGGCGGCGGTTCGAATGCGATGGGCATTTTTTACCCCTACATTGGCGAACCTGGCGTGAAACTGGTGGGCGTGGAAGCTGCCGGTGAAGGGCTCGAATCGGGCAAGCACTCGGCCTCGCTGACGGCCGGCGTTCCCGGTGTTTTGCACGGCAACCGCACCTATCTGCTGCAGGACGACAATGGCCAGATCATCGAAACGCATTCGGTATCGGCCGGTCTCGATTATCCCGGTGTCGGCCCTGAGCACGCGTGGCTGAAAGACAGCCTGCGCGCCGAGTACGTGACGATCACGGACGAGGAGGCGCTGCAGGCGTTCCACGATTGCTGCCGCATCGAGGGCATCATCCCGGCGCTGGAGTCGGCACACGCGATTGCATACGCGGTAAAGCTGGCGCCGTCGCTGGCAAAGGACCAGATCATCCTGGTCAACCTGTCAGGCCGCGGCGACAAGGACATGCACACGGTGGCCGAGAGGATGGGGCTGGATTTCAGTTAATTCCGCACCTATTTTTCTTCTCACACGAAAGCACCGCATGTCCAGAATCGCTACAACCTTTGCCAGCCTCAAGGCGCACAACAAGACCGGCCTGGTCACCTTCATCACGGCCGGCGATCCTCACCCCGGCATGACCGTCGACCTGATGCACGCGATGGTGGCGGGCGGCGCCGATGTCCTCGAACTCGGCGTCCCGTTCTCCGACCCGATGGCAGAAGGCCCGGTCATCCAGCGCGCCTGCGAACGCGCGCTGAAATTCAACGTCGGCATGCGCGACGTGTTTGCCATAGTGCGCACCTTCCGCGCAACCGATCCATCGACACCGGTGGTGTTGATGGGCTACGCGAACCCGATCGAACGCATGGGCGCCGCCACCTTCATCGCCGAATCCAACGCGGCCGGTGCCGACGGCGCCATCGTCGTCGATTATCCGCCGGAAGAGTGCGAGGAATTTGCCAACGCCATGCGCGATAACGGGCTCGACCTGATTTTCCTGCTCGCGCCCACCTCCACCGAAGAGCGCATCAAACAGGTTGCGCGCGTCGGCAGCGGCTTTTCGTATTACGTTTCGCTGAAAGGCGTCACCGGGGCCGGCACCATCGATACCGATGACGTCGCGCGCCGCGTCGCTGCCATTCGCGAGCATGTGCAACTGCCGATTGGCGTAGGGTTCGGCATCCGGGATGGCGCGACCGCCAAAGCTGTCGCCAAGGTGGCGGATGCCGTCGTCATCGGCAGCCGCATCATTCAGGAAATTGAAAACTCGCCGCCGGAAGGTGCCGTGGCGGCGGTGGAAACGTTCGTGCGCAGTATTCGGACGGCGCTCGACAGTAATTAGCCGATGGGCATGGTGTTTGGATGTGGAATGGTTTAGATTGAATGTCACTCAAACAACCATCCACATCATCCCACCATGAAAAAACAGATCATCCGCGTCTCGCCATTTCAGAATGCCAAAGTCATGGCGGTCTTGTATCTCGTACTGAGCATTCCGTTTGCCCTGATGATGATGTTGATGCCAACAGGCGCCGGCATGATGTCCTGGTGGCTTCTGATTCTGATGCCGGTGCTGTATCTGGTGATCGGATTCATCTTCACGCTGATCGGTTCGTGGGTCTACAACCTGGTAGCGGGCCAGGTGGGCGGCTTTGAATTCACCACCGCAGAAGTGCCGGCGGGCGACAAAATCGCCTGAATGTTGCCGCGGACCGCGCAAAGTGCAGCATTCGACAAGCCGGGCGTGAGCGGCTACACTACGGCCAATTCAAGATTCGCCGCAAAGGAAAACAGATGAGTTGGTTAGAGAAACTGCTCCCCCCACGGATCCAGCGCTCCGATGCCGCTAACCGCAAGACGATGCCCGAGGGCCTGTGGGTCAAGTGCCCGTCGTGCGAAGCCGTCCTGTACCGTTCCGACCTGGAATCGAACCTGCACGTGTGCCCGAAGTGCAGCCACCACATGCGCATCCGCGCGCGCGAGCGCCTCGATTCGCTGCTCGACGCCGGTGGGCGCTACGAAATTGGCCAGGAAACTTTGCCGGTCGACACGCTCAAATTCAAGGACAGCAAAAAGTATCCGGACCGCCTGAAAGCGGCCATGGAAGCCACCGGTGAAACCGATGCGCTGATCGTGCTGGGCGGCTCCATCATGAGCTTGCCGTGCGTGGTGGCCTGCTTTGAATTCGAATTCATGGGCGGCTCGATGGGCTCGGTGGTCGGTGAGCGTTTTGCCCGCGGCGCGCAGATTGCGCTCGAGCAGAAGGTGCCATTCATCTGCATCACCGCCACCGGTGGTGCGCGGATGCAGGAAGGCTTGCTGTCGCTGATGCAGATGGCAAAAACCACGGCCATGCTGACCAAGCTGTCCGAAAAGAAACTGCCATTCATCAGCGTGCTGACCGACCCGACCATGGGCGGCGTTTCCGCATCGTTTGCTTTCATGGGCGATGTGGTCATTGCCGAACCGCGCGCCCTGATCGGCTTTGCCGGTCCGCGCGTGATCGAAAACACGGTCCGTGAAAAGCTGCCGGAAGGTTTCCAGCGCGCCGAGTTTCTGGTGCAAAAAGGCGCGGTCGACATGATCGTCGATCGCCGCAAGATGCGCGAAGAAATTGCCCATCTGTTGGCACTGCTGCAGAACCAGCCGGTCGAAGTCATCGCCGAGTAAATTACTGAAGCTGTTCTCGCGTGAGCGCGTGCATTGCGCGCTCACGTTCGTATTCCCAGTGCCAACCGGCACCCACCGTTAACTTCTCCATGTCCACGCTTCCTACCACCTTGCCCGACTGGCTTGCGCTGCTTGAGTCACGCCACGCCGAAACTGTGATCAATATGGGGCTCGACCGTGTGCGCGCCGTGAAGGAGCGCATGGCGCTGGCGTTCACGTGCCCCGTCATCATGGTGGCCGGCACCAACGGCAAGGGTTCCACGTGCGCCATGCTGGAGAGCATCCTGCTGCGCGCGGGTTATCGCGTCGGCCTGTACATCAAGCCGCACTTTCTCGATTTTAACGAGCGTGCGCGCATCAATGGCGAATCGGCCAGCGATGCGGCCCTGATTGCCAGTTTCAACGCGGTGGAAGCGCAGCGCGGAGACGTTTCGCTGACGTATTTCGAGTTCACCACGCTGGCCATCATGCACCTTATTTCCACCTCGGAAGTCGATGTCGCCATTCTCGAAGTGGGCCTGGGCGGACGCCTCGACGCGGTCAATATCATCGATGCCGATGTGTCGATCGTCACCAGCATCGATATCGACCATACCGATTTTCTCGGCTCCACGCGTGAAGAAATCGGCTTCGAGAAAGCCGGCATTTTCCGCGCGGGCAAGCCAGCCATTTGCAGCGATCCGGTGCCGCCGCAGTCGCTTCTCGACCATGCAGAAGAAATCGGTGCCGACTTGTGGTTGCTGGGTCGCGATTTCAACTATGCTGGCGACCAGCAGCAGTGGGGCTATGGCGGGCGTAGCCAGCGCCGCAATTCGCTGGCCTATCCAGCCTTGCGGGGCGCCAATCAGTTGCTGAATGCCTCGGCCGCACTGGCTGCGCTCGAAGTGTTGCGCTTGACGTTACCGGTGGGCGCACAGGAAGTGCGCACGGGTCTGGCGCTGGTGGAGTTGCCGGGCCGCTTCCAGGTGCTGCCGGGCCAGCCGACGGTGGTGCTCGACGTGGCGCACAACCCGCACGCGGCCAGCGCGCTGGCGCAGAACCTCGGCAATATGGGTTTTCATCCATTTACGTACGCCGTGTTCGGCATCATGCAGGACAAGGATGTCGATGCCGTCATCGCCCCGATGTTCGACCATATCGACCATTGGTGTATCACCGATTTGCCATCGCCGCGCAGCGCCACGGGTGTAGAGGTAGCTGAACGCATCGCCGATATGGCACTCGGCAGCACCAAAGCTGACGCCAAACCGGGCGAATTTACCGTCAATACGTTTGCCGATCCGGCAGCTGCATTTGCGAATGCGATGAGCCGTGCCGGGGAGAATGATAGAATTGTGGTCTTTGGGTCGTTCTACACCGTCGCCGGCGTGATGGCAGCCCGGAAATCCACTCTTCACTGAAAAAAATACATCGCATGGGCTTGTTCTCTTCTTCCAAAAAAAACAAGCAAGACAAACTGGCCCAGAATCTCGGTCAGGATCCCGGCCATTTTTCCCGCGCGGAAGATGAAGCGATCGGCGAAAAGGCCCGGGCCAAGCGCGCCTCGAGTGCAGGCGGCGCTGCCGGTCGTGGCCGCAAGGATGCGCCCGATCAGCTGCTGCCCGAGAAGAAGCGTGCACGCCGCCGCCTGGTGGGCGCCGTAGCCCTGGCGCTGGCTGCCGCCATCGGCATTCCGATGCTGCTCGATTCCGAACCGAAGCCACTGAGCGGCGATATCGCCATCCAGATTCCGTCCAAAGAACACGCCCCGGCATTGCCTCAACCCGCAGCGCCAGCGCCGGTTGCCACGGCCGATACGCTCGACAAGCAGGAAGAGATCGTTACTGCGCCGACATCGGCGCCGGCCAAGGCCGAGCCGCCGCGCAAGGTGTCGAAATACGATACCGAATTGCGCGACGAGCCGGAGCCGACGCCAGCCCCGGCCCCCAAGCCGAAGCCGGCGCCCGCCAAGTCTGAACCGAAACCTGAGCCCAAGGTGGCCAAGGTCGAGAAACCGGTGGAGAAGCCGGTCAAGGTGGAAAAGCCGAAGCCAGTGAAGCCCGATGCGCATCCGCTGGCAGTAAAAAGCGACGACAATGCGCGCGCTCTGGCAATTTTGGAAGACAAGGAAGACAAGCCCGGGAAAGCTGAAAAAGCGCCTGTCGATACGTCTTCACAACGTTTCGTGCTGCAGGTGGCCGCGCTGGCCAGCCAGGAAAAAGTCACGGAACTGCAGGCCAAGCTGGCCGGCGCCGGTTTGCGCTCCTATACGCAGAAGGGCGAAACCGCCGCCGGCGCGCATGTGATCCGCGTGCGGGTGGGGCCGTTCAGCAAGGACGAAGCCGAGAAAATCCGGGCAAAATTGGGCGCCATGGGCCTGTCCGGCAGCATGGTGCCGGTGTAATGGCATCTGTTTTTTTGCGCGCTGTGCTGTGAAGTGAGCCGGCGTGACAATTTTCGATTACTTGCTGTTGTTTGTGCTCATTGCGTCGGTTCTCATCAGCACCATGCGTGGGCTGGTCAAAGAGATTTTGTCGCTGCTGGGCTGGATCGTCGCCTTTATCGTGGCGAATGCTTTCGGTACGCAACTGGCGCCCATGCTGCCAGCCGTGATTCCCGGCGAAGCGGGGCGGTTGATACTTGCCTACGCGGCGCTGTTTCTCGGTGTACGCATCTTGATGGGGCTGGCCTCGATGGCCATCGGTGCGGTGATCTCGGCCACTGGGCTATCGCTGGCCGATCGCGGCCTTGGCGGCTTGTTCGGACTGGCGCGCGGCATTGTAATCGTGCTCGCCGTCGTCATATTGTGCGGGATGACGGCGATTCCGCAGCAGGCATTCTGGAAAGATGCACTGCTGTCACCGCTTGCTGAATCCGGCGCGCGCACCCTCAAACCTTTCTTGCCGGCTGCCCTGGCGCAGTACGTGCGGTATTAAATTCCCTTTTTTTGTTTGTCCGTCCAGCTTTTAGGAGTGCATCATGTGTGGCATCGTCGGCGTCGTATCGCACCAACCCGTAAATCAACTCCTGTATGACGCCTTGCTGCTGTTGCAGCACCGCGGCCAGGATGCAGCAGGCATCGCTACGAATCACAGCAGCATGTTTTCCATGCACAAGGCGAATGGCCTGGTGCGTGACGTGTTCCGCACCCGTAATATGCGTTCCCTGCAAGGTAACTCGGGCATTGGCCATTGCCGCTATCCAACCGCCGGCTCGTCCAGCGAAGAAGAAGCGCAGCCGTTTTATGTCAACGCACCGTTTGGTATCACGCTGGCGCACAACGGTAACCTCACCAATCAGGAACAGCTGAAACTCGAGATGTTCCGCAACGACCGCCGCCATATCAATACCGATTCGGATTCCGAGGTATTGCTGAACGTGCTGGCCCACGAAATTCAGGAAGCCACTACCGGTTTGTCGCTTGATCCGGAATCGATTTTCAAGGCGATGCGGGTAGTGCACCGCCGCATCAAGGGCGCGTACGCCGTGGTGGCGCAAATTGCCGGCCACGGCCTGCTGGCATTCCGCGATCCGTTCGGTATTCGTCCGCTGTGCATCGGCGTCAATGAAACCGAGACCGGCACCGAATACATGGTGGCCTCCGAATCGGTAGCGCTCGAAGGCATCGGCTTCCGCTTCCTGCGCGATGTCGCTCCAGGCGAAGCTGTGTTCATCGATAACGACGGCGTCATGCACGCGCGCCAGTGCGCCGACAATCCATCACTCAATCCGTGCGCGTTCGAATACGTCTATCTGGCCCGCCCCGATTCCATTCTCGACGGTGCGTCGGTGTACGCTACCCGCCTGAAAATGGGCGAATACCTGGCCGATAAAATCCGCACCGAATTCCGTACCGGTGAAATCGACGTGGTCATGCCGATTCCCGATTCGTCGCGTCCGGCCGCTATTCAGCTGGCGCTGAAACTGGGCATCGAATACCGCGAAGGTTTTATCAAGAACCGTTATATCGGCCGCACCTTCCTGATGCCGGGGCAAGCCATCCGCAGCAAATCGGTGCGCCAGAAACTCAATGCCATCGGCTCCGAATTCAAGGGCAAGAACGTGCTGCTGGTCGACGATTCGATCGTGCGCGGCACCACCAGCCGCGAAATCGTGCAGATGGCCCGCGAAGCCGGCGCGCGCAATGTGTTCTTTGCATCCGCTGCGCCACCGGTACTGTTCCCGAACGTGTATGGCATCGATATGCCGACGCGCGACGAACTGATCGCGTATGGTCGCAGCAATGAAGAAGTGTGCCGCGAAATTACTGCCGACCGCCTCGTGTACCAGGATGTCGACGCACTGAAACGGTCGATTTCCGATGTTAATCCAGCCATCACCAACTTCGAGGCGTCATGCTTCGACGGGATTTATGTGACTGGCGACGTGACTCCCGAATACCTCGACCGTCTGGAAAATGCGCGCCACAATCCAAAGACGGCGCTGCCGGAAGATAACGTCCGCACCCAGCTCAATTTGAACGCGGCCACTGCCACAGCGGAGTAGGAAGGAGAAACCCATGTCGGAAAAGATCCACTACGGTTTTACCACCACCATCCTGCACAACGATCGGCGCAAGTCGATCGAGCATGGTTCCTTGCACAAGCCGGTGCACACCTCGGTCGCGTTCGGCTACAACGATGCGCGCCAGTTGGCGTCGGTGTTCCAGGGCAAGGAGCCGGGCTTCCGTTATGGCCGCCAGGGCAACCCGACGGTATCTGCGCTGGAAGAGAAAATCACGGCCATGGAAGATGGCGTGGCCAGCCTGTGCTTCGGTACCGGCATGGCAGCCATCGGCGCGCTGTTCCAGGCCTTGCTGAAGTCGGGCGACCACGTTGTTTCGTCGTCTTTCCTGTTCGGCAATACCAACAGCCTGTGGCAAACGGTGGCGGGGCAGGGCGTCGATGTGGCGTTCGTCGATGCCACCGATGTGGCCAATGTGGAAGCTGCACTGACGCCCGCCACGCGCCTGGTGTTTGTCGAAACGATTGCCAATCCGCGCACGCAGGTGGCGGATCTGGCGCGAATTGGCGCACTGTGCCGTGAGCGCGGCATTCTGTATGTGGTCGACAACACGATGACGACGCCATGGCTGTTCCGTCCAAAAAATGTGGGCGCGGGCATTGTCATCAATTCCCTGACCAAGTCGATTGGCGGCCATGGCATGGCGCTCGGCGGCAGTTTGACCGATACCGGCGTGTTCGACTGGAGTGCGTTTCCCAACATCGCCCCGAACTTCCGCAAACAGCCGGCGCGCCAGCAAGGCATGTCGCAGTTGCGGGCAAAAGCGCTGCGCGATTTTGGCGCGTCACTGGGACCGGAAGCGGCGCATCATATTGCTGTTGGTGCAGAGACGCTGGCGCTGCGCATGGAGCGCACGTGCGCGAACGCACTGGCGCTAGCGCAGATGCTTGAAGCCGACGAGCGCGTCGCCGCCGTGCACTACCCGGGCTTGACGTCGCACCCGCAGCACGCGTTGACGAAGGAATTGTTCCGCGCCAGCGGGTCGCTGTTCAGCTTTGAATTGAAAGAGGGGATCGATTGCTTCGATTACCTGAACCGCCTGACGGTCGGTATTCCTGCCAGCAACTTGGGTGACACGCGCACGCTGGTCATCCCGGTGGCGCACACCATCTTTTTCGAGATGGGTGCCGAGCGGCGCGCCAGCATGGGTATTGCCGAGTCGTTGATCCGCGTCTCGGTGGGTATTGAAGAGACGGCCGATTTGCTGGCCGACTTTGGTAACGCACTGAACGCCTAGCGTTTATTTCAGCGTCAGTTCCAGCTGCGCATCAGGCCAACCGCCAGACCTTCCAGCGCGAACTCGTCTTCAGGATCGACCCGGATGATCTTGAAGTCCGGGTTTTCCGGCAACAGTTCAATTTGCGAGCCGGTCTTGCGGTAGCGTTTGACGGTGACGTCGTCACCGATGCGCGCGACGACAATCTGGCCGTTTTTGGCGGTGTCGACTTTTTTGACTGCCAGTAAATCGCCATCCATGATGCCAGCGTCGCGCATCGACCAGCCACGTACCTTCAGCAAAAAATCTGGCCTGGCCGAAAACATGGCCGGATCGACGTTGTAAGTCGCTTCCACGTGTTCCTGCGCCAGGATAGGCGAGCCGGCTGCCACGCGCCCGACCAGCGGCAAGGACATCATGATGGCGGCCGGCACGATGGGGACAGTTTCCACGGAAGCGCCAATCAGGCGGATGCCGCGCGACGTACCCGGGGCAATTTCGATGGCGCCCTTGCGCGCCAGTGCCTGCAGGTGTTCCTCGGCAGCGTTTGCCGATTTGAAGCCAAGTTCGCGGGCGATTTCGGCGCGGGTCGGGGGGAAGCCGGTGTTACCGATGGCTTCGCGGATCAAATTCAGGATCTGTTCCTGCCGTGCGGTGAGCTTGAGCATGTGAATAAGACTGGTTATATGGACAGACTGTATTTTTGTACAGTACTCTTGCCATTGCAAGGGAATTCGTGATTTTTTTGTGAATCGATGCCAAGCGTCGTCCCGTCGCAGGACGGGATTCGTGCTGTATGTGTCAGGATGGGCCCCGGCCTGCGCCGGGGTGACGATCTTTGCGCCTGCTTTTGCGTCTGCGTTTGCGTCTGCGTTTGCGTGTGCGTGTGCGTTTGCGTCTGCGTTTGGGACTATTCCTGCGGCAAAATCGCCAGCGCTGCGCTGAAATCGCCCATGGCCTTGCCGCCATTTGCCACCAGCGCCTTGTCGCGCACCGTCAGGCCCGCCAGCGTCGGCAGGCCGAAGCGGTGGGTGATGGCGCGCAGGATCGAGGCGGTGTCGTATTGGGTATGGTCGACCGTCCCTTTCTTGACATACGGCGACACCAGAATGGCCGGCACGCGGCTGCCCGGACCGAAGCGGTCGCCTTTTGGCGGCGCGGCGTGATCGAAAAAGCCACCGTTCTCATCGTACGTCACGATGACCAGCATGTTTTTCCATTGCGGACTCTTCTGCAAGGAGGCGATTACCGAGGCGATATGGCTGTCCCCGTCCGCGACGCTGGCGTAGCCGGGGTGCTGGTTCAGATTGCCCTGCGGCTTGTAGAACGATACCGCGGGCAGGGTGCCGGCGGCAGCGTCCTGCAGGAACTGGGTATCGAAGTCGCGCAGGTGGGCGGCGCGGTAGGCGGGCGCCTTGACCGGGTCGAGCGCGGCAAAATAATTGAACGGCTGGTGGTGGAACTGGAAGTTCGGCGGGTTCGGGAAGGCGGATGCGCGGGCCGATGCGGTGGCCAGTGCGGTGGTGTTTTTCCAGGCGCCGGCATACCATGCCCAGTCGATGCTTTTTGCCGTCAACAGGTCGCCGATAGTGGTTTGCGTCTGCGCCGGCAGCGTGGTGGCCTTGCTGGTGTCGGCAAACAATTTACTTGCGTCGCCGGCGGCCGGGGCGTTGCTGCTCGGCTGGAACGGCGGCTGCATCGTGTTCACGGCGTAATATGTGCCGCTGGCGTCCGCCGGGGTCAGCGTGCTGTCGTTGGCATAGATCGGCGCGCCGGTCAGTACCGATGCCGGTGCCGTCGCCGCGGCCGTGAGGCGCACGAAATTGCCGTTGGCATCGACGTCGACCTTCGAGATCGAACCGCTGGCCACCGAGGTGTTCGCGTTCGGATATGTGGGCGCGCAGGCGCAGACCAGGTATTGGTGGTTCAGGAAAGAGCCGCCGAACGCGCCGAAGTACAGGTTGTCGGCCAGCGCATACTGTTTGGCCAATGCCCACATCTTCATCGCGCTGCCGTCGTAGTAACCCATCGACAGGCCGCCAGCATCGGAATAGGCCGCAAATTTGTCGTTGGCGCCGCCATTGATCTGCATCTGGTTATTGTAAAACCGGTGCACCAGGTCACGCGTGATGACCGCTTGCGACATGTACACCGGGCTATTTACATTGTCGATCTGGAACGGCTTGTTCGGCAGGTTGGCCGATTGTGCCTGCGTGATCACCTGCGTCTGGCCGGCCGCCGTCATGCCGCCCCACGTTGGCGGCAATACGGGCAGCACGCTGCCGTCGATGTCTTTTTGCGGGACGTAGGCGCTCGTCGATGTCGGGTTCACGCCCGGCACGCCGTTGGCGCCAGGGAACAGGCCGTACAGATTGTCGAAGCCGCGGTTTTCACCGTAGATGACGACGATGGTCTTGATGTTCGATAGCGCCAGGGCACCTTTCATGGCGGCCAGCTGCGTGGCCGGCGTAGTTTGCTGGGCCGCTTGCACGAGGCCGGTGGCGATGCTGGCGCTTTCGGCTTTCAGGATGGCACCTTCTGTGGACGGCGCCACATTGAAATCGGCCATCAGGCTGGCTTCCGGCACGCCAAGTTTTGCGGCCAGCTTCGTGCTGGCAGCCGCGAAGTCGCCACCGTTCTCGTCCATGATCGCGACGAGTTCGGTCGAAATGGCGCTGACGAAACTGTTGTGGCCGGCTGGCGCGCGCATCATCAGCGGTGTCGTCACTGCCGTGCCCGCGTCGCCCAGCACGTCATGGCGGATGGCGTCGGTGCCGATGGTCGCCAGCAATGCGCCGGTACCGGGCACGACGAACGCGCCATCCTTGCCCGTGCGCACTGCGGCGTCGGCACAGGTGAGTGGCGTGGCGGTGCTTTCGAGGCAGACCTGGGCATTTTCATAGTAACTGCCGATGACCTGGCCGCGGGTAGCCGGTCCATCGCTATTGCCGCAGCCAGCCAGGGTGGCGCTTCCGGCAGCAGCGAGCAGTGCAAATCTGAGGTTCATGTGGTTATACCGTAATAGGGGAGAAGCCGCGATGTTGATCTTCGAATATGTCAATCTGATGAAATGCCGATAAAAAATCGACACGGAGTTGTATCGCTCTGTATCGCGCCGGTTTGCATGGCGGCGCTGTGTATCGGCGCAGGTTTGTCATGCAAGGGTCATATTCCGGCACTACCCTGCGACGATGCATGCAAAATCCATTCTCCTCGCTATTTTTTTCTCGGCAGTCTTCCTGACGGCGTGCCAGCCAGAGCGCCCACCGAACGCCCCCGCGCACCTGAATGCGGCCTACGCGCCGACACTGAAGCGCCAGCCCAGCGTCACCGAAATGACCGACATGGGGCGCGCCATTTTCCACGCACCAAGCCTGTCCGCGTCAGGCAAGTTGTCATGCGCCAGTTGCCACAGCCCCGACCATGCCTACGGGCCGCCGAACGACCTGGCCGTGCAACTGGGCGGCGGCGACACGCGTGCTGCCGGCACCCGCGCCGCGCCGTCGTTGCGCTACCGCCAGACCACGCCGTCGTTCACCGAGCATTTTCACGATGACGACGGCGACGATAGCGTCGATGCCGGTCCCACTGGCGGACGCAACTGGGATGGCCGCGCCCAGTCCGACCACGAGCAAGCCCTGACGCCGCTGCTGGCCGCCAACGAGATGGGCAACGCCGATGCGGCGGTGGTGGTGGCAAAGCTGCGCAACGGGCCGCTGGCTGCGCAATTCAGGAAAACGTACGGCGCCGACATTTTTGCCACGGATGCAATCGCCATGCGCTGGCTGTTGATGTCGCTGGAAGTTTTCCAGGAAAGCCCGCAGGATTTTTATCCGTACACCAGCAAATTCGATGCGGTGTTGCGCAAGCAAGCTACCTTCACCGTGCGGGAAGCCCGGGGCCTGGCGTTGTTCAACGATGAAAAGAAGGGCAACTGCGCCGCCTGCCACATCAGCGCGGTGCCTGGCGGTGGCGCCTTTCCGCAATTTACCGACTATGGACTCATCAACATCGGCGTGCCGCGCAACGCCAGCTTGCCGGCCAACCGCGACCCGGCCTATTTCGACCTCGGCCTGTGCGGCCCGTATCGCACCGACCTGGCCGACCACCACGAATACTGCGGCAGGTTCAAGACGCCGTCGCTGCGCAACGTGGTGGAGCGGAAAGTGTTTTTCCACAATGGCAGTTTTACCAGCCTGGCCCAGGTGCTGCGGTTTTACGTGCAGCGCGATACCAATCCCAAGAAATGGTATCCCGGCAAAAAATTCGACGATATGCCCGCGGGAATGGAAACCAACGTCAATGTCGAGGCGCCCTTCGACCGCCAGCCCGGACAGCAGCCGGCACTCAGCGAGGCCGAGATTGCGGACGTGATCGTGTTTTTAAAAACCTTGAGCGACGGCTACCAGATTTCGAAAGTGCAACACTGAGGGCGATCAGGGGGCTGGTGCGATGACCCGATCCCGGTTATAATTGCCGGCTTTCCCTTCCCACACTCGTCTTGACGCCGAGGTGGGCATTTGTTTAAACGTCCTCAAGGAGTACTGAATGCGTCACTATGAAATCGTTTTTATCGTCCACCCGGACCAAAGCGAGCAAGTCCCGGCGATGATCGAACGTTACAAGGCCAGCGTCACTGCACGCGGCGGTAACATTCACCGCGTCGAAGACTGGGGCCGTCGTCAGATGGCTTACTCGATCCAGAAGCTGCCAAAAGCGCACTACATCTGCATGAACATCGAATGCGACAACGAGACCCTGGTCGAGTTGGAAACCGCCTTTAAATTCAATGATGCCGTGCTGCGCCACCTGACCGTCAAAATGAAGAAAGCGGAAACCGTTCCTTCGCCAATGATGAAGTCGGTACAGCGCGAAGACGCAGCCAAGAGCCACCGCTCGGAAGCCCCAGCGCAAGCTGCTGCTCCAGCCGCCGCTCCTGTGCCAGCCGACCTGAACGCGTAAGCTGTTCGCATAACTTCAGCAGCAATCCCGTCAGATGCAGTGAACCAGCTTCAGTTTGTAGCCACCATTTCAGAACGCGACGTATTGCGTTATACCCCGGCCGGCGTGCCTATTGTGTCCGCCACCCTGTCGCACAGTTCGCAACAGGTGGAAGCAGGGGTAGAGCGACTGGTCGAGTTTGAAATGATGGCACTGGCTGCAGGCGAAATATCCGGCCGGTTCAGTCGGGCCGAATTGGGTGCAGTGCATCAGTTCACGGGATTTGTAGCAAAGAAGAACCGCAGCAGCAAAGCCCTGGTGTTTCACATCATTGATTTTAGTGCCGCCGCTTGATAAAGCTGGCGCCGCATATTTTAGATACAGGAGCCTCAAATGGCATTCGGTAAAAAGTTCGACAAAAACAAGCTCAAGCTTAAAGAAAAGCGCAAACAACAGAACCCACTGTTCAAGCGCAAGAAATTCTGCCGCTTCACCGCAGCAAACGTTGAACAGGTCGACTACAAAGACGTCGACACGTTGAAAGATTTCGTCCAGGAAAACGGCAAGATCATGCCAGCCCGCCTGACCGGTACCAAGGCGCACTATCAGCGCCAGGTTGACACCGCCATCAAGCGCGCACGCTACCTCGCGCTGCTGCCTTACACCGATCTGCACCACGCTTAATCGCTTCGGCGATCAAGTACAGTCAGATAATCCTGGAGAGAACTATGCAAATCATTCTGTTAGAAAAAGTAGTCAACGTCGGCAACCTCGGCGACGTCGTGAAAGTCAAGGACGGTTACGCACGTAACTTTCTGATCCCACAACGCATGGCCCGCCGCGCTACCGCATCGGCTGTTGCCGAATTCGAAGTCAAGCGCGCCGAGCTGGAAAAAGTCGCTGCCGAGAAGCTGAACGCTTCGCAAGCCCAGGGCGACAAGCTGACCGGCATGACCATCACCATCGGCCAGAAAGCCGGCGTTGACGGCCGTCTGTTCGGTTCGGTCACCAACTTCGACATCGCTGAAGCGTTGACGAAGCAAGGCTTCGCTGTTGAAAAATCGCAAGTGCGCCTGCCAACCGGTCCTTTGAAGACCACTGGCGAGCACCCGGTGGCAGTTGCTCTGCACACCGACGTGGTGGTTGAAATCACCGTGGCTGTCGTGGGCGAGCAGGCGTAAGCTTGTTGGTCAGGCAGTAAAGAAAAAACCGGGCATGCCCGGTTTTTTTTCGACCTGACTTTTACGGTAGCGAGAAATGTGACTTCCGGTGGGCAAGAAACTGGCCCAATTTCTTTGGCCGGTCACCCGGAGACGGTATAATGCCGCCCATGAACGCCCCTGTAGATCCGCAAGTCGATTCCCTCCGTATTCCGCCGCATTCGATCGAGGCCGAGCAATCCGTCATTGGAGGTTTGCTTCGCGATAATGCCGCGTGGGACCGCATCGCCGACTTTATGCATGCCGACGATTTCTATCGTTACGATCATCGCATCATCTTCGAACAACTCATCCGGCTGATCAATGCCGGCAAGCCCGCCGACGTCATTACCGTGTATGAAGCGCTCAACACGCTTGGTAAATCGGAAGAGGTGGGCGGCCTGCAATACCTGAATGCGATGGCGCAGAATACGCCGTCGGCAGCAAATATCCGGCGTTATGGCGAGATCGTCCGCGACCGCGGCGTGCTGCGCAAACTGATTACCGTGGCAGACGAAATTTCCGGCAATGCGTTCAATCCGCAGGGCAAGGAAGTCAAGGAAATGCTGGACGAGGCGGAGTCGAAAATTTTCGCCATCGCCGAGCAGGGCGCCCGTGGCGCGCAGGGCTGGATTCCGGTGCAGCCGCTGCTGACGCAGGTCGTCGAGCGCATCGACGAGCTCTACAGCCGCGATAACCAGAGTGAAATTACCGGCGTGCCGACCGGCTTCATCGATCTCGACCGCATGACGTCCGGCCTGCAGCCAGGCGACCTGGTGATTGTCGCCGGGCGTCCGTCGATGGGTAAAACCGCGTTCTCGCTGAACATTGGCGAGAACGTCGCGATCGAAGCCGGCTTGCCGGTGGCCGTGTTCTCGATGGAAATGGGCGGCACCCAGCTGGCGATGCGGATGCTGGGTTCGGTCGGCCAGCTCGACCAGCACCGCCTGCGTACCGGCCGCCTGAACGACGAGGACTGGCCGCGCCTGACGCATGCCATCCAGAAAATGAACGATGCGCAGCTGTACATCGACGAAACTGCCGGTCTGAACCCGATCGAGCTGCGCGCGCGTGCGCGCCGCCTGTCGCGCCAGTGCGGCAAGCTCGGACTGATCATCATCGATTACCTGCAGCTGATGACAGGTTCGAAAGCCGGCGACAACCGGACTGCCGAGATTTCCGAAATTTCGCGGAGTTTAAAAGGTCTCGCCAAAGAATTGCACTGCCCGGTGATTGCACTGTCGCAGCTGAACCGCTCGCTCGAGCAGCGTCCCAACAAACGTCCGGTCATGTCCGACTTGCGCGAATCCGGCGCAATCGAGCAGGATGCCGACGTGATTATTTTCCTGTATCGCGACGAGGTTTATAATCCCGACTCGCCCGATAAAGGCACTGCCGAAATTATTATCGGCAAACAGCGTAACGGCCCCATTGGCGCAATTCGCCTCACCTGGATCGGTCAGTACACCAAATTTGGCAACTACAGCGGCGGCCTGGCGGTTTATCAGGGCGACTAACGATTGATGGCGCCTCGCGCCGTCTGCTTTATTTCACCAGCAACAGTAAAGACGTTCCGCTGCAGGCAGGCGGTCGTACGGTATCAATTGAAATTCACGGAGATATTATGTTCGGACGTCTGATGCCCACCGAGGGCAAGTTTTTTGACCTGTTCAACCAGCACGCTGCATTGTGCGTGAAAGGTGCCCAGGAAATGGTTGGTTTGATGACCAACTTCGATGACCTGGAAAACCGTACCCACGCCATCGAAAGCATCGAAAAACAAGCCGACAAAATCACCTACGCGACCGTCGACCTGCTGCATAAAACATTCATCACGCCAATCGACCGCGACGATATTCACAAGCTCATTACGCGCATGGACGATATTCTCGACATGCTCGAAGACGCCGCGCAAACCATTTCGCTGTACGACCTGCAAGCCGTGACGCCCGAAGCGAAACGCCTGGCCGAGCTGTGCCTTTCCTGCTGCGAGAAAGTCCAGCAAGCTGTCGGCCTGCTGCACAATATGGACAATTCGCGCCAGATCGTCGCCATCTGCGAAGAAATCGACCGCCTGGAATCGGATGCCGACCATGTCATGCGCGCCGCGATGTCGAAACTGTTCCGCGATGAACCGGATGTGCGCAACCTGATCAAGCTGAAAGCCATCTACGAGATTCTCGAGACCGTCACCGACCGCTGCGAAGATGTTGCCAACATCATCGAAGGCATCATCGTCGAAAACGCGTAAGCTGAAAGCACGGGAATGCACACTATTCAAATGAGCATCTGGGTGCTCGTGGCGCTGATCGCGCTGGCCCTGGTATTCGACTTCATGAACGGCTTCCATGATGCCGCCAACGCGATTGCGACGGTGGTGTCCACGGGCGTATTGAAACCGCAGACTGCCGTGGCCATGGCCGCAGTGTTCAACTTCATCGCCATTTTCGTCATGGGCGTGCACGTTGCGGCCACGGTGGGAAAGGGCACGATCGACCCGAACGTGGTCGATCAATATGTGATTTTCGGGGCGCTGGTCGGCGCCATCATCTGGAATATCGTCACCTGGATCGGCGGCATTCCGTCGTCGTCGTCGCACGCGCTGATTGGTGGCCTGGTAGGCGCGGCAGTGGCCAAGTCCGGCACTGGCGCACTGGTTGGGGGCGGCTTGCTGAAGACCGTAATTTTCATCGTAGTTTCGCCGGTAATGGGCTTTATTCTCGGCTCGATCATGATGCTGATCGTCTCGTGGTTGTTCGTCAAATCGACGCCGCGTAAAGTCGATACGTGGTTCCGCCGCGCCCAGCTTTTTTCCGCTGCCGCGTATAGCCTCGGCCACGGTGGTAACGACGCGCAAAAGACCATCGGCATCATCTGGATGTTGCTGATCGTTGCCGGCGTATCGACAACGGCCGATACGAGGCCACCGCTGTGGGTGATCGTGTCCTGCTACACGGCCATCAGCCTGGGCACCTTGTTCGGCGGCTGGCGGATCGTGAAAACCATGGGCCAGAAGATCACGAAGTTAAAACCGGTCGGTGGTTTTTGCGCTGAAACCGGTGGCGCGATTACCGTGTTCATTGCCACCTTCATGGGCGTCCCGGTCTCGACCACGCACACCATCACCGGCGCAATCGTCGGCGTGGGTTCGGCGCAAAAGATGTCGGCGGTGCGCTGGGGTGTGGCGGGCAATATCGTCTGGGCCTGGATCTTTACCATTCCGGCGTCGGCCTTCATGGCGGCGGTGGCGTGGTGGATTGGCAAGCACATTTTGTAAGCTGTTGCCCTGTAAAAAAGCCCGCGTTGTCTGCGGGCTTTTTTTATGGGTCAGGCATGGCGACATTGAACCGATCAGCCAGATCGGCCAGACGCTTGTCCAGCGTCCACAGCACGGTGCCCGGCGTCATCCGGGTCGACGCCAGCAGCATCATGTCGACCAGTCCGCACCCCAGCCCATACAGCGCCTCGCGTTCGATAAAGCCCACGGTCTCGGACAAACTGGCCACCTGCACCGGCGGCAGCAATGCAAGGTCGCCCAGCGTCTGCGTCCGTGGAAAAGGCGGTGTTCCGCAAGCAAGTTCCGCGATGACCATTGGATGCACGCGCACCTGGTCGCGATTCAGCAAGCTGACCAGCATGGCGTTGCGACGCCGGAAGTGATCGATCCAGACGGACGTATCGACCAGTACGCCGGTCACTGGATAGCTTCGGTCCGGTGCCGCGGCACAGCGGCCATATCGGGAGCACTGCCGCCCAGTGCGGCGAGGCGTCGGGCCGCCCGCACCTGGACGAACGTTTTGATCGCCTCGCGGAAAAGATCGGCCTTGTCCATGCCAGGATCGGCCATTTCCAGCGCCTTGTTGTACAGATCGTCGTCGATCGTTACCGTGGTTCTCATCATGTCCTCCGCATCAAAGTTGATGCAAGTATGCGCCGAATCGGGCATCAATGCTTTGCAGGCGTAAAAAACCTGCAAGCCTCGCGGCCTGCAGGTTTTTTGCCGAACAAAGCGCCGGTTACAGCACTTCGCTCGCGTGATCGGCCAGGCGCGAACGCTCGCCACGTGCCAGTGTGACGTGGCCGCTGTGCGCCCAGCCCTTGAAGCGATCCACCACATACGTCAGGCCGCTCGAGCCCTCGGTGAGGTATGGCGTATCGATCTGGGCGATATTCCCCAGGCACAGGATCTTGGTACCAGGACCGGCGCGCGTGACCAATGTTTTGATCTGTTTCGGCGTCAGATTCTGCGCCTCGTCGATGATCAAAAACTTGTTCACGAACGTGCGGCCGCGCATGAAGTTCAGCGACTTGATTTTGATACGCGAACGGATCAGATCCTGCGTTGCTGCACGGCCCCACTCGCCACCGGCAGCGTCGGACTTGTTCAGCACTTCGAGGTTGTCGTCGAAGGCGCCCATCCATGGCGACATCTTTTCTTCCTCGGTACCTGGCAGGAAGCCGATGTCTTCACCGACCGGCACCGTCACGCGCGTGACGATGATCTCGTTGTACAGCTTGGTCTCGAGCACTTGCGCCAGACCTGCGGCCAACGCCAGCAGGGTTTTGCCAGTACCGGCCTGGCCCAGCAGTGTGACGAAATCGCACTCCGGGTTCATCAGCAGGTTCAGCGCAAAATTCTGTTCGCGGTTGCGTGCGGTGACGCCCCAGACATTGTTCTTGTTGTGCGAAAAATCGCGCAACGTTTGCAGCACGGCGGTCTTGCCGTTGATCGATTTCACCTGGCCATAAAACGGCGCTTCGCCATTCTTCGGCTCGATGAAGACGAACTGGTTCGACAGCAGCGTTGGAATGACCGGACCGGTGACGCGGTAGTACGTCGCCGACGTGCCGTTCTTGTTCTCCTGCCATGATTCGAGATCCTTGCCATGTTTGGCCCAGAAATCGTCCGGCAATTGCACGATGCCCGAGTACAGCAAGTCGGTATCTTCGAGCACGTGATCGTTGAAGTAATCTTCAGCCGGCAAGCCCAGTGCGCGCGCCTTGATGCGCATATTGATGTCTTTCGACACCAGCACGATGGCGCGGCCCGGTTGTTCGCCTTCCAGATTGCGCACCACGCCGAGGATCTGGTTATCGGCCTTGCCTACCGGCAGGCCTTCAGGCAGCGTTGGGCCATTTTGCAGGCGGGTCTGGAAGAACAGGCGGCCCTTGGCATCTTTGTTGCCCAGCTTGGACAGCGGAATGCCGGCTTCGATGGCGTCGTCGTCGATGTCGGCGATCAGTCCGTCCAGGGTGCGTGACACCTGGCGCGCATTGCGGGCTACTTCGGACATGCCCTTCTTGTGATCGTCGAGCTCTTCCAGCGTCATCATCGGCAGGTAGACGTCATGCTCTTCGAAGCGGAACAGCGAGCTCGGGTCATGCATCAGCACGTTTGTGTCGAGCACGAACAGCTTGCGCAGACCGGCGGTATCGGCTTTGCGGCTGGTCGACGATTTGACGACCGGTTCCACCGGCTTGTGCTTGGCAGGATGGACGTCGGCGCTGTCGCCGTCGATCTTCTCCTTGCCGCGTGCGGGTGCCGGAACAGCCTTGACGCGCGCAGGTGCCACGGCAGCAACGGGCGCAGGTGCCTGAGCCGGAGTCGCAACAGGTGCCGGTGCAGCGGCGACGACAGCAGGCACGGGTGCAGCGACTGCAGCAGGCGCAGCAGGCGCAGCCTTGGTGCGGGCCGGGCGTTTCGGTGCAGCAGCGGCTTTCGCGCCGATGGCGTGTTGAACCGGTTCGACAGCCGCAGTATTGGCAGCGGAAGCAACGAGCGTCACCGCAGGCGCGACAGCCGCGACGGGGGTGACGCCACGCTGGGCTGTTGGATAATCAGCAGCCGGCAATAATGTGCCTGGCTTGGTGGGAATTTTTGGCAGTGGCATCAGGATCTCAATCTAGAAAAATGTCAGAGGGTGCGGCGCAACAAAGCGCGACGGCAGGGTCGATGCGACTAGGGTACTTACAGGGGGAGGGCGCCGGCCAGAATGTGGCCAGCAGCGGAGCAGCACGAAAATGCGAATGAATATGGCGTTGAATGAAGCGTTGACTCAAAATGGACGGACGGTTGACTACGGTTGGTGCAGCGGGAGCCGGCCAGTGCCAGGTGGGCAATTATGGCAGGCGTTGGACAAATTCCAGCACTTCGTCGACGTGATTCGGGACCTTCACGCCTCGCCATTCTTTCACTATTTTCCCGTCAGCGTCAATGATAAACGTACTGCGCTCGATACCGCGCACCTGTTTGCCATACATCATTTTGCTCTTCATGACGCCGAACTGCAGGCACAGCGTTTCTTCCGGGTCTGAGATCAGGTCGAACGGCAGTCCCAGCTTCGATTTGAAACCTTCATGCGAGCGCATCGAATCGCGGCTGACGCCCAGAATGGTGGTATTTGCCGCCAAAAAAGCATCATGCACATCGCGGAAAGCCAGGCTTTCAGTGGTGCAGCCCGGCGTATTGTCCTTCGGGTAGAAGTACAGCACCGTGGTGCCCGGTGCACGCGTGGCGAAATCATAGTTTTGGCCGCCCGTCATGGCAGCACTGAACGGGACGACAGGGGAACTGCTTTCTACGGATGGGCTTTCAGCCACGGGTTTCTCCTGATCGGTTGGCGGCCAGATTGGCGGCTACATTACGTTGGCTGCGAAATGACGGCGCCCGGTACGATCAGCTCACCTGAACGGCCTGGCACCTGTCCCCAGCTTAAACCGCGTTGCGGCAGCGGGAGAGCCTTGATTTTGTCATAATAATCGGCCATCGACGCCAGATCGTAACCTTGCGCGCGCCAGCCAGACAATAGCTGTTCAAATATGGGGGCGAGTTTTTGCCCTTCAAGCTCGGCATGCAGCGTGTAGACATGATCGCGCACCGGATCGGCCGTCAGCTGCAACAGATGCGCGGCGATGTTCGATGTGGTCAGCGTTACGCCGTCGATCTCGCGGCCCAGCAATTCGTCCAGCGTCGGCAGTGTCGTCGGTATCTGGATCGCACCGCCGGGCGCCATGCGATATGGCCCCGTCGCAGGGTCGCACAGCGCGCCATTTTCCTGCAATTCGGCCCGGCCATCCGACACATACTTGTAACCGGCCGCGTCGTGCTGCGCGAACGCGGCAGCGTTCATTTGCCAGCCTGCAGCGCCGAAGGTATGCGGTGCTACGCCAAACACCTGCTTGTAGCGAAATTCGCTCTGACGCAGCATGCGCTGGGTCCAGGCGTCATCCTTGCCGCGCACCTGGTCTTGCCAGCTAACATGGTCCCACGTATGGATGCCGCATTCGAAGCCGGCATCCTGCACGGCGCGCATCTCGATCGACGCTTCCTTGCCGATATCCGGGCCCGGCAGCAACACACCGTACAACAGCGTTTTGATGCCGTAATGCTCGACGACCGACGTGCGCGAAACCTTGCTGAAAAAGCCCGGCCGCAGCGCCCGCTTCATGGCGCGCCCGGTATGGTCCGGCCCCATGGCAAACAGAAAGGTTGCGTGGGCCTGATGCGCACGCAGCATGCGCACCAGGTTCGGCACGCCTTCGCGGGTGCCGCGAAAGGTGTCGACGTCGATTTTCAGGACCAGTTGCGGGCGCGCCGTCTGACCTGCCATCAGTTGATCAGCGCCTTGGCCTCGGCCACCTGGCCGCGGTAAGCGTCGAAGATGTTGCGCAGCGCGTCGGCCATGTTGACGGTCGGCTTCCAGCCCAGCTCTTCCATGGTGTTGTCGATCTTCGGCACGCGGTTCTGCACGTCCTGGTAACCGACGCCATAATAAGCACCCGCGGTGGTGTCGACGATCTGCACCTTGGCGGCGCCGTCTGCGTATTCCGGGTACTCGGCGGCCAGCGTCAGCATCATGTTGGCCAGTTCGCGGATCGAGTAATTGTTCAGCGGATTGCCGACGTTGTAAATTTTGCCGGTCGCGGCGCCATCCTTGTTGTCGATGATGCGCATCAGCGCGTCTATGCCGTCGTCGACATACGTGAACGCGCGCTTCTGCATGCCGCCGTCGACCAGCGAAATATTCTCGCCGCGGACGATGTGGCCGAGGAACTGCGTCAGCACGCGCGACGAACCTTCTTTCGCGGTGTGGATCGAGTCAAGCCCGGCGCCAATCCAGTTAAACGGACGGAACAGCGTGAAATTCAGGCCTTCCATGCCATAACCCCAGATCACGCGATCCATCAACTGCTTGGCGCACGCGTAGATCCAGCGCGGCTTGTTGATCGGGCCGTACACCAGGTTCGACGCTTCCGGATCGAACTGCGTGTCTTCGCTCATGCCATACACTTCCGACGTCGACGGGAAGATCAGGTGCTTGCCGTATTTGGCGGCCGAGCGGACGATCGGCAGGTTGGCCTCGAAGTCCAGTTCGAACACGCGCAGCGGTTCTTTCACGTAGGTGGCGGGCGTGGCAATGGCGACCAGCGGCAGGATCACATCGCACTTCTTGACGTGATATTCGACCCATTCCTTGTTGATGGTGATGTCGCCTTCGAAGAAGTGCATTTGCGGGTGGGCGAGCAGGTCGGTGATGCGGTCGGACTGCATGTCCATACCGTACACGTGCCAGTCGGTGGTCTCGAGAATGCGCTTCGACAGGTGGTGGCCGATGAAGCCGTTGACGCCAAGGATGAGGACTTTTTTCATGGGATATCTCGTAATAGTTTCGGTTCGAAACAAAAGTTAAAACTTCATCAGGCCGATAACGGCTGTGACAGGTGCGTGTGCAGTTGGGCCGGTGTAACCTGCACACCGTCGGCGTCCAGCAAGCGCAAAATGCGCAGCGCCTGTCCATCGCCGCAGACGCCAAAAATCGCATTATCCTCTACGTATGGACCGGCTGGCAAACCGTGTAATGACGGTGGCACAATCCGCGCCAGACGGGCCCGGTCGATCACGTAACGCCTGCCACCGATATCGGTAAATGCACCAGGGTAGGGCGGCGCCACGGCGCGGTGCAGGTTGTAGACTTGCTGCGCCGGCAGCGACCAGTCGATGCGGCCGTCTTCAGGCTTGCGCCCGCCAAAATAGCCGCCTTGCGTCAGGTCGTTGGGCATGCGTGGCGCGCTGCCGGCCAGCAGCGCCGGCAACACGTGCCATAAAGTTTGTTCGGCCGCCACGGTCACCTTGCCGAACACTTCGAAAGCAGTATCGTCCGGCAAAATTGGCACGGCAGTCTGGGCCACGATGGCGCCCGCGTCGGGTTTGACGGTCATCTCGTGCAGGGTGGCGCCGGCCTCGGTGGCGCCGTGCAGCACCGCCCAGTTGACCGGCGCGCGGCCGCGGAACGCCGGCAGCAGCGAGCCGTGCATATTGAATGCCGGTGCAATGGCCAGGATGCCTGCTGGCAGCATGTTCCGGTAATAAAAGCTGAACATCAGATCGGGCGCGATGGCAGCGATGCGGGCCACCAATGCCGGATCGTTTGCGTCCGCTGGCGTGATGGTGGGAATGCCTTCTGTCTCGCACAGCCCAACCATCGATTCGAACCAGATATTTTCGGCTGCGTTGTCTGTGTGCGTGACGACCAGCGCAACATCCACGCCAGCGGCCAGCAACACCTTCAGGCAGCGCACGCCAACATTGTGGTAGCCAAACACCACTGCCCGGACTGGCGCGGCGCTCAACGCATCACCTGGCGTTTTTCGAACGACTCGACCGGCGCGCCGGCAGCCGTGCACGATTCGTCCTGCAGAATCGCCTGCACCACGTAGCGCGGCCGGGCGCGCACCTGCTGCAGGATGCGGCCCACGTACTCGCCAACCAGACCGATGCCGAACAGGATCACGCCCATCAGGAAAAAGTTGACGGCAAACAGCGTGAACACGCCATCGGCCTCGGCGCCAAGGAACAGGCGGCGCAGCAGCAGGAAAATGACCAGCGCAGCCGAGCCCAGCGAGAGCACCATGCCCGCCATTGAAAATGCCTGCAGCGGCACCAGCGAAAAACCGGTGACCAGATCGAAATTCAGGCGGATCAGGCTGTACAGCGAATACTTCGATTCACCCGCCGCGCGTTCTTCGTGCTCCACCAGAATTTCGGTCGGGCTACGCGCAAACTTGTACGCCAGCGCCGGCACAAACGTGTTCACCTCTGCACACTGGTTGACCAGGTCGATGACATTGCGGCCATAGGCGCGCAGCATATTGCCCTGGTCGGTGATGCTGATATTGGTGATGCGTTCGCGCAGGCGGTTCATCAGCTTCGAGGCAATGGTGCGCCATGCCGAATCCTGGCGCACGCGCCGGATCGAACCGACGTAATCGTAGCCTTCGCGCATTTTTGCAATCAGCTTGCCAATTTCTTCCGGCGGGTTCTGGAGGTCGGCGTCGAGCGTGACGACGATCTCGCCGCGCGTGATCTCGAAGCCGGCAAGAATCGCCATATGTTGACCGTAATTGCCATTGAACAGCACGATGCGGGTGACGTCGGGACGCTGGCGGAACTGTTCGGCCAGAATCGACACCGAATTGTCGCGGCTGCCGTCGTTGATGAAGACAATTTCGTACGTGGTGCCGAGTGCGTCAAGCGCAGGGTACAGGCGCGCGAACAGTTTCGCGAGGCCCAATTCTTCGTTGTAAATCGGGATGACGATCGACACTTCCGGGTTCATGGAAATGACGGTCATTTGGTCAGCACCTTGTTGACGGCGCCGACGACGCGTTCGACGTCAAGCAGCGTCATGTCGTAAAACATCGGCAGCGTGACGGTCAGGCGGCCAATTTTTTCGGCGATCGGGAACATGCCTTCTTTGAAGCCAAGTGCGCGGTACAGCGTGAACAGGTGGATGGGCGCGTAATGGTAGCCGGTGCCGATATTGAATTCCTTCTGCATGCGCGTCATGAAATCGGCGCGGGTGCCGGGGCCGTTGTCCGGCAAAATAATCTGGAACAAATGCCAGTTCGAGGTGTCGAACGCCTGCTGCGGCAACTGGGCGCCGGTATCGGCTTCGAAGGCGGCGCCAAACGTCGCAAAATAGTGTTCGGCCAGCTTGCGGCGGTGGTCGGTGACAGCCGCGATGGTTTTCATCTGGCCGAGCCCGATGGTGGCCATGATGTCGCTCATATTGTATTTGCCGCCAAGGACGTCGACATCGATGCCATCGACACCGCTGCGGGTCACGCCCTGCAGCCGGTATTTTTCGGCCAGGCGCGCTTCTTCAGGCGTGTTCATGACCAGGCAGCCACCTTCGCCGGTCGTCAGGTTTTTATTCACCTGAAAACTGAACGACGCAAAGTCGCCAAACGAGCCGATGCGCTTGCCTTGCCACAGCGAGCCGAATGCCTGCGCGGCATCTTCCACCACGCGCAGATTGTGTTTGCGCGCGATGGCGTACAGGCGGTCCATGTCGACCGGCAGGCCGGACAGGAACACCGGCAGCAACGCTTTCGTGCGCGGCGTGATGGCGGCTTCCATTTTGTCCAGGTCGATATTGCGCGTGAGCGGATCGATGTCCACAAACACCGGCGTGGCGCCCACTTCAAGAATCACGGCAGATGTGGCCGGCCACGAAATGCTGGTGGTGATGACTTCGTCGCCCTTGCCGATGCCGGCAATCCGCAGCGCGATTTCCATCGTGCAGGTGCCCGAGTTAAACGTGCGCACCGGGCGGCCACCGAAATACTCGGACAGCTGCGCTTCAAAGGCGGCGTTTTTCGGGCCGGTGGTGATCCAGCCGGAGCGCAGCACGTCAGCCACGTTGGCGATGGTATCTTCGTCGATGGACGGTCGGGAAAACGGCAGGAAAGTGTCGGCGGTCATGAAGACTCTCAGGGCAAAGTTTTAATAATTATAGGAAGAGTGTATGCACATACTGCCAGCAGCCGGATTTTATCAGCGCGCATTTAACGTAAACTTAATTCATGTTCGCGCCAGCAGGATCACGCCGACGATGATGACGGCCAGTGCCAGCATCCGCTGCGGCGACACGATTTCGCCTAAAAACAGCCAGGCGCCGATGGCACTGATCACGTAGCCGATCGACAGCATCGGGTACGCGATTGTCACGTCGGTGCGCGACAGGCTGACGATCCAGACCAGCACGGAAATGCCGTAGCAGCCGAGGCCGGCGATGATCGGCGGCTGGCTGAAAACCTTGATGAACACGCTGAACCAGTTTTGCCAGTTCAGCGTGATGGTGCCGACGCCATTGGTGCCGGCTTTCAGCAGCAACTGGGCACAGGCATTCAGGACGACACCGGTGAGGATGAGGGCAAAGGTCAGCAGGTTCATGGTGGCGCGATCAGAAATTGGCAATGACGATACGGCGCGAATCCTGCGCCACAACGCGCAGCGGCACGCCATCTTTTTTCAGCCGGTCGACGACGTCGAAACGGGTAATGGCGACATCGCGCACGCCCGCGTTCGCGTGCAGGCGCCACTGGACGATGAAGGCATCGACGGTAGGAATGGCCAGCGCCGGTTGCTGCTTGAGGCCGAATTCGAATTCATCGAGATAATTCACCAGCACCACCGGACGCTGCAAATAAAACGTCAACGATTGTTCGTAGATGCCCACCGAATACACGGTGGTGCGTGGCGTCAGTTCGGCCTGCATGGCTGGCAGCAGGCGCACACCGGCGCGCTCGATGGCGATGGGTTCGAAGCCGGCCAGCATCAACTGCGTGGCGCCAAAACCGGCCAGCGCCAGCGCGAGCACGCCCAGGTCGCGCCGATCCTTGCGTGCATAGATCACGCCCAGGATGCCGCCGGCAAGCGCCACGATACCGGCCGCCAGCACCCACGGCTGGTATTGCTGGTACATGACGACTTCGCCACCGCGCTTGGCAAGACGCGTCATGAACGGCACGGTACCAAGCAGCACTGCACCGAGCAGCACCATCAGCGCGGCATTCACGGTGCGGCTGCGCTGCGTCGCGGTCTCGAGATAGTGCGCGATCAACAGCGCCGCGGCAGGGTACACCGGCAAAATATAGCCGGGCAGCTTCGAGCTGGACTTGGTAAAGAACGCGATGATGAAGACCAGCCAGACCAGCGCCAGAATGCCTGGGCGGAACTGCTCGCGCACCGCGCCGGGCGTACGCTTGACCGATTGCGCCAGGCTTTGCAGCAGCACGCCGAACCATGGCACGCAGCCGGCCGCCAGCAGCGCGATAAAAATCCACCAGGCCGCTTCGCGCTTGTGTTCCTTGAGCAGGAAGCGGTCGAAGTGTTCGTGGATGAAAAAGAAGTGGGGCTGCTCGGGGTTCTTCAAGCCTACCAGAACGAACCAGGGTGCGGCAATCGCGAAGAACAGCAGCAAGCCTTTGCCCATGTGCAGGCGAGTCCAGATGCGCCAGTCGCGCGCCGCCAGTGTGTAAAAAATCAGCACGCCACCGGGCAGGATCAGCCCGATCAAGCCTTTCGACAACACGGCCAGCGCCATGCCGGCCCAGCACACCAGCATCCAGTTGCGCTGCTCGGCTGGCGTGGCGTTGTCGCGCTGCGCAATCAGCAGCGCGCACAGGGCCACCGTCATCATGCCGGACAGACCCATGTCGAGCGAATTGATCTGGCTGCAGGCAATCCAGTAGAAGCTCGACCCCAGCACCAGCGCCGCGTACAGGCCGACGCGCCGGCCATACACGCGCATGCCAGCGTAACCGGTCAGCAGCACGCCAAGCATGCCGCACAGGCCCGTCCACAGACGCGCCTGCCACTCGCCCACGCCGAACACGGTGAAGGTGAGGGCGTTCATCCACGTCTGCAGCGGCGGTTTTTCGAAGTACTTGATGCCGTTCAGGCGCGTGGTGATCCAGTCGCCGCTGGCGAACATTTCGCGCGCCATTTCAGCATAGCGGCCTTCATCCGGCGGCACCAGCGTGCGCACACCCAGCACGAACAGCGACACCAGAATAAAACCGATCAGCAAGCTCCAGAGTAACGCGCGGTTGCCGTGCGCGTCTTTCATGCTGCTGGCGTTTTCAGTTCGACGGGTTCGATAATCAGCGCGAGCGTCACCTTGCGGCCTTCGCCCATCAGGATATTGTAGGTGCGGCAGGCGGCCTGGCTGTCCATCGATTCCACGCCGATGCGCTGGTCGGACAGGCTGGCGATCAGGCGCGGGTGCACAAAGCGCTGGCGCTCGCCGGTGCCGAGAATGACCACGTCCGGAATGTCTTTGGCGATCTGCTCGAAGTGTTCGGCAGTAAGCTGGTCGAAATGGGCAACCGGCCAGGCGCGTGGCGGCGTTTCCGGCAACACGACAAGGCTGTAATCGAAATGGACGGCATTGACTTCGACGCCGGTGGCATCGTAGCCGGTCACGGTCTGGTACTGCTGGTTCGGTTCAGTAGAATGAAGCTTCATCGTTCTGTCGGCACGGAGTGGGGCGGGTGCTGAAGCGAAATCAGGGCCGCCAAAGGGGCGTATTGTAACGCCAATAATATTAAAAAAGAGTGAATTGCGGTGTGGAATTACTGAACTGTAATGTTTTGTTTTCCACCAGGCAGCGCCTGCCAGAGTTGCTTAAATGCTCCGCTTTCGGCAGAATGGGGCACTCTTTCTTGCACTGCAACATGGTGCATCCCTGTCAAGGTGATCAATTGCGTCCTATCCTGAAATCCAGCAAGCTCGATGACGTCCTCTACGAAATCCGTGGCCCGGCCATGGATCTGGCGCGGCAGATGGAAGAAGATGGGCAGAAAATCATCAAGCTCAATATCGGCAACCTGGCTGTGTTCGGCTTCGATGCGCCCGATGAAATTGTGCAGGACATGATCCGGAACATGCACGGCGCCGCCGGCTACACCGATTCGAAAGGCATGTTTGCGCCGCGCCGCGCGGTGGTGCATTACACCCAGTCGAAAAATATTCCCGGCGTGACCATCGACGATGTCTACCTCGGCAACGGCGCCTCCGAGCTGATTGTGATGTCGATGCAGGGCCTGCTCAATACCGGCGATGAAGTGCTGGTGCCGGCGCCCGACTACCCGCTGTGGACTGCAGCCGTGAGCTTGGCTGGCGGCACGCCGCGCCACTATATCTGCGACGAGCAGAGCGGCTGGTTTCCGGATATCGACGACATGCGCCGCAAGATCACGCCGAACACGCGCGCAATTGTCGTCATCAACCCGAACAACCCTACCGGCGCGCTGTATCCCCGCGAAGTGCTGCTGGAAATCATCGAACTGGCGCGCCAGCACGAGCTGATCATTTACGCCGACGAAATCTACGATAAAACGTTGTACGACGGCGCGGAACACATCTCGATGGCCTCGCTGGCCGACGATGTGCTGTTCGTGACGTTCAACGGCCTGTCGAAAAATTACCGCGCGTGCGGCTATCGTGCCGGCTGGATGGTGCTTTCGGGCGACAAGCGCCACGCGGGCGGTTACGTCGAGGGCCTGAACATGCTGGCGTCGATGCGCCTGTGCGCCAATGCGCCGGGCCAGTTTGCCATCCAGACGGCGCTGGGCGGCTTCCAGTCGATCGGCGAACTGGTGGGGCCGGGCGGACGCCTGCTGCGCCAGCGCGATCTGGCCTACAAATTACTGACCGATATACCGGGTGTGACGTGCGTGAAGCCAAAAGCTGCGCTGTACATGTTCCCGAGGCTGGACCCGGCGATGTATCCCATCGCCGACGACCGCCAATTCATTTGTGAACTCCTGAGCGAAGAAAAAGTATTGCTGGTGCAGGGCACCGGCTTTAACTGGATCGCTCCCGACCATTTCCGGCTGGTGTTTTTGCCGAATACCGACGACCTCACCGACGCCTGCGCCCGCATCGCGCGCTTCCTCGACGGTCACCGGCGCCGGCATGGGCACCGCTAGTTCTTTGTTAGTAAAAATATGAATCCCATTCAAGTAGGCCTGCTTGGCATCGGTACTGTCGGCGCCGGCACTTTCAACGTCCTGAAACGCAATCAGCAGGAGATTCGCCGCCGTGCCGGCCGCGGTATCGAAATTACCGTCGTCGGCGCCCGCAACCAGGCGCGCGCGCAGGAAATTACTGGCGGAGGAGAGGATAACCCTTGCCGCATCGTCGACGACATGTTCGCGGTAGTCGACGATCCAACAGTGGAGATCGTCGTCGAGCTGATCGGCGGCACCACGCTTGCACGCGAGTTGATACTGCGCGCCATTGCCAACGGCAAGCACGTGGTCACGGCCAACAAGGCGCTCATTGCGCATCACGGCAATGAAATTTTCGCGGCGGCCCAGGCGCGCGGCGTGATGGTGGCGTTCGAAGCGGCAGTGGCGGGCGGCATCCCGATCATCAAGGCGCTGCGCGAGGGCTTGTCGGCCAACCGTATCGAATCGGTGGCCGGCATCATCAATGGCACGACCAATTTCATTTTGTCGGAAATGCGCGACAAGGGACTCGATTTTGCCACCGCGCTGGCGCAGGCGCAGGCACTCGGTTACGCCGAAGCCGACCCGACCTTCGACGTCGAGGGCGTCGATGCAGCGCATAAATTGTCAATCATGGCCGCCATTGCGTTCGGTATCCCGATGCAGTTCGACAAAGCCCACGTCGAAGGCATCAGCACGCTGCAAGCCAAGGATATCCGCTACGCCGAGCAACTCGGTTACCGCATCAAGCTGCTGGGCATCACGCGCCGCACGACGGTTGACGGGGTCGATGGCATCGAACTGCGCGTGCACCCGACGCTGATTCCCACGCGCCGCCTGATTGCCAACGTGGAAGGCGCGATGAACGCCGTGCTGGTGCAGGCCGATGCAGTGGGCGCCACGCTGTACTACGGCAAGGGCGCCGGCGCCGAGCCGACGGCTTCGGCGGTGATTGCCGACCTGGTCGACGTCACGCGCCTTGCCACCGCCGACCCGTACTCGCGCGTGCCGCACTTGGCGTTCCAGCCGAATGAACTGACCGACGTGGCGATTTTGCCGATGTCGGAAATTTCCACGTGCTACTACCTGCGCGTGTACGTCATCGACCAGCTGGGTGTGATGGCAGATTTGACGCGCATTCTGGCGGACGCGGGCATTTCGATCGATGCGGTGCTGCAGAAGGAACCGGGCGAGGGCGAGACCCGCACCGACATCATCATCCTGACGCACCAGACGCAGGAAAAGAAAGTCGATGCAGCGATCCAGGAGATTCAAGGCTTGCCGGCTGTAGTGGGGAGTGTGACGAAAATCCGGTTGGAAAATCTCAGCTGAGTTCAGGCTGAAAGAACCACCGGTTTCAAAACCGTCACCCTCGCGAAGGCGGGGGCCCATAACCCCTCGGCGTTGCGGCGACGATATTTTCATCGTTATTGTCATGAGCGGTATGGGTTCCCGCCTGCGCGGGAATGACGGTTCTGAAGTAAGCGAACGAAGCTGGTGCCGGTGTGACGGCGGCACTTGAAATCCCCACCAGATCCGCCGTCGTCAACGCCAGCAATGCCCGCTCGACGTTATCGAGGAAAGCGATTTCTTCCTGGGCAGTGGGTGGGGTAAAAGCAGTCATGCGGCGATTTTACTCGCTCGCGACGGGGCATCACAATAGCCGCACGTCCGTGGCCGTTTGAGGCGGCGCAAGGTTCTTCGTTCATGCCTGGACGGCTGGAAACACGACGCGTACCGTCAGCCCCGTGCCGCCCAGCCCGCTATCGAGCGAAATTTCCGCACCATGCACGGCCACGATATCGCGCACGATCGTCAGGCCCAGCCCGGTGCCGGACGGGTTCACTTCCATGGTGGCAGCGGCCCGGTAAAACGGCGTGAATACCTTGTCGCGTTCCACCACTGCGATGCCCGGCCCACTGTCCTGTACTTCCAGCACCGCGCCGTTTGCATCAAAGCTTACGCGCAACAGTACGGCGCCGTCCTCCGGCGTGTAGCGAATGGCGTTGTCGACCAGGTTGCTGATCAGTTCGTGCAGCATCAGCGCCTGGCCGCTCACGTGGATATCGCCGTCCGCTTCCAGCGACAAATCGATGCGCTTTTGCACCGCCGGCAGCGCCAGTTCCATTGCCACGTCGCGCACCAGTTCCGTCAACGACAGCGGCACCAGCGCGGTCGCCTCGCTGCCATGCTCGATGCGGGCCAGCGTCAGCAGCCGGTTGGCCAGGTGCACGGTGGAATCGGTGGTTTTCGCGATCGACGCGACGATGGCGCGCATGGCCGCCGGATCGTTAGCCCGCAGCGCCAGTTCGGCCTGCGTTTTCAGCACCGTCAACGGTGTGCGCAGCTGGTGCGAGGCGTCGGCAATGAAGCGCCGCTGGCTGGCAATCAGCCCCTGCATGCGCGCCGTGGTGCTGTTCATGGCGCGCACCAGCGGGCGCACTTCGCGGTGCACCAGCGCCTGGTCGATTTCCGATAAATCGTGCAGGGAGCGTTCTTCGACAACGGTCTTCAATTGCATCAGCGGGCGCAGCACCAGTCGCACCGAGATCCAGACCAGCGACGCCACGGCAAGAATCAGCATGGCCTGGCGCAGCAACGTGGACAGCAGGATCTTGCGCGACAGCCCGCGCCGCGCGTCCAGCGTTTCGCCGACCTGGATCAGGGCGATGCCGCGCATCGAGTCGTCGTACACCGGCTGCAGAAGGGCCGCAATACGCACCGGTTCGCCGTTGTAATCGGCATGATAGAAGCGCACCAGCGCAGGGTAGGCTTCCGAGCGCTTGACCGATTTCGGCACCGGCGGCAAGTCGTCGAAACCGGAGATGGTCTCGCCATGCAGGCCGCTGACCTTGTAAAAAATCCGGCCCAGCGTATCGGTTTCGAAACTGTCCAGCGCCACATACGGCACGTCGGCAACCACGTGCCCGTCGCGGATCGAGACCCGTTCGGCCAGCGCGCGCGTGGACGCCAGCAGCGAGCGGTCGTAAGCGACATCGGCGGCATCGAGCGCGTCGCGGTACAGCGATACGGCGTTGATGCCGACCAGCACGACCAGCGGCACGATCAACCAGCGCAGCAACTGGTTGCGCAGGCTGCCCAGGCGTGCGGGGTGCGCACTGTTCCAGCGCCAGCGCATTGGCTCAGACCGCCGGCGGACGCGGCTGCAGCAGGTAGCCGATGCCGCGCAAGGTCGTGATGGCCGCGCCATCTTCCTGCACCCGGTCGAGTTTTTTGCGCACGCGGTGAATATACAGTTCGATGGCGTCGATGTTCGCGTCGTCCTCCAGCGCAAATACCTCCGCGAACAGTTTTTCTTTCGACACCGGGCGGCCCGGCCGGGTGATCAGCGTCTCCAGCACCGCGTGTTCGCGCGGCGTCAGCGCCAGCGGGGCAGCGCCGTATTGAAACATGCGGCTGACGGTGTCGAAACTGAGCGCGCCGCATTGATGCACCAGCGCCTCGTTGCCGGAACTCCTGCGCAACAACGCTTTGACGCGCGCCTCCAGCTCGGACAGTTCGAACGGCTTGGCCATATAGTCGTCGGCGCCCAGGTTCAGGCCCTGCACGCGTTCTTCGAGGCCGCCGCGCGCGGTGAGAATGAGCACCGGCGTTTTTGCGCGCGCTCCGCCCCGGGCGCGCAGGCGTCGCAGTACATCGAGGCCATCCATGCGCGGCAAGGTCAGGTCGAGGATAACGAGGGCATAGTCCTGCGTGTGCAGCAGGGCATCGGCGTCGGCGCCATTTGCGGCGGTTTCCACAGTCAGATTGGCGTCGCGCAGGGCTTTGGCCAGCCAGTGCGACAGTTCGACATGGTCTTCTACTAGCAGGATTCTCATGCACGGCAGTGTAAGCGCAAGAAGCATTGAATTCCAGCCGAACTTGGTGCCGATGACACAATCTTCACACCTTGCACCTTCTGAAAGCAAAATGAAAGGCGCGCACTTCTATAGTGCAATCTGATTGCCGCAAACTAAAAGCGCAACGATAAAACAATCCCTCTGGAGACAGCATGAAACCTTCAACACTGGCGCTCGCCGTGGCCGCCGCATTCCTCGCATTCTCCTCTACCGCATCCGCCCAGTCGAGCGTTCAGGTGTACGGCCTGATCGACGCTGGCGTCGAGTATGTCAACCATGCCAACGCTGCCGGCGACGGTGTCACCCGCGTGATTTCAGGCGGTAAAAACACGTCGCGCTGGGGTTTCCGAGGCCAGGAAGACCTGGGCAATGGCTTGAAAGCCGTCTGGAACCTGGAAGGCGGCATTTTGATCGACACCGGCGCCATCGACGGCCAGTTGTTCCGGCGCCAGGCCTACGTTGGTCTGGATGGCAGTTTCGGCCGCGTCGTCATTGGCCGTTCGTTCACCACGGTCTACGATTTCGTCATCAAGTACGATCCGCTCGGTTTTGCCCCGAATTACTCGTGGGCCACGACCGCGAGCGCTACCGGTCCATCGAAATACGGCATGACCACCGGCTTCGATAACCTGATCAAATACTACGGCACCACCGGCGGCTTTTCTTACGGCGCCACGATTGGCCTGGGCGAAGTGGCCGCCAGCGCTGCCGACAGCCGCAAGTACGCCGTCGCCGGCGCCTACAATACCGGCGGCCTGGGCGTGATGCTGTCGTTCGAGCAAATCAACGGCAACACGGTCGTCGCCACCGGCAACCGCGACAAAACGCGTGCCTTCCACGCCGCTGCCGATTACAAATACAGCGACTGGCGCTTCCAGGCCGGCATGCGCGGCTACAAGCTGCGCGCCGGCCGGGCCAACGCCGCCGAATTGCAGGGCGACACCTACTGGGGCGGCATCACGTATTCGATGAAACCGGCCATCACGCTGACTGCGGCCGTGTATCACGTCAACACGAAAAACGTGGCAAATGCTGTCGATGCCGATCCTACGCTGTACGTCCTGCGCGGCATGTATGCGCTGTCGAAACGCACCGACCTGTACCTGACCGGCGGCTACGCCAAGGCCTACCATAACCAGCTGGTAGGCCTGTCGCGCGACGATCCGGGCTTTGGCAATGCGCAGGCTGGCGTCACTGCCGGCATCCAGCACCGGTTTTAAGCACGGCGCGCAACGCGGCTATCATGGCCACCATGAAAAAGTCACCGATCTTTCCCGCCCTTGCATTGGCCCTGACCATGGCGCTGGGCCATGCTGCGGCCGGCGCCACCGGCGTCTGCCTGATCCCGTCGAAGCCGGGCGGGGCGATGGACATGGCCTGCAAGCTGGTGCAAACCGGTTTGAAGAATGCGCCCGGCGCACCCCCGCTGACGCTGGCTTATCTGCCTGGTGGTATCGGTGCTGTGGCCTGGCACACGATGGTGTCGCAGCGCCGCGCCGAGCCCGATACGCTGGTGACGTTTTCCGGCGGCTCGTTGCTGAATCTGGCCCAGGGCAAGTTCGGCAAGGCGAAGGCAAACGATGTGCGCTGGGTGGCGGCACTGGGCGCCGACTACGGCATGATCGCCGTGCGCGCCGATTCGCCATATAAAACGCTGGCCGATCTGCTGGCCGCATTGAAGTCGGACCCCAGCGCCGTTTTGATCGGCGTATCCGGCACGGTTGGCAGCCAGGACTGGCTGAAGATGGCGCTGATTGCCCGCCAGGCCGGCGTCGAACCGAAAGCGCTGCGTTTCGTGGCGCTGGAAGGCGGCGGCGAATCTTTTACTGCCATGAGCGCCAACTATGTGCAGGTGGTTTCCGGCGATGTGTCGGAAGCCCATATCTACGCGGGCCCTGGCAAGGTGCGCGTGCTGGCGGTGCTGTCCGAAAAACGCTTGCCCGGCAAGCTGGCGAATGTGCCCACCGCGCGTGAACAGGGCATCGACGTGGTGTGGCCATTGATCCGCGGCGTCTGGATGGGGCCGGGCGTGTCGGACGCCGATTACGCGCGCTGGGTGGCGGCGTTTGCCCGCATGGAAGCCACTCCCGAATATGCACGCCTGCGCGAAGACGCCGGCATGTATCCATTTTCAATGACCGGTGCGGCGCTGACGGACTATGTCAACAAGGCCGTGGCCGGCTACAAAAAACAGGCGCAGCAGTTCAATCTGCTGCGCTGAACGACACCAACAGGAGACTAGACATGAAAAAAACCATCATCGCCGCCATGCTTGCCGCAACCAGCAGCCTGGCCTTCGCCCAACTGCCGCCAGGCTACCCGGCGACGTATCAAAAAATGGTCGACGCGGCTAAAAAAGAGGGCAAGCTGGTGGTCTACGGCGCTACCGACAGCAAGGCCACGCAACCGCTGATCAACGATTTCAAGGCGCTGTACCCGGGCATTTCGGTCGAGTACAACGACATGAATTCCACCGAAGTGTATAACCGCTTCATCTCCGAGCAGGCAGCCGGCGGCGCCACTGCCGATGTGGTCTGGTCGTCGGCCATGGACCTGCAACTGAAACTGGTGCAGGACGGCTACGGCCTGGCCTATAAATCGGTGGAAGCGACCAAAATTCCGGGTTGGGCCATCTACAACGATACCGCGTACGGCACCACGTTCGAGCCGGCCGCCATCGTCTACAACAAGCGCCTGGTGACGGCTGCCGAAGTGCCGCATACCCACGCAGAATTCGCCAAGCTCATCACCACCGAAAAATTCCGCGACAAGGTCACGACGTACGACATCGAAAAGTCCGGCATCGGCTTCATGTTCATGACCCAGGACGCCACCGACTACCCGCAGTTCAACGCGCTGGCACAGGCGTTCGGTACCGCGCGCGTCCGGGTGCAATCGTCCACCGGCACCATGCTCGAGCGGATTTCGTCGGGTGAAAACCTGATCGGCTACAACGTGCTCGGTTCGTACGCGCTGGTGCGTGCAAAAACCGATCCGTCGCTGGGTGTCGTGCTGCCGAAGGATTACACCTTGATCATGTCGCGCGTCCTGTTCATCAACAAGGGTGCAAAAAGCCCGAACGCCGCCAAATTGTGGCTCGATTACATGTTGTCGCAGCGCGGCCAGACGGTGGTTGCCAACGGTTCGAAGCTGTACGCCATTCGTGCGGATGTGAAGGGTGAAACCACGGCGGCCGACCTGATTGCCCAGGTCGGTGAAAAGAACATCAAGCCAATCGCAGTGGGCCCGGCGACGGTGGCGTACCTGGTACCGGCCAAGCGGATGGCTTTCCTGAAGCAGTGGAAAGAAACTGGCGGGAAGAAGTAACAGCATTTCATCGTTACATTTAAAGCCGTCGTCCCGGCGCAGGCCGGGATCCATACCACGCTCGCAGCACCACCAACGCATGCGTGTTATGGGCCCCCGCCTTCGCGGGGGTGACGGTTGATTTTACCCATCTCACCGGAACCGCCATGACAACCTTTTCCTTGCCTCGTGCCCGCCTGAACTGGCCGCGCGGGCTGGTCGTCGCCTTGACCTGCCTGGCCGTGTTCGTGCCACTGATACTGATTTTTTACCAGAGCTTCCTGTCGGCGCCGTTTTTCATGCCCAACAAAGTGCTGGGCCTCGATTCTTTCCGCTTCATCTTCGACGATCCCGATTTCTGGATGGCCTTTAAAAACGGCATGATCCTCGCTTCCGGCCTGGCGATCATCGCCGTCCCGCTCGGCGGCATGCTGGCCTTTTTGATGATCCGCACCGACTTGCCCGGCCGCGGCTGGATCGCGCCGCTGCTGCTGGTGCCGATCTTCGTCTCGCCGATGGTGATGGGCTTTGGCTACGTCGTCTCGATGGGTCCGGTCGGTTTCTACTCCATCTGGGCCAAGCAATTGCTCGGCTTCATTCCGTGGAATATTTATTCGTTCACCAGCATCGTCATCATCGCCGGACTCACGCATGTGCCGCACGTCTACCTGTACGCGTCGTCGGCGCTGAAAAGCCTCGGCTCGGACGTCGAGGAAGCCGCCCGCGTGGCCGGCGCCTCGCCGCTGCAGGTGATGCTGAACGTGTCGCTGCCAATGATCATGCCGGCGCTGGCCTACGCCGGCGTGCTGGTGTTCTTTCTGGGTTTCGAAGTGTTCGGCCTGGTGCTGGTGCTGGGCGATCCGGAAGGCCACCTCGTGCTGGCAACCTACCTGTACAAGCTGACCAATAAACTCGGCACGCCGTCGTATCACCTGATGGCCGCGGTTGCTGTCTGCCTGGTGATGGTGACGATGCCGCTGGTGATGATGCAGCGCTGGCTGCTGAAGTCGGCCAACAAATATGTGTCCATCAAAGGCAAGGGCGCGCGTCAGAAGGCCATGCCGCTGGGTAAATGGAAATGGGTGGCGTTTGCATTGCTGGCCGGCTGGCTGATCTTCACCATCGTCCTGCCACTCACCGGCATCGTGCTGCGCAGTTTTGTGCAGTACTGGGGCGAGGGCGTGAAACTGGCCGACGTGCTGACGCTGCAGCATTTCCGCGACATCGCCGAACAGCCGTCGCTGATGCGCGGCATCCTGAATACCGTGCTGATCGGCGTGGTTGGCGGCGCACTGGCCGTGGTCTGCTACACCGGCATCGCGCTGGCCATGCACCGCAAACAGGACGGCATCACGCGCCTGCTCGATTATTCGGTGCTGGTGCCGCGCGCGGTGCCGGGCCTGCTGGCCGGCCTGTCATTCTTGTGGGTCTTCCTGTTCGTGCCAAGCTGGCTCGACGGCTTCCTGAAAATGAGCGACAGCGGCATCACGACGTGGCTCAGCGAACACCTGATTCCCGCATTGCGCGAAGTGCGCTCCACCATCTTTGCCTTGTGGCTGGCGTACTCGGTGGTGTGGCTGGCGTACGGCATGCGCCTCATTTCCACCGCGCTGCTGCAGGTTGGTCCGGAACTGGAAGAAGCGGCGCGCGCAGTGGGCGCCTCGCGCGGCCAGGTCACGCGCGACGTCACGATACCGCTGATCAAATACGGCATGTTGGGCGCGTGGCTGATGGTGTTCCTGATTTTCGAGCGCGAATATTCCACCGGCGTCTATCTGCTGTCGCCCGGTACCGAAGTCATCGGGGCCATGCTGGTGTCGCTGTGGGCAGGTGGCTCGACCGACCTGGTGGCCGCGCTGTCGTTCATCAACATCACACTGGTCGCCATCGGCCTCGGCATCGCGCTGCGCTTCGGCGTCAAGCTGCATAACTAAATTAAAAATTCGAGGTGACACCCATGAAACAAGATCTGAATATCAATGAGTTAAGCGTCAAGGACCTGCACCTCGACTACGGCACCGGCGCGTCGGCCAACCCGATTTTGAAAGGTGTGTCGATGCACCTGCAAAAGGGCGAAGTGGTCGCGCTGCTGGGCCCGTCCGGTTCCGGTAAAACCACGTTGCTGCGTGCGGTGGCCGGCCTGGAAAGTCCGAAGGCCGGCACCATCCATATCGGGGCGCGTCAAGTCTACGATGGCGCTGCCAAACTGGAAATGCCGGCGGAAGCGCGCAACCTCGGCCTGGTATTTCAGTCGTACGCGCTGTGGCCGCATAAAACCGTGTTCGACAACGTCGCGTACGGCCTGAAACTGCGCAAGATGGGCAAGAGCGAGATCGCGGCCAAGGTGGGCGAGGTGCTCACGCAACTGGGCCTCGGCCACCTTGGCGAGCGCTTCCCGCACCAGTTGTCCGGCGGCCAGCAGCAGCGCGTGGCCATTGCCCGGGCGCTGGTCTACAACCCGCCTGTCATTTTGCTTGACGAGCCGCTGTCGAACCTCGACGCCAAGCTGCGTGAAGAAGCACGCGCGTTCCTGCGCGAGCTGATCGTGCGGCTCGGCCTGTCGGCGCTCATGGTGACGCACGACCAGGCCGAAGCGATGGCCATTTCCGACCGCATCCTGCTGCTCAATAACGGCAAGATCGAACAGCAGGGCAGCCCGCAAAGCATGTACGAAACGCCGGACACGCTGTTCACGGCCGAGTTCATGGGCAGCAATAACCGCGTGCCGGCCACTGTGGTCAGCCGTAACGGCAGCGCGGTGACCCTGGTGAGCAATGGCATCACCTTGCAGGGCACTGCACGGGGCACCGGCGGCGCCGAGCCGGTGGCACTGATCCGCCTGGAAGAAGTGCGCATCAGCGCCGACCAGGTGGAGAACGCCATCCAGTTGCCGCTGCTGACGTGCATGTACCTGGGCGACCGCTGGGAATGCCTGTTCACGCAGGGCGATTCCAGCCTGCGCGCCTACTCGAAGTTCAAACTGGCGCCGGGCAATTACTGGCTGCACATGCCGCGCGAAAAACTGTGGGTGTTTTAAGCGGGCGCACTAGCTGTGACACGTCATTCCTCGCATTGCTTGGCATGACTCCCTCACATTGCTCGGCATGACTCCCTCGCATTGCTCGGCGTGACTCCCCGCGCAGGCGGAGACCCGATACCACGCATGCACTTCTGATGCTCCTTGCATGTCATACGCTCCCGCCTGCGCGGGAGTGACGGTTTTATATGCTGTGTTCCTGAAACCGGCGGCCATCCTGTGATGCTCCAAAAATTTTTGCCAGCGTTGGTGCTGGCCTTTTGTGCGGCGCAGTTATGCCTCTGGCTGGACACGCCGTTGCCGTGGATGATCGGCCCGATCTTTGCCACGGCTGCCGCCTGCATGCTGGGTGCGCCCCTGCGCGCGCCGGTGCAGGCGCGCGAAGCCGGCCAATGGGCCATCGGCACCACGCTGGGCCTGTATTTCAGCGCCACCGTGCTGGCGGTGCTGGGCGATTATTTCGGCTGGGTAGTGCTGGCGACAGCGTTTGCGCTGGCGCTGGGCTGGCTCGGTGGAATGCTGCTGCAGCGTCTGTCCGGTATCGACCGCACTACGGCGTTTTTCGCGATGGCAGTCGGTAGCGGATCGGAAATGGCGGTACAGGGCGAGCGCCACGGCGCCAGGGTCGACCGGGTGGCAGCAGCGCACAGCCTGCGCATCATGCTGGTGGTGGGCATTTTTCCGTTTGCGTTGCGCGCATGGGACGTGCACGGCATCGACCATTTCGTGCCCGCAGCAGGCAATGTCGATGGTCCGGGGCTGCTGTTGCTCATCGTGCTGACCGGCGCCGGTTCGCTGTTATTCAAGCGATGGCATATTCCCAACGCGTGGGTCATCGGTTCGCTGCTGGTGGCGCTGCTGCTCACGGCCAGCGGCATCCATCTGTCGCGCCTGCCCGAGTGGATGGTGCGCACCGGACAATTACTGATCGGTGTCTCGCTCGGCACCCGCTTCACACGCGAATTTGTTCATACCGCGCCGCGCTATCTGGCCAGCGTGGGCATCTGCGCGCTCGCGATGATGGCGGTGGGCGCAGGTTTTGGCGTAGCCGTGGCGACGCTGACCGGGCTGCATCCGGGCACGCTGATCCTGGCCACATCGCCCGGCGGCATCGCGGAAATGGCGCTGACCGCACGCGTGCTGCATTTGGGCGTGCCGATCGTGACGGCGTTTCATGTGGTGCGCATGGTGGCCGTTGTATTGCTGATCGGGCCGCTGTATCGCTGGTCGGCGCGCCGCGTTTAGGTCTATTCTTCTACACGAATGCTGTGACCGCTATGGTCAATACCGGCAGCGTCGATTAGTATGCGCCAACCCCTAACCTTTGCGAGTGTCGACGAATGAGCCATCCGAGCCAGTTCTCCCTTTTGACACAAAAACGTTTCGCCCCATTTTTTTGGACCCAGTTTCTGGGCGCCTTCAACGACAATCTGTTCAAGACCGCTTTGCTGGTCAGCCTCACCTACGACGCGCTCAGCTGGACCAGTCTGTCGCCATCGCTCATCACCAACCTGATTCCCGGCCTGTTCATTTTGCCGTACGTGCTGTTTTCCGCCACGGCCGGCCAGATTGCCGAGAAGGTGGAAAAGGCGCGGCTGGCGCGCTACGTCAAAATGCTGGAAATTGCCATCATGGCCATTGCCGGTATCGGCTGGATGACGCACACGCTGTGGCTGCTGATTGCCGCCGTCATCGGCATGGGCATCCACTCGACGCTGTTCGGGCCTGTCAAATACGCGTACCTGCCGCAAAATCTGAAGCCGGAAGAACTAGTCGGCGGCAACGGCATGATCGAAATGGGCACATTTGTCGGTATCCTGATCGGGCAAATTCTCGGCGACGTGCTGGTCATGCAGCGCCAGTGGGGGCTGGAACTGGTGGCCGGCGGGGCGCTGCTGGCGGCGCTGCTGGGCCTGGCTGCCAGCTACCGCATTCCGCTGTCGCCGGCGCCGCGGCCGGACCTGAAAATCAGCGGTAATTTTGTTGCCGAATCGTTCCGCAACATCGCGTTTTCCAGCAAGAACCGCACGGTGTTCCTGTCGATGCTGGGCAACTCGTGGTTCTGGTTTTACGGCGCCGTGGTGCTGTCGCAGTTTCCCGTGTACGCCAAGGACTACCTGCATGGCGACCATAGCGTATTCGTGCTGCTGCTGATCGTGTTTTCGCTCGGCATCGGTGCCGGTTCGCTGCTGTGCGAACGGCTGTCCGGTGGCAAGGTGGAAATTGGCCTGGTGCCGTTCGGCTCGTTCGGCCTGACGGTGTTCGGCGCCGACCTGTATTTCGCCAGCCTGGGCTACACCAACACCGCCATGGTCGGCATGGCCGCGTTGCTGCATCAGGCCGGCGTCGTCCGCATCCTGATCGACATCGCCCTGATCGGCGTGTTTGGCGGCCTGTTCATCGTGCCGTTGTTCGCCTTGATCCAGACGCGCTGCGACCCGCACCACGTGTCGCGCACGATTGCCGGCATGAATATCCTGAACGCACTGTTCATGGTGGTTGCCGCCGGCATGGCGGTGGCGTTGCTGGGCCAGGGCTTCACGATCCCGCAATTGTTCCTGATCACGGCCGGCCTGAACGCGCTGGTGGCCATCTACATTTTCTCGCTGGTGCCGGAATTTTTGGTGCGCTTCATGGCGTGGCTGCTGATTCACACGATTCACCGCGTGATTACCGTCGACGGCCAGCGCATCCCCGACGACGGTCCGGCGGTGCTGGTATGCAACCACGTGTCGTATGTCGATGCGCTGGTGATCGGTGCGGCCAGCCCGCGCCCGATCCGCTTCGTCATGGACCATCGCATTTTCAAGGCGCCAGTGCTGGGCTGGTTGTTCCGCAGCGCCAAGGCGATTCCCATTGCGTCGGCCAAGGAAGACCCGTGGCTGATGGAAAAGGCGTATGTCGACATCGCGCAAGCGCTGCATGACGGCGACCTGGTGTGCATTTTCCCCGAGGGTAAATTGACGAGCACCGGGGAGATGAACGAGTTCCGCGGCGGCGTGGCAAAAATTGTCGAGCGCTCGAAAGTGCCGGTGATCCCCATGGCGTTGCGCGGTTTGTGGGGCAGCCTGCTGACGCGCGACAAGGCCAACCTGTTCGAACGCTCGATTGCGCGCGGCTGGCGGTCGCGCCTGGCGCTGGCCGTGGGCCACCCGGTGCAGCCGCAACAGGCGACGCCGGAGTATCTGCAGGAGCAGGTGCTGGCGCTGCGGGGCGACTGGAAATAACGCGCGCAGCATGATCCGCCTGCACCTGTTCCACATCCTGTACCGTCCCTTGCCGGGCACGCGCTTCGCTCGCCCCGTCAGCTTTTTCCTGGCGGCGATGATCGTCATTAACTGCCTGGCGCTGTCACTGGAAACTGTGGCGGCGATCTACGCCGGGCATGCGGAATTTTTCCAAATGCTGGAGGTGGTGTCGACTGGCATTTTTGCGGTGGAATATGCGCTGCGCGTGTGGACGTGCGTGGAAGAACCACGATATGCAGCGCCGGTAACAGGCCGTCTGCGTTACATCGTCAGTCCGCTGGCGCTGCTGGACCTGCTGGCCATTCTCGCGTTTTTTGCACCGCTGGACCTGCGCTTCCTGCGCATTTTCCGGCTCAGCCGGTTGTTTCGCGTGCTGCACCTGGAGGTGTTCAACCGTTCGATGCAGGCGATTTTCGAAGCAGTAGGGCGGCGCCGCCACCTGCTGTACGTGTCGGTGGCCATCATGGCAACGGCGGTCTATTGCACCGCAGTGCTGCTGTACGCCGTCGAGCACGCGGCGCAGCCAGACAAGTTCAGCAGCATTCCCGCAACATTGTGGTGGGCAGTGGTGACCCTGACTACCATCGGGTACGGCGATATGGCACCGATCACGCCGCTGGGCAAGGTGCTGACCAGCGTGATCGCCATTTTCGGCATCGGCATTTTCGCGCTGCCGACAGCGATTTTGACGGCTGCCATTCTCGATGCAGGCAGCTCGCTATCTGGCCGCTGCCCGCACTGCCAGGGATCAATGTCCGACGACGGCCACGCGGTGTTACGGTAACTCGGTCGCCAGTTCTGGCAACAGGCGGTTGATGACGCTGTAGTTAATCGCGGTCCACCATTCGGAACCTTCGCCGCACAACGCATTTTCCGATGCTGCGATCGCTTCGTGGCCAGCGCTGACCAGGTAGTCCTCGACATCGTTCATCGACGCAAACGCGAGGATGGAGACAGCGTCGATCTTGCTGCCTTCCGGGTCTTTCTGCGTGGAGCCGAAATTGTGCAGCTGGGCGTAGCGGCGCACGAATTCTTTGGTGGCCGGGTTGGCCAGCACCAGTTGCGCATGCTCGTGCAGCAGCTTGTGCTGGAATTCTTCGCGCGTGAGTTCAGGATTGCGGTGGTGAATTTTCACCAGGCTGATGGCGTCGCGGTGCTTTTCGCTGGGAATCAGGATGTATTCGCGCGTCATCTCGCGCGAGACCATGCGAAACGCCACCTGTTCGTCGGCAATAATGCGCTCGGAAAATTTCTCCTGCTTCAGCGTGGTGTCGATATCGTCCTGTTCAGCGTAGGCAATGTACGCCAGACCATCCCACAGCGGCCGTTGCAGCGTCGGCACACGCTTGTGCGGATCGGACGGCAGCTTGCCGGCATCGTCGATCATGGCGCGGTAGGGCGGCGCAAAAAACGACGACGGGCCGGACGGCACGCGGTGCAGCTGGTCGTACCGCACTACCAGTGCGCTGGAGCTGCCCGGTTCGTCCCAGGCAAACTTGGGGCCGTGCACTTTGCGCCATTATTCGTCCCAGTGCTCGAAGGCGAGGTTGGGATTGTCTTCGATGGCCAGCGCGCCGGCGCGCCAGTTGGGAAAGTGGACGGCGTGGCCATGCTTGCTGGTGGAACTGCCGGCATCCATTGGCCGGTCGCCGCGCGGGGTGTCGTCGACGCGGCTGACAAACGTGCCGGTGACGATCAGCGGCTTCGTCGTGGAAGTTACTTTGGTGCCGAGAGGCGGGCGGTGCAGATTGTCGCTGCGGTCAAAATCGGTAGGCATTGGGTTCACTCCTGGGTGCATTGCTGATAGCGGATCGATCAGGTTACCCCGCCAGAAAGCATGATTCGGTTCGGTACTGCACGGTGTGGGGATGCGCGTCGGCGGGTCGACATGCGTACATCGGCGGCGGACCGAGGGCGATGGTGGCAACCTCGCACGGGGTCAGAGGGAGTGGCAACTTTAATGCGGTTCAATATGTAAATGCTGCTGGTCTTCAACATCCTCGTGGAGGACCGTTTCGCCAGTATCCGCTTCGCCCTCGGCGACACGTTGTCCGGCCTGTTCGGTAGCGCTGCTGAGCGCGATTCTCCATAGCGCGCAGAATCATATCGTCGTGGTCCACCAAAAAGTTATCGGGGCGCCGGCTTCGTTTATCGCGCCCGACACGGAAATTGGCGCACTCGACCGCCGAAGGCTTGCGGGAAGCCTACCGTGATCACTTCTACCGTCGCGACGACAACCTGACCCACGTCGAGCTATCACGGGCACTGTTCCATTACAGCAGTCGTGGCCCACTTTCCGTACTGCGCAACGCCTTCAACCAGTCGGCCTGGAAGCAAGCCGCCGGCCAAGCGGTACAGGGTTGGCAGAAATTTATAGTGGTATTCAAGAGCGCCCCCCGGCAAGTTCGACGCGAAACGGTACGTAGACGCCGGTGTCGTGTTCTGTACGGTCAAGACGCTTCCCGATTTGCTGCTGACAATCGAACAGCCAAAAGGCTTCTTGGTTCCGTTCGTGTCCATGCACGTAGCTACTCGTTCAGCGTCACGCCTGATCCAGCAAGCCGCACTCTGTCCGCCGAGATGGTAGCAGCCACCGACCGTAGCGGCTTTCTGGCTGCTGTCGCTGCTGACCGTGAAGCCATCGCTGCGCGGAAGGCCCAAGACGACGCTGAAGAAGCATCCGGTCTGCTTCCATTTGACCTGTCGATATTCCCAGGGAAGCTGGTCACCAGAACATCGGTAGTTGGTGCAGGTGAATGCCGTTCGTAATTTCTATAGCAATACTTGAAAGAATGATACCGACGACCAGCCAAAAAGCCCCGATGCGAAGCATTCTGTAGTTGCCGGTGAAGGCATCTTTAATTTGCCCTTGCAGCGCATGAATTTCTCGCCCTAACTCCCCTTCGAGTTTCTGCAAGTCCTGCGTCATCGCGTCCTTTTGGCTACGAAGCTCTTGACGAGCGACGGTCAGTTGCCCACTCAAAACAGCGGCCTTATCTTCCAACGATGCAACCCTTTCTTCGAGCGATGGAGGTGTTCCGGTTGCGGTAACAGTACCAACACCCGCAACGGCCTCGACACCTTTGGGCATAGCCGTCGCTGATACGGTAATGAGCGGGAAGGTTCGGAACAGATTTTTCAACGCCTCCCAGGTGCTGAATGGCTGCACCCCAAACTCCTTTGCTGTCCCTGTCAAATCGACCCAGACGGTATAGGCACCAATGAGTTGCAGCCCCATTCCCCACAAGCGGACGGGAAGGTCAGTGAGATGGCTGTTGTCGCATGCAGGTTTGACGCACAGAACCATAGCGGTGACGGCAGTCAGTAACACGTTCACCCATAGCAGGTTGTTCTGACAGAGCCAAAACCATTTTTGGCGAATAGTTGCGCTGACTGATTGCATTACATGTCCTTGAGGTTTTGACAATGTTGATTGTCGCATTCATCGTCGGATGAATACAGTCACTAAATATCTCCGTGTTTCCATGCACGGCAATTCCTAGAAACGATGAAAGGATTTACCCATGACCACAGCAACATTCAACTACATCGCCGCGCAGTACGAAGCAGCCGTCGATACGGACCTAGACGTACACGTCATCGGCCTGTTCCTGGCAGAGCATGGTATTCGTCGTACCCTTGCTCAAGTAGCCCACGACCTTGACTACGTGTACGCCTTCACCTTCTACGCCGATAGTCACCCGGCACCGACAGGGCAGGCAATGGCGCAGATGGATGCGTTGATTGACTCGATGTCGCCCATGCAATTATCGGACGACAGCCGAGCATGGGAAGCTAACTGGAGTGCGGCTGGTATGTAGTCGCCCCCTGTCCGACAAGGCATACCTTCTCAGACTTGATCTGTGCCGCTGTCAAACATGCACGGGTCAGTGCCGACGCGGCGGACCGGTCTATCAGCAGTCTCGCTAATCAAAGGTTCACGGACGATTAGGTAATAGTTTTTGTTAGACACTGTCGGTCCTTGGCGCTGTGATGAGGTAGCGTTCCCCCCCCCCGTAGTTACAGTCAATTCAGCTCATAGATGTTTTTCAGAAAACTTCCGCTGCGTCTACGCCAGCGGCGTCGCTGTACAATCAGTAGATAGGTGTCATCGGCTGTTAGAATGACAAACCCTTGCGTGACGTGTTGGATGGTTCGCAACAACAAATAATAGGAATGGTGTCTGGCAATGGCGCGTGGCGAGCTACTAAAAAAATTACTTAGCAGTTATGGTCGCGACGATGAATTTCGGTCTACGGCGATGCAAATAATTCTTGAAGAGGAAGCCAAGAAAAACTTGGTTCTAGCTAAGACGCTTCGTAAAGCCTTGGATATAGGCTCTGGCAGTTCGTCGACTGTTAAGGGACTCTCGCCACTTCTTCCTCTTTCAGATCCCGCAAGTGAGTTTGTTGAACGAATTGAGCCGACAGCGACGCATAAAGACATTTCGTTGTCCGCAGAAAATCTTCGCGTTTTTCAGGGCTTGTTAAAAGAATATAGACTTAGCGACGAAATCCGAAAGCGTGGACTGCCCATTCGTTCAAAGCTTCTTTTTTGCGGCCCACCAGGATGCGGTAAAACGTTGTGCGCTGAGGTATTCGCATCAGAGCTAGGGTTGCCATTGTTCGTCGTCAAATTAGATAGATTAATTTCTTCCTATCTTGGCGAGACTGCAACGAATATCAGAAAAATATTTGAGTTCGCCAGAAAACGACCTTGTGTACTTTTTTTGGACGAATTTGATGCACTGGCTCGGTCGCGAGGTGATTCAAGCGAGCACAACGAGCTACGACGAGTCGTAAATAGTCTCTTGCTCTTCATTGACAGAATGCAGCCCAAGGGATTTATGGTAGCGGCTACTAACCTAGACAAGTCATTGGACCCTGCTATCTGGCGTCGCTTCGATGAGGTACTCTGGTTCGATCGTCCCTCGGCTCCGATGATTGCCCATTTTATTAAAATGAAATTTAAGAACGTCCCAGTTGATTTTGCGCTCCTACACCACGCCCCGTCGTTCGAAGGCTTCTCATACGCAGAGATAGAACGAGTTTGCATTATGGCGATGAAGTGGTCGGTCATCAATGAACACAGCTTAGTGCTTGAGGCTGACTTTAAACTAGCACTATCGGATGAGTTAAGACGCCGTTCGCAAAGTTCACATTCTCATTTCTAAATGAGTTGACGCCTTTAAAATCGCTTGTACTTGTTGGAAGGAAATCAAATTTAAGTTCATTCTTCCACAGTTATAAGGGTTTTTGATGCCAAACTATGCGCATTTGAAATTAGTTCGCTTGCCAGAACAATTTGAGCGGCGAATGCAGCCGGGGTTTGGTGCCGCGCACCCTAGAGAAAAAGTGGTACACGCCGCGAAGCTCAATGTAGATTTGGATACTGCTGTAGTCACACAACAACGGCGTACACGCCCTGAATTTATCGATCCGGCATTAATTCTTCGTGTAAAAATGGTTGGACCGCTTCATGAGCCGGACTGGGAAGCACTAGGTTTAACAGTTCTTTCAAGCGATCCGGATCGTACCTTAGTACTATTTTCAAATTTAGAAGACCTCCAAGCGTTGAGAATTCGTTTTGCCGCTTATTCCGGTCCAATACCCGCTGGTCAGAAGAATCCGCCATATCAAAATTTTGTTACGGCCATCGATTCAATCGAAGCTGTTAGTCCCAATGACAGGATCGGAATGACGTTCCGTGAGGCGGGCTTCAACGATGTAGACGATTTTGATCCGGCTCTAGAAGTACTTGTTGACCTCGAACTATGGGATTTAGGTCGCCGCGCCTTGAAAGAAAAGGCGCTATCGGACATTAGCAATTATATAAATGCTATGAATGGACACGTGTATGACCAGTACCTTGGTCCTTCAATTTCGTTAATGCGCATACGAGTAAGTGGAGCCATCTTAAAAACTTTGTTGTCGATCGAGGTGGTTGCATCGATTGATCTGCCCCCACAGCCCGACGTAGTCACTGCCCCGGCGATGCGTTTGACTTTGCCACAGCTAGTGCCAATTAATGATGTCGACGATGACGCGCCTGTGATAGGCATCATTGACAGTGGCGTGAACAATCATCCGCTACTGAAGGATATTCTTGTTGGGTCGATTGGAGTGCCAGCATCGCTAGGCGTTGCTGACGATTTCGGTCACGGCACGCGTGTAGCAGGCGCAGCAGTGTTTGGGGATTTGCGATACCAAATTGAGACCGGCACAATGAACCGTGGAGCCCGACTTTGCTCCGCTAAAGTCGTCGATCAGCACGGACGCTTTGAAGATAAGCGCTTAGTTCCATCGCAGATGCGAGAGGCTATTACACGACTTCATCAAGAGTTCGGCTGCCGCATTTTTGTTATCTCATTAGGCGACAACAAACGGCCGTTTAAAGGAGGGCGCGTTGGCCCATGGGCAGCTACCTTGGATGAGCTCGCCAGAGAATTAAACGTATTAATTGTCGTCTCTGCGGGAAATCGGGGACCCAGAAACGGAGTACAGATCGAACAAGCGGTGACGGAGTATCCAGGGTACCTTTTGGAAGAGTCCAACCGAATCTTTGAACCTGCAGGTGCTATAAATGTGCTTACTGTTGGGGCACTGGCACATGGTAACGGTATGACCCAAGATATGATCGATGACATCAATATTCGTCAAATCACAAAAGAAAGCGAACCCTCGCCTTTTACTCGGGTTGGTCCTGGCGTAAATGGCTCGATCAAGCCGGATGTGGTCGATTTTGGCGGAACTCTTGTATTTGATGCCGTAACGATGCGCCTTCGCACTGGCGAAGATACGCCAAGTGCCGGTG
>JALYUM010000199.1 GCA_030853745.1 Pseudomonadota bacterium | reverse complement strand
CATCGCACCGTCACGCGGCGGTGGCGGCATCGCACCGTCACGTGGAGGTGGCGGCATCGCAGCACCAGCGCGCATGGCGCCGTCGGCAGGACGCGCGGTCGGTTTGCGCACTGCGCGTTTCGGCGCTGGTGCAGGTGCAGGTGGTGCCGGTGGCACGGTTGCTGCAGCGCTGTCGCGCGGCGGCGGCGGTGGCGGCGCCTCGGTCGGGGACATTTGCGCGGCGTGCGCGGTGGCAAACAGGGCCGTCATGGCGGCGGCGAGCAGCGTCGATTGAAAGATCGTCATTGATTACTCCTTGGTTAAGATTGTAATCATGACTATGCAGATTTCATGCCAGGCGCATATGGCCCTGCACAGCGGCGTTACCGTCGTGATCCGGACACCGTATGTCCGTTCTGGTGACACCTGACTGTCGCCAGAACGGACAGGTGGCGTCAGATCATGCCGAACTGGGCCAGCTTGCGATACAGCTGCTGGCGCGACAACCCCAGCCGGCGCGCCGCTTCGCTGCGATTGCCGGCAGCAGCATCCAGCGCCCGCTGCACCATGGTCGCTTCGAGTTGCGCCACGGCCAGCACGAGCGGTCCGTCCCAGTCGATACCGGCTGCAGCGTCGGCGGCTGTTTGCAATGACGGTTGCAACGACGCCGGCAAAGAGGAATCGGGTGCCGCATCCAGGCCCAGGTGTGCCGGTTCGATCAGCTCCCCCTCACTGAGCGCGATCGCCCGCTGGATGGTGTTTCGCAACTGGCGAACGTTCCCTGGCCATGCGCACGCTTCCAGCACCCGCAGCGCCGCCACGCTTAGTCGCTTGCCGCGCCCGCCAGCATGGCGTTGCAGGAAGTGGCCGGCCAGCAGGGCCACGTCGCCGGTGCGTGCGCGTAGCGGCGGCACATCGATGGTGATCACCTGCAGCCGGTACCACAGATCGGCACGGAAGCGCCCTGCCGCCACCTCCTCCTCCAGGTTGCGGTGAGTAGCGGCAATGACGCGCAGATCGACCGGCAGCGGTTGACGGGCGCCCAGCGGCGTGACTTCCCGCTCTTGCAGCACCCGCAAAATCTTGGCCTGCGTCGGCAACGCCATGTCGCCGATCTCGTCGAGCAACAGCGTGCCGCCATCGGCTTCGCGGAAGCGGCCGAGGCGGTCTGCGGCGGCGCCTGAAAATGCGCCTTTGACGTGGCCGAACAGTTCGCTCTCGAGCAACTCGGCCGGAATGGCGGCGCAGTTGACGGCCACGAATGGTCCCCGCGCGCGGGCGCTGTTGGCATGCAGCGCCTGCGCCACCAGTTCCTTGCCGGTGCCGGTTTCACCCTGCACCAGCACCGAATTGTCGCTGTCCGCCACCAGGCCGATCCGCTTGAAGATGGCGCGCATGCATTCGCTGTTGCTGATCAATTGTTCACCGTCGTCGTACGCCGGTGCGGGGTCGGCTGCAGGCGCCTGCCGGTCGCGCAGCGCCCGCGCCAACGCCTGGTCCAGCGCGTCGCGCCCGAGCGGCTTGGTGAGGTGATCGAATGCGCCCAGACGCATGGCGTCGATGGTGTTCGATCCGCTGGCATACGCCGTCAGGACGATGCATGGCAGCCCTGGCGCGGCAGTGCTGGCCTGGCGCAAAAACGTCAAACCGTCGGCATCGGGCAGGCGCAGATCGACAATGGCCACGTCGATGCCACCGTCGGCGAGGCAGCGCAGGCCGGCTGCGCACGAGCCGGCCTGGCGCACGGAATAGCCCAGGTCGTCCAGCGTTTCGGCCATGGTCGCGCGAAACGCCGTGTCGTCGTCGACGATGAGGATCACGGCCATGGCAGCACCATGACAATACGGGTGCCGCGGGTGCCGCAGGTGCCGCCCGGTGCGCCCGGTGCGAGCGCCACCGTGCCGCCGTGGGCCTGCACCACTTCGCGCACCACCGCCAGGCCGAGACCCGTGCCGCCGACGCGCCCGGTGACCAGCGGATCGAACAGGCAGGCGCCCAGGGCCGGCGCCACACCGCTGCCGTCGTCGGCTACCCAGAACCGCAAACAGCCGTCGCCATGCTCCGCACCCAGCGTGACGGTGCCGCCTGCGTCGGTGTGGGCCAGCGCATTCGACAGCAGGTTGTCGAACACACGCGCCATCTGGACCGGGTCGAACAGGGCCACACCCGTCGCTGCATGGTCGAGGGCCGGGTCGACCGACAAGTCAAGCGTCACACCGAGTTCGATGGCGGCCTCGGCATGATCGCGCAAGCACTGGTCCAGCCATGCAGCGATCGCAACGGGCGCGCGCTGCGGGTAAAACGGCTGCGTCAGCGCCAGCAGGCTTGCCACCAGGGTTTCCAGCCGCTGCACCTGCAGCAGTGTGGTCCGCAACGCCGCCTCGGTGCGCATGGCGCGCTTGGGCGGCGTCGCGGCCAGCGCGTTGTCGACTTTCATCCGGATGGTGCCGAGTGGATTGCGGATTTCGTGCGCCAGCCCGGCGGCGAGGCTGCCCAGCGCTGCCATGCGCTCGCTTGCGGCAAGCAGGCCGGACAGACGCTGCGCTTCCCGGCCCCAGCGTGCCAGCAAGAATGCAAACCATGCGCCCGCCAGCACCAGCGAACCGAGCAGCAAGACGACTGCCAGCGTCAGGTGATTGAGCGCGCTGTCGGCCATGCCGGCCACGCGCGTGAGCGTCCAGGCAGCCACGCCGGGCGCCACCGGGCAGGCACTGTACAGCACTGCTTCGCGCAGGCCCGGACGCACGTCGATCACTGCCGCGCCGCTGTCCACGCTTTGCTGCGCTAGCGCAACGATGCGGGGCAACTCTGCAGCCGGCACATCGTTCTTGAGGCCGCTGCCATCGTAGGTGGGAAACGCGTAGGCATGCACGCTCCGCGCCGCCGTCCACAGGCCGCCTTCGACGCCGCTGTCTTCGCGCAGCGCCATGTCGATTACAGCGCGCCCCGTCGCCTCACCCTGCCCGCTGTGCAAATCGAGACGGGCGGCACCCGCGCGCATGATCTGGCAAATCACACCGGCGCGTGCGCGGGCAGTCGCCACGCGCGCCTGCGTGCCCTGCATGCCCAGTTGCAGCAGCAGCCAGATCAGCAGGCCGACCATGGCAGCAATGGCGACCCACACCCAGGACAGATCGCGTTTCAACATGCCGGACAGCGCCACAAGCGACTTTCGATAAGTGGTTAAAGTGGCAGGATTATAGTGGGAGGATGGGCTTTTGCCGTTTTTCACCTGTGCCAGTCCCGCCGTGGCGAGGGGCAGACGGCGCGGAAAAACAGGCCCGCGCGGTGTGGCGCCGGTCGGGTTGCGGCCCCCGTCATGCGCTTAAAGTTTGACGAGCTCAACCCGCCGGTTTTTCAGGCGCGCCGTTTCATTTGTATTATCGGCAAGCGGTCTCAATGCGCCAAAGCCTTGCGCGTCGAGACGTGAAACCGCGATGTCATGTGCGACAAGTGCGGCTTTCACGCTGTCGGCACGCATCGCCGACAGTGTCTGGTTATGCCCGGCGCTGCCGACATTATCCGTGTGGCCTTCAATCCGTAACCGCGAGGCGGAATCGGCCTGCATCAGCTTGACTACTTCGGCGATGACTGGCGTGCTGTCCGGCCGTAATGTGGCTTTGTCGGTATCGAACGACAGGTACAGCGCCAGATGCCCCTCGGTGGCAAGGGCCTTGCCGATGCTTTCGGCAGTCAGTGCAGTAACGCTTTGCTGCAGAGGCTTCTCCTGAACAAACATCAGGAAGGTATTCAGCCCATCCGCGTCGCTTGTCACGGTAACCCAGACATTTCCCGCTGCCGTACGAATCAGGTAGCAGTCGTAATCTGTCACGCCGCGGTCGTCGAAACGCGGGCCTGCATCGGGAAGCCGCATCTTTGCCAGCAGTTTTTCGATATCGCCGTCCTTGCCCACCAGTTTTTGATCGGTCGGCTTGACATCATTCACCTTGACCGCACCCATCGCTTCGAGAGCCTGCCGATAATTCCGGCGTGCAGCGCTGCCCGACAAACCCGCTTGGGCATTGCTGAAAAAGCGCGTGAGAATCCGCCCCTCAACTTTGCGCAGCGTGGACCCGGCCACCACGACAGCTTCGTCGAACGCAAACTCCTGGTCATTTTTGCGGTAGCCCTCGGGCAAGGCGGCGGGGAAAGAAAGGTACGGAAAAGGCGGCAGCACCGCGGAGGTCATGGGGACACGTTCCAGTGAAAACGTTTCTGCCGCGGTTGCCGGCACAGGCGTCGCCATGCCCGGAATGGCTGCCTTCACCGGCGCAGTAATATTTTCTGCAGTATCGGTCGCCTTTGGCGCGCCATGCTTTCCGCATCCAGAAAGAATGGCGATGGTGGATAAGATAAAAAACCCGCTGCGCATAAGGTTTGGAGGCATGGACCGATCCGATAACGTTCAATAAAAAAATTGGCTTGAGGAGTGCAGGATCAATCATTTCAATAGTTAAAAACTCTGAAAAGTTGGGCGTCTTTACAATATTAAATGAGAAATTCGATGATCTAAAATTTTTGACAAGAATTATTTCAATCGGTAAAACAGCTGCATCCAAAGTACACCTGTCACCTGATTGCGTGTGTCAAGGATGCCAATGCCGGCGACACGCACCATTGGGTCGCCGACGGTGCGGCGGTATTGCCGGCCTTACTGCCGGACAGCCCGATCGGGTGGCATTGGAGTGATGCTGCCGGGCACGACGGCATCGATATCGTTCATGCATTGGCTGCAAGGGTTGTGGCAGGGCATGATGAAACGCTAGCGCACTTCTTTATCCATCCAGGAAGTGGCGTGCGCTCGCGCCAGCCGCTGCAACAGGTCCAGGAAGTGCCTGCGAATACGCTCACTGCCGACCATCACATCGTTCTACCAACACCCGATCTGTACCGATACGAAAATTCCGCTGACAAGCTGCTACGGGTTTGTCCTGAAGGGTGGTTGGTCGATTGATGCACAAACAGTCTGAATGAGGCCGCAAATGGAAATTGAACCGATCAAAACCGCCGCAGACCACGCGGCAGCGCTGCAAGAAACAGACGGGCTGATGTCCGCCGAACCCGGCACACCTGAAGGGGACCGCCCGGACGTGCTGGTCAGGCTCGTCGAAGCTTACCAGGCCAGGCACTTCCCCTTGAGCTGCCCAACCCGATTGATGCAATCACGTTCAGGATGGAGCAGAAATGTCTGACGCCAAAAGACCTGCAACCGATGATCGGTCGTTTGAATGGGGATAACCTGGGCTTCGCAATGCCACAGACGGGCGTCCGTCACGGTACTGTGCGCCGTGACCGTGATGGCGGCGGCCTTGCTCACCAACGCGTCGGCCCTTGCCTCGATCAGGGCGATCTGTTCGGTGGTAAAACGTTCCGACACGCCGAAATAGAAGCGTACGCCGTTCTCCTTGATATGGCAGTCGATCGTGCGCGCGATGGCGTCCGGCCGATACAGCCCCGCGGGTAGAGCAGGTGCGACGCGGTATGGCTGAGCGAGAGGCTCGCGCGCCGTTCCACGTCGATCCGTACCGTGACCTCGGCATTGACCGCCAAGTGCGCCAGCATGGCCTGGTCGTCCGGATAGATGACGTGCCAGATGTCGCCCTCGACCTGCATGCTCCTAAATTCTGTCAGGCCGGGAAAGTTCAGTAAAAACGCCTCGACGCGATCAGACGCAGCACGGTGCCATCATCAAGCGCGATGTCGCCGCGGTCCGACTCCTGTTTGCCGCCTTCGGGAAAAGCCACCGTGGCATCGAGCTCGACAAAATCCGGGCCAGCCTTGACCACACGGGCACGCGTCTGGCTCAGGTAGAAATCGGTGTAATAAATCTTTCGGGTGCTGCGGTTCAGTTTCGTCAGGACGAGCGCCAGGCGTTACAGAAATCAGGTAGCCGACCAGATTGTGGCCTGCTCGCGATGCATGCTGACCACCTGCACCGACGAGCGCAGCGTAATCCGGCTCGACGATCTGCGTGCGTGCAACCGAAAAGTCTCCGGAGAAATTTCATTTTTACTGCGATGTCATCCCTTGCAATGGCATCGTCACCGCGCCCGGCGCATTTCTTGGAAACAAGGCGTTTCCAGCTATTTTGAATAGGCGAGCATTTATTTAATGCAATGAGAATTGTCCCGCATTATCTGCGGATGATGACGCGAACGGCATTGTTGCAGCGCCGATATTTGCGTTGACTTTGCGTATCTGAATAGAAAAGAAGGGCAAATAAACAACATATAAAAAAAATATTGCACCGCACCAGAAAAATATACTTTTTATTTAAATTCGGTACTATATTTACAGTACATAAGACGAATCGACAACGTCACTGAATTGAAATTTAGAAATTACATTACTTGCTGGTACGCCGGTCCGATTATCCCATCGAAACAGGTTACCAGAGTAAATATAGTTATATTTTAGTAACATCAAAAGAAAAAAATTGCCATGATTTGGTGAATGCCGCTCCTGTTATGGTGCGGAAAAGACCCGGAATTTTGAAGCTGCCCTGACTTGGTGCAATGCACCATATTAACGCAAAGTGACTGCTTCAGATTTAATTGCCCGATTGCCTGAAGCTACAAGAATATTCGAACCGTCGCTGTGAAAGGTAAGCCTTCATGATACTCGACGACAATGCCGTCAGAAAATTGCACTCGCTCTTTTCTGATTCCTGCGCCCAAGGAAGTTTAGATAACTGCCTGCAAGAGTTATCCACGTCCGTCGCCACATTGCTGGAAGCAGAAGCCTGCATCATCCTGCTGTTCAGTGAAGAGGAAACAGTGCGCGCGGAACCCGCCAATCGGATTGGACTTGGCATTTTGCCGGGCACCACCGCGCGTCTTCGGAAAGCACGTCCTGATATTCGAATTTTCGAAAAATGCACCCAGAAGGCGCGACAGGACGCGCGAGAAAGCGGCAGCATGTTCTCGACAATTGTGCTACATGGAAAAAAAGTAGGCGTCATCCAGGTATTTTTTGCGCAGCGATCCGGTCGCTTCGGACAGCCCGATCTCGACCTGTTCAATATAGTGACTCCCGCCATTGCCAAGTCCATTCAGGTGATCCAGCTGCAACAAATATTGCGGTCGCAATTCGCGCAACTCGCGCTGGTGCGCACGAATGAAGAGGGCGTGCGCGCCCTGCTCACTGGAACATTGGTCGACCCGAACAAGATTGCCAAAACGCTTACTAAATCATTTTATCGAGAAATGTTGGCCGCGGGCTTCAGTTTTAACCAGATATTATTTGCGGCCACTGAAGTTATCTCCGAATTAAGCGCGAGTGTGAAACGCCACCGGTCGAGACAGAAACTGGACAATGGCGCGGCTCACACCACCGCCGACATTATGTCGGCAGTTCAGTGAATGAATGCAGCTGGGCGGTTTATCTGGCACGACATGAATGGAGAATTGGAATGCTGAACAATTCAGGATGCAGGCCGGAGCAAGCTACGCGGGACGTGTTTCTGTACATTGATAGCCGCTTATACGCTGGTGCGACGCAGCATGTCTCTGGCTTTTATCAGGAAAACACGGCTTTCTATCAATGTTTGCCTGAATTGGCCAGCCTGCACGCGGTGGTGGAACGCTTTGTCCAGCGTGGTGCTGCCGAGTGCTGCGGACGACCGCTGCTGCCACTGCAGCGCTGTTTCGAAGTGGCCGCGTACACCACGCCAGGCGCGCGGGCGGTCAATTGCAAGGGTCAGTGGCTGACATATGGCGAACTCGACGCTCAGGCCGATGCGCTGGCGCTGCTCCTGCAACACCGCGGCCTGAAACCGGGAAAATTCTGCCTGATCGACCTCGCCCCGTCGATCGCCCAGATACGCGCAACGCTGGCAGTGCTGAAAGCAGGCGCAGCGTGCATGTACCTGGCTGCTGGTACCGATGCGCCGGGAAAAGCCCTGGGGCTTGCCGTGATGCGGCCCGCCATGCGGCTGGTGCGCGACGGCGCCTGCGCCGCTGGGGACGGCGCAAGCGCAGACCTGCAAACCATCTGTTGCAACGAAGATGCTGCGCCATTGCCATACGGGTGGCCGGACGAGCAGCCTATCGATGCACATACCCCCGCGTCCGCGCATGTGGTCGTGTCCGCCGGTGGCGATTTACAGCTCCACCTGAGAACGCATGTTTCCCTCAGTGCAGGGCTCGAGCCATGGCACGGGCTGCTCCAGTCACGCGCGCAGCAATGCGATCCGGACATCATGTGGCGGCCCCTATCGGCGGGTGCGTCCTACAAGTTATCGACCTGAATGCCGCGCCACGCCTTCCGCTTTCACAGACTTCATTTACAAGGATTGTCATGAAAATCGTCCAACCGCACCGGCGCGCCCTGCCGGCAATTATCGCGATCACGCCGCAGCATCGCATCGACCCGGGCATCGCCATCGCTGCGTGCCGCGCATACGCACTGGGCCTGCTCGACGTGGGTATCCGGGCCCAGGACGACGCCGGTGCAGCGGCCATCCTCGCGTTGCGCACGGCAGTCCCGGCCGGCGTGCCCTGGGGCCTGCGCTGCGACCTGTTCGACGGCGCCGCAGCGCTCCTGAAACTACTGGAACTGCAGGTCAACCATCACCGGGCCAGCCTGGCGGATAAACCGGTGCTGCTGCTGGCAGGCGTCGCTCGCGACGAGCTCAAGACATTGCTGAAAGCGGCGCGCCGCTTCGCCGGCCAGGTGCTGCTGGAAGTGTGCAACCTGCAGGACGCCATCGCGGCGCAGCACGCTGGTTTTGATGGCCTGGTCTTCAAGGGCAACGAGGCGGGGGGCCGCGTCAGCCAGCGCTCCGCTTTTATCCTGGCCCAGGAAGTGGCGGGCAAGCTGGCCGTCCCGTACTGGATCGAAGGGGGCATCGGCATGCACAGCGCCGGCGCTGTCGTCATGGCCGGCGCAGCGGGTGTCGTCTTGTGCGAGCAGCTCTGGCTTGCTGCAGAAGCGCCCGGCGCCCCTGCCAACCTCAGCTGGGAGGGCCTGGACGGCAGTGAAACGGTCCTCGCAGGCACCGAAGCGGCGTCCTACCGCTGTTTTTCCCGCGGTGCCCGGGCCAGCCTGCGCGAGATCGAACTGGCCGTGGCGCGCAACGACGACTGGCGCCCCGCGCTGCTGACCGGCCTGCTCGACCGGAACAGCGGCCTGATCGCCGCCAGCCAGGACCTGGCATTTGCCGCACCGCTTGCTGCAAGCTACGGCACGGTGGGGCGCATCGTGACCGCCATGCTGGCAAACATGGCGCAGAGCGTGCTTGACGCCGAAGGGCAGCGCGCCATGGCGGAAGGCGCAGCGCTCGCTGCGGCGCACGGCACCCGGTTCCCCATCGCGCAGGGGCCGATGACCCGCGTCAGCGATGTGGCCGCGTTTGCGCAGGCAGTCGCGAACGAAGGCGCCCTGCCCTTCGTCGCGCTGGCAGTCATGCGCGAAGCCGACATCGCCACCATGCTCGCAGCTACCCGTGACGCACTGGGCACGCGGCCCTGGGGCGTCGGCATCCTCGGTTTCATGCCGCTTGCGCTGCGCCAGGAACAACTGCGCGTGCTCAGGGACATCCGGCCACCGTTCGCCATTGTCGCGGGCGGGCGGCCAAGCCAGGCACGCGAGCTCGACCAACTGGGCATCCGCACCTACCTGCACGTGCCCTCGCCAGGACTGCTGAAAGGGTTTTTCGAGGCCGGCTCGCGCCGCTTCATCTTCGAAGGCAGCGAATGCGGTGGCCACACCGGACCGCGCAGCAGCTTCGTGCTGTGGCAGCAGGCCGTCGATATCCTGTGCACCGTCGCCGGCGGCGCCACCAATGCCACCGATGCCGATGGTGTTGCTGGTGCCGCTGGCGCCGGCGTCGAGGTGCTGTTTGCCGGCGGCATTCACGACGCCCGCTCCGCCGCGATGGTGGCGGTACTGGCCGCGCCGCTCGTGGCCATCGGCGTCAAGATCGGCGTGCTGATGGGAACAGCCTATTTGTTTACCCATGAAATCGTTGCCAGCGGCGCCATCGTCGACGAATTCCAGCGCCAGGCCATCGCGTGCGAGGACACCGCCCTGTTGCAGTCCGGCGTCGGCATTTACACGCGGTGCGCCCGCACCGATTTCTGCGGCGAATTCGAGTCGTTGCGGCGCCAGCTGGTGATCGACAACAAGTCCGAAGAAGACACCCTGATGGCGCTGGAAATGATGAATATCGGCCGCCTGCGCATTGCGTCCAAGGGCGTTACGCGCAATAGTGCTCCGGATGCCGCAGCCGGCCCCCGCTACCTGACGCTCGACGCCGCGATGCAGCGGCGCGAAGGCCTGTACATGCTCGGCGAAGTGGCGCGGCTGCGTGCACACGCGTGCAGCCTGGCCGAGTTGCATGGCGCCGTCTCGGCAGGCAGCGTCGACCTGCTGGCGCACTACGTCGCACACCTGCGCGCCACCGCCCCGGCGGCAGTACCGAGCGCAGCGCGCGAGGAAATTGCCATCGTCGGGATGGCTTGCCATTTCCCGCGCGCCCGGGGCTTGCGCGAATACTGGCAAAATATCGTCAACGGTGTCGACGCCATCCGCGAAGTGACCGACGACCGCTGGTCCGCCGCGCTGCTGTTCGATCCGCAGCGGGGCGTCGCCGACAAGGTCTACGCAAAGTGGGGCGGTTTTCTCGACGACATCGCTTTCGACCCGCAGCGCTACGGTATCGCACCGGCCACCCTGGCCTCGATCGAGCCGGCCCAGCTGCTGACCCTCGAGGTCGCGCGCCAGGCCCTGGAAGACGCCGGCTTCGACCGCCGCCCGTTCCCGCGCGACCGTACCGCCTGCATCATGGCAGTGGGCGGCATGAACGACCTGGGCACCATTTTCAATTTCCGCACGCTGCTGCCGCAATACCTGGCGCGTGTCGACGGCCTGCCCGAGCAGACCCGCAGCCAGATTCTCGACACGCTGTTCGAACACGCATTGCCCAAGTGGACCGAAGACACCTTCCCCGGCATTCTCGGCAATGTCGTCGCTGGCCGCATCGCCAACCGGCTCGACCTGGGCGGCAGCAACTTCACCGTCGACGCAGCCTGCGCGGCGTCACTGGCCGCGCTGGAAGTGGGCGTGCGGCAGTTGCGCGATGGCGACGCCGACGTCGCCCTGGTGGGTGGCGTCGATTGCACCAACAGCCCCATCGGGTTCATGTGCTTCGCCCAGACCCATGCGCTCTCGCCGCGCGGCCGCTCGCGCCCGTTCGACAATGGCGCGGACGGCATCGCCATCAGTGAAGGCGTGGGCGCGATGGTGCTCAAGCGGCGGGCCGACGCCGAACGCGATGGCGACCGCATTTACGCGCTCATCAAGGGAGTCGGCAGCGCCAGCGACGGCCGCAATCGCAGCCTGACTGCGCCGCATCCGCCCGGCCAGGTGCGCGCCCTGCGCCGCGCCTACGCCGACGCCGGGGTCGACCCGGCCCGGGTGACACTGATCGAAGGACACGGCACCGGCACGGCGCTGGGCGACCGCAGCGAGCTCACGGCGCTGACAGAAGTACTGGGCAAGACCACCACGCCGGTGTGCGCACTTGGCTCGGTGAAATCGATGATCGGGCATACCAAGGTGGCCGCCGGCATGGCCGGGCTCATCAAGGCGGCTCTGGCGCTGCAGCACCGCGTGCTGCCGGCTACGCTCGGCGTCGACCTGCCGGCGCGGGCGCTGCGCCAGCCTGGCAGCAGCATGTATGTTAATGGGGAAACCAGGCCCTGGCTGCACACCGGCCGCACCCATCCACGCTATTGCGGGGTCAGCGCGTTTGGATTCGGCGGCACCAACTTTCATGCCGTGCTGGCCGAGTACACCGGCGCCTGCCGCAGCACGGATGTCACCAGCCTGAACCCGCGCGACGCCGAGCTGTTCGCCTTTGCAGGCGCCGACCGCGCCGAGATCGTCGCGGCCATCGGCAGCTTCGTCGATGCACTGACAGGTGCGCCCGCCATCGATCTCGCGCAGCTGGCCTTTTCACTGTACCGCGAGCAGCATGTCCTGCGCCGCGCCAATGGTGGCCAGCCATGCCGGCTGGTCGTGGTCGCCGCAGGATGCAACGACCTGGTCGACAAGCTGAACCAGGCCCGCGCCGTCCTGGCCGACGGCGCCGACGTCGATCACAAGCCGGGTGTGTTCTATCGGGAAAGCATCGGTGCGGTGGGCGCCGTGTGCTTCCTGTTCCCGGGGCAAGGCGCGCAGCGGGTCAACATGTTGCGCGAACTGGTCATCGGCATGCCTGCGCTGCACCGCCATTTTCAGCAAGCCGGCATCGCCGAAAAAATCTATCCGCAGCCCGCCTACGACGATCGCGCCCGCAGCGCGCAGCAACAGGAACTGAACGCCACCGACATTGCCCAGCCGGCGCTCGGCATGGTGAGCATGGCCGCGTTCGAGGTGCTCACCAAATACGGCCTGCACCCTGACTTCATGGCCGGCCACAGCTATGGCGAATATGCTGCCCTGTGCGCGGGCGGCGCGTTCACCAGCGAGGCACTGCTGGCGCTGTCGATGGCACGCGGCACACTGTGCGCGCAGGCGCCGCCCGGCGCCATGGCCGCACTCGACGCCGGCAGCGAGGTCGTCGGCGCAGCCATCGAACGGCATGGTCTGGCGGTCAGCATCGCCAATCTGAACGCCCCCGATCAGACGGTGGTCGCCGGCACGGTCGAGGCGATCGAAGCGGCGTGCGCCGCCTTCCTGCAGGACGGCATGCGCGTCAAGCGCCTGGCCGTGGGGAGTGCCTTTCATTGCGCCCACATGGCGCCCGTTGCCGGAGCGCTGGGCGCGGCGCTGGCCGCGGTGGCGTTCCAGGAACCGCGCGTGCCGGTGTATGCCAACCTGACGGCGGCGCCCTATCCCGCGGAGGGCGCCGCCATGCGCCAGCTGCTCGAGCGCCACATCACCGAGCCGGTGCGCTTTGCCGATGAAATCGAAGCACTGTACGCAGCAGGCGCGCGCGTGTTCGTGGAATGCGGGCCGGGTCTTGCGCTGACCGGGCTGGTGGCGCGCGTGCTGGGCCAGCGCGCCCACACGGTGCTGGCGCTCGATGCACCGGGGCGCAATGGCTGGGTGCAACTGGCCCACCTGCTGTCACAGGCAATCGCAGCCGGACTGCCGGTCGATCTGGCGCCCTGGTTCGACGGCCGCGGCCTGGCGCCGTCCGGCATCGGCGCACTCGTTGACGCCGCACGTGCGCGCGCCGCGCCCGGCCCCCTGGTCTGGCGCGTCAACGGCGGGCGCGCCCTGCCCTGGCATGCCCCACTCAGACCCGCACGTGCACCAGCCATTCCGGCGCCACTTACGCCACTCACCACACGAACCCCACCAACTCAACCAACCCTCAGCAGCGTCACCGCAACGGCAGTTCAACCAAGGAGAATCAAGATGGACACAGGCAACCGGGCTTTTACAGACGAACTTCCAGACCACGCCGGGTACGCCGGTGCCCCAGCATCCGCGCAGCCCGCCACGGACCACGGCATCGCGCAGATCGACGAGGTGTTCACGCGCCTGCTCGATTTCCAGTCTGCGCAACAGCACACGCTGCATCAGTTTTTTGCCCTGCACGCCGGGATAGCCGGCATAGCCGGGGGGTCGCCCTACTTGGCACCGCTCGCACCGCTGGCACCGCTGGCGCCGTTCGCGCCGCTGGCACCGCCGTCTCCGCTCCCCTCGGCCCCCCGCCGTCCGCCCGTGATGCGCGACCTGCCGGCGCCGTCCCGGGTCATGCCACCGGTTCCCGAACCGGCCCACACCAACGCCATTGCGGGCCCATCGGGCGTGCCAGCGCGCATCCCCGTGCTGCCCCTGCTCCCCGGCCAGGACCGGGCTGCTGCCGGTGCCAACCTGTCCGCCGGGCGTCCGATCCTTGCCGGCACCGTTGCAGCCGTGGGGGCCGCAGCGGCCGTGGTGACACAACCTGCGTCGCCGGAAGAATTCTCGGCCGAGCTGCTGCGGGCCGTATCGGAACGCACCGGCTATCCGGTCGACATGCTCGACATGGACGCGCACATGGAAGCCGACCTGGGCATCGATTCGATCAAGCGCATCGAAATATTCAGTGGCCTGACCCAGCGCCACAGCCTGGTCGGCGAACGCGACGAGGAAACCATGATCGAAGAACTGTCCGGTTTCAAAACACTGCGCGAGGTAGTGACGTGGTACGCACAGCTGCTCGAGCCGGCGCACGCCCTCCCGGCGGGAGGTAGCCTGCCAAAAAAAGCGGCGACTCCACTTTCTCGGAATGATGAGGAAGTGGAGTCGCATGCGCGCGCCGCCCAGCGCGATGCGGTTCAGTGTTATGTCGTGCAGACGCAGGCCACCGCACCGGTCGAGGCTGGCGTGGCGCCGGCCGGCAGAGGAAGCGTGGCAGTGCTTGTCGCCAGACCGTCGATGCTGGCAGAGGCTTTGCGCGAGCGTCTTCTCCTGTGCGGCTACGCGGTGTGCCAGTTCGTGCCCGGGGTGTTCACGCGCCAGGTCGACGCCAGCCGGTACGAGGTTGACTTTGACTCGGCAGCATCGGTGGAGCCACTGCTCGCACTGCTGGCCGCGCAAGCGCAACCGGTCGGGCTGTTCATTAACCTGATGGGCTGGAGCGGCAACCACCCGACGCCACCGAATCATCGGACCGATGCCCGGGCGCTGTTCATGCTGTTGAAACTGTTCGGACCGCAGCTCAAACGCGATGCTGCGCGGCTGATCAATGTGACCGGGCTGGGTGGCGACTTCGGCCTGTCCGGTACCAACGGTGTGGCGCAGGTCGCCAGTGCCGGCACGCTTGGCGTTACCAAGTCGGCCGCGCGCGAGTGGGGGCAATTGCGCGTCAAGTGCATCGACGCGGCGCCCGCACTGGCGCCGGGCATGCTGGCCGACCGGATACTGGCTGAAACATTCAGCACCGATCAGGAAATCGAGGTGGGTCTCGGCGCTGCCGGCCGCTGCACCATCGTGCTGGCGCCGCGGGAAGCCTGTGTCCACACCATGCACGGCCTGGCGCTGCCGCACGAAGCAGTCCTGCTCGCCATTGGCGGCGCGTATGGCATCACGGCCGAACTGACACGATTGTTGGTCGACAATTATCGGCCACGCCTGGTCATCGTCGGACGCAGCCCGCTGCCCGGCGAGGAAGCCGGCACCACGCGCGGGATCGACGACAGCGGCGAACTGCGGCGCCGGATAACGGCGCAACTGGTCGCTGCCGGCCAGCGCGTGACACCGGTGCTGATCGATGCGCAACTTGTACAACTGCGCCGGGCGCGTGACATCCGCCGTCAGTTCGCCGCGCTGGACGCGTGCGGATGCCAGGTGGAATACCACAGCCTCGACGTGCGCGATACGGACGCGCTGGGATGCCTGATCGACGACATCTACCAGCGCCTCGGACGCATCGACGGCGTGCTGCACGGCGCCGGCGTCATCAGCGACAAACTCATCGCCAGCAAACCGCTCGACGCATTCGATCGTGTGTTCGATACAAAAGTTGCGCCGGCGCTGTTACTGGCAAATAAATTGCGCCTGGATGCACTGCGTTTCATCGTCTTCTTTTCGTCCGTTGCCGGTCGCTTCGGCAATATCGGCCAGGCGGACTACAGCGCTGCCAATGAAGTACTGAACAAGCTGGCCGCCACACTGGCACGTGCCCACCCGACCTTGCACGCCCTGGCGATGAACTGGGGACCGTGGGACGCAGGGATGGTCAGCGACGATCTGCGCCGGCTGTACGCCGCGCGCGGTATCTGGCCCATTCCCGTCGACGTCGGGCGGCGCCACTTCCTCGACGCGCTCGAACGGGAGCCCGGCGGGCCGGCCGAGCTGGTGATTTCTTCCAGCATCCGCCAGATCGCCGCGCTGCGGCTGGGACGCCAGGATCTGCTTCTAACACCAACCGCCATCTAACCGCCGCAAAGGAATCTCCCGATGAACACGCACGCCAATCCGGTCCTCGTCAATTTCGCGCCCGCCCGCGTTGCAGCACCTGTTTCACAAAAATTCGCCCTGCAGATTTCGGCCTACGGCATGGCGCGTGGCTACTGCAAGCAACGTGGCATCGAGAATGCGGAAGGCCGGCGCCACGCACTGGCCGAGATCCAGGCGAAGTTCGACAAATATGCGGTGTCTGCACAGCAGATTTCGCAGCGCCAGCTGGTGTTTTTTCCGCACCTGCGCGACATCCGGATCCGGGACGGCGAACTGGTGCTGGCCGAACCGAAGCAGGAGCATCTGCGCATATTTTCCGGCCCGGACGACATCCAGGGCGCCGACCTCAAGCAACGCCACGCCAATTACGGCACCATCGTCAGCGCATGCCTGGACACGATGTACGAATCGGTCGAGCAAGCCCCGGACGACCTGATTCACGTGACCTGCTCGGGCTACCTCGCGCCCAGTCCGGTCGAACGGATGGTGGCGCAGCGTGAATGGTACGACACGACCGTCACCCACAGTTACCACATGGGCTGCTACGGCGCGTTCCCGGGCATCCGCATGGCGCACGGCTTCCTGGCCTCGTCCGACACCGGCGCGACGCCGCGCAAGCACCTGGTCGACATCGTCCATACCGAGCTACTGTCGAACCACCACAACATCGAAAACGTCGACATTGAAAACATCATCACGATGACCCTGTTCGCGGACGGCTTCATCAAGTATTCGCTCTGTTCCGGCGACTATGCCCGTGAAATGGGCCTGCCCGGCCTGCGCGTTCTGGCCTACAACGAGCATCTGTTGCCCGAGTCGGCCGACGACATGACCTGGGTCCCCGCAGCGCACCAGTTCCAGATGACGCTGTCGGTGATGGTGCCGGTGGTCATCAAGCGCCATGTCTACAAGTTTGTCGTCGGCCTGCTGCGGCGCGCCGGCATCGACTTCGAACAGGAAAAGGCGCGCCTGGTGTTCGCCATCCACCCGGGCGGCCCGAAGATCGTCGAACATATCCAGGATGAACTGGGCTTGACCGACGACCAGGTCGGCATCAGCAAATCGGTATTTTACGAGAACGGCAATATGTCTTCGGCGACCGTGCCGCACATCATGAAAGGGATTCTCGAAGAGTCCTCGATCCGCGCCGGGACGCGCGTGGTGTGCCTCGGATTCGGGCCCGGCCTGACGGTCACCGGCCTGGTACTGGAGAAAGTGTGATGGAACGGCCAGCAACCTTCCTGGTGCCCGGCACGCAGCCGGTGATCGGCCGCATGTTCGAGGCTGGCATCGCAGACGACGATGCACCATCCGCGACTGCGCCACCCGCAGCGCCGGTGCTGCCGTTTGTCGATGCCATTTTGGCGCTGGTACCGGGTGTCAGCATCGTCACGGCGCGCCAGCTGACCCTCGAACGCGACCGGTATCTGGGCGATCATAATTTCGTGCATGCGCCGGACGTGAAGCCGTTGGCCGCGTGCTTTCCCGTGGTGCCGATGACAGTGAGCCTGGAGGTGATGGCCGAAACGGCGGCCTGCCTGGCACCCGGATGCGGCCTGGTCGGATTCGAAACCGTGGCGGCGCGGCGCTGGATTGCCGTGGAAGACGGCGGCAGTCTTGCACTGCGGATCGAAGGCCAGGTCGTCGGCGCCGCAACGCCCACCGAACCGGTGCGTGTCGCCGTGCAAATTTATACCGGGGACAACCGCGCTGCGGCCATCGAAGGCATCGTGCGTCTGGCAACCAGTCATCCACCCGCCGTCCCGCGACTGGCGCCGTTCGCCCAGCCGGCGCCCCAGGATGCGACGGTGCTCTATCGCGAGCGGCATCTGTTTCATGGCACGCGCTTCCAGGGCCTGTGCGGTCCGGTTCACCTCAGCAGCAGCGGCGCCAGCGCCACGCTGCAGGTACGCAGCGACAGCGACTGGTTTGCCGGTGAAGAACATCCGCAGTTGCTGACCGACGCTGCGTTGCTCGACTGTGTCGGCCAGCTGATTGCCGTGTGGGCGGGGCAGCACGGGCAGTCCGCGTTTCCCGTCGGCGTGGCGCGGCTCGATCTGATCGGTCCCACGCCCGCGCCGGGTGCGCTGTTGCCGATCTGCCTGCGCATCACGGGCACCCAGCTGAAGATGCTCGCAGCCGACGTCGAAATTGGCGACGGCCGTGGCGGCCTGTGGGCACGGATCAATGGCTGGAGCGCGTGGCTGTTCGGCTGGGCGCCCCGCCTGGTGGCCTTCCAGCGCGATCCGGCCGGGACGCTGCTGAGCGAAGAACAAACGATGCCGGAGGCGTCGGCCGCACTGCACTGTCGCAGCATCGGCACTGCCATGCTGAAGAACTTCGATCTGTCCCTGCTGGCCCGGCATTATCTGCATGCCAGCGAGTGGGCCGGCTACTGCGCGCTGGCCGGACAGGCCGTGCGGCAGCGCCAGTGGCTGCTGGGCCGCGTCGCTGCCAAGGACGCCGTGCGCGCCTGGTGCGGCGCGAAGGCCGTTCATCCCGCCACGTTTGCCGTGATACACGATGCAGCCGGCCAGCCGGGCCTGGCCCACTGGCCGCCGCCGCATGCGCAGCAGCAGCAGCCGAATCTGCCGCCGCATCTGCAGCCGGTGCCGCACATCAGCATCGCCCATTCCGGCGCGCGCGCGGTCGGCGCCGCAAGCGACCACCCAGTCGGCATCGACGTCGAACAGATCGCCACACGCGACGCGCACTGGACTGCGGCAGTGTGTACGCCGGCTGAGCGTATTTTGCTGGAACAGGTGCATGAGCAGGACCGCGACGCCTGGCTGACGCGCCTGTGGTGCGCCAAGGAAGCGTTCGGTAAACGCCTGGGCACCGGCGTTACGGGCGGCCCGCGCCGCTTCGAGGTGCTGGCGCTCGCCGCCGATTACAGCGTCGTCATGCACGACACCGTCAGCTGCGCCAGCACACGCGTGCTGACCTCACAAGAGGACGGCTGGATGCTCGCCGTCGATACCGGCTTGCCTGCCGGTCATGTTGGATAAACCGGAGAACGAGATGACCATCCCTGCCCTGCTGGAGCTGCGCAGTGCCAGCAAGCATTACCTACTCGGCGAGAGCCGGATCGACGCCCTGCGGCATGTCAACGGCGCCATCATGCCGGGCGAATTCGTCGCCATCTGGGGCCCGTCAGGGTCCGGCAAGTCCACCTTCTGCAACCTGGTCGGACTGCTCGACGCGCCCTCCTCCGGCAGCGTGCATTTCCTGGGACAGGATGTTGCGCAGCTGAGCGACGACGAGCGCAGCGATTTGCGCAATCGCTCGATCGGGTTCGTGTTCCAGGGATTTAACCTGGTGCCGGTACTCTCGGCGCTGGAAAACGTCATGCTGCCGATGCAGATCGGGCGCAGCCGGGCGCGTACTGCGCGAAAAGTGGCGCAGGCGCGGCTGATCGAGGTCGGCCTGGGCAGTCATCTGGCGCATCGCCCGGCCAAGCTGTCTGGGGGCCAGCAGCAACGCGTGGCCATCGCCCGTGCACTGGTAGGCCGGCCGGCGCTGGTGGTGGCCGACGAGCCGACCGCCAATCTCGATTCGGACAATGCGCTGAAAATCATCGCGTTGATGCGCGCTATCAGCCTGAACGAGGGCACCGCCTTCGTTTTTTCCACCCACGACGAGCGTCTGCTCGAGCGGGTCGACCGCCGCATCGCGCTGTGTGACGGCGCCGTCGTCGAGGACCGCATGGTGGTGGTCCATCCCGCGCAGCGGGGTGTGACATGCTGACCTGGATGACACTGGCAGTGCGCAACCTGTTTCGCAACGGGCGCCGTTCGCTGTTTACCGTGCTCGCCCTCGCCCTCGGTTTCCTCGCCGTCAACGTGCTGGGGGGCTTCACCACGTATATCTTCACCAATTTGCAGGAGAGCTACATCTACGCTGAAGGGAACGGCCACCTGACCGTCTTTCGGCACGGCTATCTGGACTCGGGCAAACTCGACCCGGTGCGTTACCTGCTGAGCGCACAGGAACGCGTCGACCTCGACCAGGTGCTGCGGCGTCATCCCGAAGTAAAGATCAGCACGCCGCAACTGCAAATTTCCGGCTTGCTGAGCAACGGGCAGGTATCGACCATCTTCATTGCATCCGGCCGGGTGCCGTCGGACCTGGCCGCGATCGCAGCAATGGGCGGCCGCGGCACCAGGATGAAGCTGTACGACGGCAGCCCTCTGTCGGACCAGGTGAGCAGCGCGATCGGCGTGAGCCATGGTCTGGCGCGGGCGCTCAACCTGAAACTCGGCGAGACCGCAGTGGCGATGGCGCCGACGGTCAGCGGCCAGGTGAATGCGCTCGACGCCCAGCTCGCCCAGCTGATCGATGCACCGATCGAGGCGCTGGAAGACAAGCTGGCGCTGGTGCCGCTGAAGTTCGCACAGGAGCTCTACGATACCTCAAGTGTCGACCGGATCACGGTGGTGCTCGACGCTACCGCGCATACCAAGGCCATGCGCACCGTCCTGGCGCAAGAATTCGCTGCAGCCGGACTGATGGTGGACGTGAAGACGTGGAACGAACTGTCGCCCTTCTACACCAAGGTCAAGAAGATGTTCGACGTCATTTTTGCCATCAGCTTCCTGATTGTCTTTACGATCGTGGTCATGAGCGTGGTGAACACGTTCACCATGGCGGTGATGGAGCGTACCCGCGAAATTGGCACGCTGCGTGCACTCGGCGTCAAGCGGCGCGGCATCGTCTCCCTGTTCTCGCTCGAAAGTGTGGTACTCGGCGTGTTCGGGTCGGCCATCGGCATCGGGCTGACATTGCTGGTGATCGTCCTGGTGACGTGGCTGGAACCGACCTGGATCCCGCCGCAAATGGCGCGCCGGGTGCCGCTGCAGATCCACCTGGTCCCCCAGTTCTGGCTGTTCAGCACCGCCATGCTGGTTGCGCTGTCGATGCTGTCCGCCATCATCCCGGCCCGCAAGGCCGCACGGATGCCGATCACCCACGCTCTGGGCTATGCGTGATCATGGGAGCGAACATGCATGATGCGATACGCACCGCTGCCGGGTGGCTGGTGGTTTTCATGCCGGTGCTGCCGTGCTACGGCGCAGCACCGGACGCGCCGCCTGCGCACACGGCTATCCTGAAAGCTGCCGACGAAGCGCGCGGCAACGTCAACGGACTGTCGTGGGAAGTGAGCATCGACGCCGATGCCACCGGGGCCAGCGCCGACGCGATGGTGTACGACATCAAGGTCCGGTCGTTCAACGTCGCCGGCATCGCACTGGCGCCGGCCAAATACCGCGGCAACAAGATTTTAATGCTCAACACGAGCATGTGGTTCTACAAGCCGGGCCTGAGCAAAGCGGTGCCGGTGTCGCAGCGCCAGAAGCTGATGGGCGAAGCGGCCTACGGCGACATCGCGTCGACCAACTACGCCGAAAATTACACTGCCACCGCGTTGCCGGACGAGACCGTCGATGGGGAGCCGTGCTACGTGTTCGACCTCAAGGCCAGGGAAGACAAACTGACGTACGACCGCATTGTCTACTGGGTGTCGAAGCAGCAGCAGCTTGGCGTGAAAGCCGATTATTACACCGTGTCGGGTAAGAAATTCAAGTCCGCGGTAATGGACTACGACAACGTGATCCGGCTGAACGGCCAGGCGCGCCCATTTTTGTCACGCATTACGCTGCACGGCGAACTGCTCAACGGCGCCACGACGTATCTCAACTTGCGCAAGCCACATCTCGGGGCGGTCCCCGATTATGTATTCGATCTGAACCTGTTCATGCGCTAGCGAGCCCACCATGCGAAGACACCTCATCATGGCGCTGGCCGCCACTGCACTGTACAGCGGCACCTGCATGGCGCAGAACGCGCCCGCGACCCTGGCAGACGACTCGCCGCCCAGCCTGATGGACGAATTGCGTGCCGGATTTTTCTCGCGCGTCAACGTCTTCGGTTTCGTGCTGTACCAGCAACCGGCCGACACGCTGGTCAACTACGTCAACGTCCTCAGTCTGCCGCGGTCCCAGGCGGAACTCGATGTTCGCCCCGATCTGAATCTGAAGTGGCGCCAGTTCGAACTCGACCTGAAACCGCGCATGCAGTGGTCGCGCAACCGCACGTTGTATGTCGATGTGCTGCAATTCGACAGCCACCAGCGCCGCATCTACCTCAACGAAGGATCGCTGCGGTACCGCCTGGCCGACCGCCTCATCCTCAGCTACGGCCGCGAAAACCTGCAGTGGGGGCCGTCGATGCTGCTGTCGCCGTCCAATCCTTTCAACGCCAGCAACGGCAGAAACAATCCCAACCTGGAACTGCCCGGGCTCGACTATGCACGGGCCATCTACGTGGCCAGTCCGGCCCTGACGATATCGCTGATCGACAATACCTCGCGCGGCCGGCTCGATCCGGTGAACCATTACCGCAAGGCTGCCGCTGCCAAGATCGACTACACCGGCGACGGCCATTTTGTTTCCGTCGTGCTTTCGCATGCGCAGGGCGAAGGCAACCGGATCGGCGCTTTCGCAGGCTGGGACGTGTCGGACGCGCTGTCGGTGCATGCCGAAGGTAGCGTGGGACAGAACCGGGAAGGCCTTCCTGCACGACGACCCGACCGCGAGTTGCTGGTCGGCGCCACCTATACACTCGAGTATGGCGCGACACTGTCGGGTGAATATTTCCATCGCGATAACGGGTGCACCGGTATGCCGGCCCAGGCTTGCCTCCTGCTGCGTGGCGCCTTCGTCGACCCGGTGCGCCCGCTGATCCGGCGCCGCTACTCGCTGCTCCAGTATGCCGATACCAAGATCGCCGGCAAGCTCAACCTGGCGTTGCGCCTGGTGAACAACCTGGACGACCATTCGGCCCAGCTCCTGCTCAATCTCGAGTACGAGCTGGGCGACCACTGGCAACTTTACGCCATTCCCACGCTGTACCGCGGTTCGCGCGACAGCGAATTTGGCAGTCTGCTGCATCGATCCCTGTTTGTCGGGGCTTCCTACACATTTTAAGCGGGCCTTTGCGCCAGGCTTATTCGAGGAGAACGAGATGAGTGAAAGTCCGGTTTTTGCGTTCGTGACGATGGGCAGTGGCGATTTTCTTGGCGCAACCGTGCGCGATCTGGCGCTGGCCAATGCGTTGTACCGGCGCGGTTACAAGGTGGCGGTCTACTGGATGATGGAGACGAACGAAGAGATGGCCGTCCAGGGCATCGTGCAGCGCATACTGTGCCACGGCACGCGCTACCATTTTGCCCGCCCGTCCTGGCTGCTCGACGCCGTGCTCGGCCGGCTGCTGTTCCTGCTCCCCAAAGCGTTCAGGGTGCGCGTCGTGCAGGGTCGCAGCGGGTATGTCGACCGGTTGCTGGGCAATCTGGTTTCTGCCATGTTCGGCACTATCGACGGAGACGCAGCGCTGGGGCGCAAGCTGGCGCACTTCGTGGCCCGCGACGGCGTCACCCACCTGATGATGAGCTACGCATCGCTCGGGCCGCTGGCGATGACGGCCCGGCGCCTGCTCGGCAGCTTCGATTATCTGTTGACCTTCCAGGGCGACGAGCAGTTCGCGGCCCACGCGAGCCACCGTGGAATGATGGACCGGTATCGCACCAAGCTCGGGCAGGTGCTGGGCGAATCGCCGTGGCCCGCCATCGCGGTCAGCGCCGACTATATCGAGCGCCTGGTCGACGAGCTCGCCGTTCCGCGCGACAAGGTGGAGGTGGTCTACAACGGCGTCGAACAGCCCGTGCGCGGCACGCTGCCATCGTTCGCGCGCGTGCAGGAAATCTTTTCGGGTTTGTCACCGCACTTCCCCATCGTCGTCTATTTGGGACGCCAGGACGTGGAAAAAGGCATCGACCTGCTGCTGTACGCCGCGCGCCAGCTGGTCGACCGCAAAGTGCCGCTGCAGCTGGTCGTCTGCGGCTCCACGGCCAAGGGCACCGCCTACCGCAAGGTGCTGATCGACCTGGCCGAGCATCTGAACCTCAAGGTGTTCCATGCCGGGTCGGTCCCCACCGAGGTCCGCGACGCGCTGTTCGCGCACAGCCACTGCGTGGTTTACCCGTCGGTGAACCGCGAACCGTTCGGCCTCGTGGTCGCCGAGGCCATGAGCCATGGCACACCGGTGCTGGTGCCCGATTACGGCGGCATCGGCGAAGTCATCCAGCAAGGCGGCAAGGTGGGCGGACTGACCTTTCGTGCATGGGACAGCGGCGACCTGGCGGCGCAGCTCGAACGCCTGCTGGTCGACCGCACGCTGCACCGGCGCCTGGCCGCGAACACGCGCGACATTGCAGCCCGGTTCAGCGTCGATCATATGACCGACGACGTGCTGGCGCATATCGGCGTCGAAGCGCCCCTTCGGCTGGCCCAGGCCGGTGCGGCCTGAACCCGCCCGCCGCCACTGTCCGGGGACGCTGCGATGCAGACACCAGTCATGAAGACACCTATCCGCCAGCTTGTCGACGATCTGTGGGAAGAATTCTGGCGTGCGGGCGTCACCGATCCCACCGTGATACTCGAACAGCTGCTGTATCTGCTGTTCCTGCGGCAGGTCGACCGGCATCCCGAAACGACTCCCGGCCAGCATTTCAGTCAGCATTCTGGCGCTGGCCGGCAGGGGGCACCCTTGTCCTGGGGTGCATGCAGCGTGGCCGGGCAAACGGCGCGGTTCGATCTGCTGGGCGAGCAGGTCTTTCCCTGGCTGCGATGCCTCGGCGGCCAGGGCGGATCGTATGCGCGCCATCTGAAAAATGCACGTTTTTCCGTGCCCACGGCGGCTGCGCTGGCGGCCATCATGCAACGCCTGGATCAACTGCCATACCTGCAATCGCGCCATGGTGCCGCGGCCTTCGACTTCGTGACCGGCAAGCTTGCCGGCATGCACCGCCACTGTCTCGCGCGGGACCCGCGCAGGCTGGCCAGGCAAATGGTCGCGCTGGTGGCGCTGGTGGCGCCGGTGCCGGGCGACGTCATCGGCAACCCCGGCTGCGGCGCGGGCGGCCTGATGGTGGCAGCGGCGCAGTATCTGGCACAGCATTTTCCGCAGGTGTCGAGCCACCATGTCACGCGCGAACACTACCACCACCGGATGTTTTCTGCCTGCGACCACGACCCGCTGATGCTGCGCGTGGCATGCCTGCGCATGCTGCTTCAGGGGGTGAAAAACCCCGACATTTTCTTCAGCCATACCACTGAGCCGTACAGCAACTGTGTCGAAGGCAGCTGTTCCGTCGTTCTCGCGCATCCCTGGGTGCGCGCAAACTCCTGCGACAGCGCCGACTCGGAATACGGGCCTGCCGTTGCCCGCACGGTCCTGCACTGTGCACGCATGCTCAGGCCCGGCGGCCGGGCTGCCGTGGCAGTACCGCGCGCAGTGTTGCAGGGATCGTCGGACATCGAACGTGCCATGCGGCGCATGCTGCTGGCCGAGCAGCGGCTCGACGCCGTCATCCCGCTGGCGCACACCGGCATGGACCACCATGCATCGATCCTGCTGTTTACCCGCACCGATGGCATTTCCGTCCTTAAACATGACTGGCGCCTGCCAGCGCAGCGCGACACCACGCGTGTGCACGCGGCGCGGTTACCGCTCCGCCCTGCGCGCTGCGCTCCCGCCCAGCCAGGCATGCACTGACCCAGGGATCACGCGTGCAACCCTTCCGGTGGACGTCGATCGCTTCCTTTGCCGCGCTGATGGCGGCCCTGTCGAGCCTTGCGGCAACATCGGCCGCGTGGCTGGCACCCTGGTGCTCCGGCTTCGGCGACTATCGCAGCATCGTGGTCACTGCCTTCGCCTTCGCCTGCCTGTATGGTTATGCGCTGGGCGCGCACCGCTTGTTCCTGCACCTGTTTCCCCTCGCCGAAGGCTTGATGACGACCGGCACTGCACGCGAGTTTCGCTATCAGGTCTACAGCCTCTTTTACCTCATCTTGTTCAATGCACTAATACGGTCAAGGTCCATTCCGATCCCGCTGATGCGCCTGATCTACCAGCTCCTGGGCGCACGACTGGGCGCGAACACCTACAGTGCCGGCATCCTGTTCGATCCCAGCATGGTCGTCATCGGGGCAAACTCGCTGGTCGGCGAGTCGGCCATGCTGGTACCGCACGTGATTGAAGGCCCGCATCTCGCACACTACCGGATCGTCATCGGTAGCAACGTCACCATCGGTGCATGCACGGTCATCCTGGCCGGCGTTTCAATCGGGGACCATGCGATGGTCGCTGCAAATTCGGTGGTCACCAAGGGCTGTTGCATTCCACCCGGCGAGGTCTGGGGCGGCACGCCGGCGTGTCGTCTGCGTCGTTCCCGCTCCTCACTGCCCGTCACCGACACGGCGCCCGCGATTGCCAGCGAACCCATCGTCACTGTGCTGCGTTCCGCACATCGGGAGGAAGGGTAAATGTCATGAAAATCGCGCTGTCGGAAAACTATCGGAGCGGGTGAATTTAAAATTCGCAGACAACATTTGCCCAACCCTGCGCAAAACGCGTCTGCCGGTGTTCTGCCCCCGGGCGTGGGTACGGCACAATTTTTCTCGATTGCTTTAGTTTTAGTGAATGTCTGAAGAGATGTCCAGGCGCTTGTCCGAGAACGTCGCAGTGGCCCATCCATTTCCCGGTAACGAAAGCATTGCGTCGTAAAGACAGGGTAGCGACGCAGGGCACCAGCGCAGGCAACCATGAACAGACAGCTGGATCTGGAACAAACGCGCGGCAGGGCATCCGGCGGCCCACGATATCGCAGCAGTTGGCAGTGCTGCTGCGGCATTCCTGGCGGCCTGCTGCGTCCGGTGAAACACGCTACCGGGTGACGGGTGGTTTTTTGCTGGGACTGGTCGTGGCCCCGTGCGCATATCTGCTGGCGGAACCCCAAGCCAGGCGGCGCGGTCGAGCAGCGCATACCAGCGCGCCCGGCGCGTACCCTGCATCGGGCGATGCAAACGTCGGGCGTTCTGCTGTCATAAGACCGGGAAACGCTTGAATTTCCTGTTAAAGGTCACTCCCACTCGATCGTCGCCGGCGGCTTCCCCGAAATGTCATACACAACACGGTTGATGCCGCGCACTTCATTGATGATGCGGTTCGATACCTTGCCCAGCAACTCGTGCGGCAGATGTGCCCATTGCGCCGTCATGAAGTCCAGCGTCTGCACGGCGCGCAGTGCCACTACCCACTCGTACGTGCGGCCATCGCCCATCACGCCCACCGATTTGACCGGCAGGAACACGGCAAACGCCTGGCTGGTTGCTTCGTACCAGTTGGCTGGCGCATCGCCTGCATCGATGCCGGCAATCGCTGGCAATTCGCATCTGGTGCCGCGCAGTTCTTCGATGAAGATGGCATCGGCGCGACGCAGCAGATCGGCGTACTCTTTTTTGACTTCGCCGAGGATGCGCACGCCCAGGCCCGGGCCCGGGAACGGGTGGCGATACACCATGTCGTGCGGCAGGCCGAGGGCCACGCCAAGCTTGCGCACTTCGTCTTTGAACAGCTCGCGCAGTGGTTCCAGCAGCGACAGCTTCAAGGTTTCCGGCAGGCCACCAACGTTGTGGTGGCTCTTGATGGTTTGCCCTTTTTTGCCCTTGCCGGCACTTTCGATCACGTCCGGATAAATCGTGCCCTGCGCCAGCCATCTGGCGTTCGGCAGCTTGCCTGCTTCTACCTGGAATACTTCGACAAATTCGCGCCCGATGATCTTGCGTTTTGCTTCCGGATCGGTCACGCCGGCCAGGTGCCCCAGGAACTGGTCTTCGGCATCGACACGGATGACTTTAACGCCCAGATTCTTGGCAAACATGTCCATCACCATTTTGCCTTCGTCAAGGCGCAGCAGGCCATGGTCGACGAACACGCACGTGAGCTGGTCGCCGATGGCGCGGTGGATCAGTGCCGCTGCCACGCTGGAGTCGACGCCGCCCGACAGGCCGAGGATGACTTCGTCGGTGCCAACCTGTGCACGGATTTTTTCGACAGCTTCGGAAATATAGTCCGGCATGTTCCACTCGGATTTGCAGCCGCAGATTTCGTGGACGAAGCGGCCGATCATGGCCTTGCCTTGCGCCGTGTGCGTCACTTCCGGGTGGAACTGCACACCGTAAAAACGGCGCGCCTCGTCCGCCATTGCCGCGATCGGGCAGCTTGGCGTGTTGCCCATCAATTTGAAGCCCGGTGGCATGTCGAGCACTTTATCGCCATGGCTCATCCAGACACGCAGCATGCCGTGGCCTTCGTCGGTGACGAAGTCGCTGATGCCGTTCAGCAGCGCGGTATGCCCGCGCGCGCGCACTTCGGCGTAACCGAATTCGCGCACGTGGCCGTTTTCAACTTTGCCGCCCAGCTGGGCTGCCATGGTCTGCATGCCGTAGCAGATGCCGAGCACGGGTACGCCCAGTTCGAACACGGCCTGGGGCGCGGTCGGCGCGTCGCCTTCGAGCGTGGAACTGTGGCTGCCCGACAGGATCACGCCGGCAGCGCCGTAGTTGCGCACGAATTCGTCGCTGACATCATGGGGAAACACTTCGGAAAACACGCCGGAGTCGCGCACGCGGCGGGCGATCAGCTGGGTAACTTGCGAACCGAAATCGAGGATGAGAATTTTTGAGTGCATGGGCTTGTTCAAATGTTGAGCAGTAACTGACATAAGAAGCGGCGCTTACAAAATAAACTGCGCGCCGCTATAGTCAAACGGCGCTTTGCAGCGCCGTTTGACTGATTATTCCGAACGGTAGTTCGGCGCTTCCTTGGTAATTTGCACATCGTGCACGTGCGACTCGCGCATGCCAGCCGACGTGATCTCGACAAATTCCGCTTTTTCGCGCAATTCATCGATCGTCGCGCAACCGCAATAACCCATCGACTGGCGCACGCCGCCGACCATCTGGTAAATGATTGCCAGCACGCTGCCCTTGTACGCAACGCGCCCTTCGATTCCCTCCGGGACAAACTTGTCGGGTTGCGCCGAGGCTTCCTGGAAATAGCGGTCGGCAGAACCTTCCGCCATCGCGCCCAAGCTGCCCATGCCACGGTACGATTTGTAGCTACGGCCCTGGTACAGAATTACTTCGCCCGGCGCTTCTTCCGTGCCGGCAAACATCGAACCCATCATGACGGTCGACGCGCCAGCGGCCAGCGCTTTCGAAATGTCGCCCGAGAAGCGGATACCGCCGTCAGCGATGCACGGCACGCCGGTGCCTTCGAGTTCCTTGGCAACGTTCGAGATGGCAGTAATTTGCGGCACGCCCACGCCGGCGACGATACGGGTGGTGCAGATCGACCCTGGCCCGATACCGACTTTCACCGCATCGGCGCCATGCTCGACCAGCGCGCGGGCGGCAGCCGCAGTGGCGATGTTGCCGCCGATGACGTCAACGTGCGGATAACGTTCCTTGATCCATTTCACGCGGTCAAGAATGCCTTGCGAGTGACCGTGGGCAGTATCGACGACCAGCACATCCACGCCGGCAGCGACCAGCAATTCGATCCGTTCTTCGTCGCGCTGGCTGACACCGACTGCGGCGCCGACCAGCAATTTACCCTGCGCATCTTTCGAAGCGAACGGGTGATCGTGCGACTTCATGATATCTTTTACCGTGATCAGGCCGCGCAATTCGAAATTGTCGTCGACCACCAGCACGCGCTCGAGGCGGTGCTTGTTCATCAGGCGTTTCGCTTCCACCGTGTCGGCGTCGTCCTTGACGAACACCAGCTTTTCGCGCGGCGTCATTTTGGCGGAAGCTTCGGCGTCCAGGTCTTCTTCAAAGCGCAAATCGCGGTTGGTAATGATGCCGACGACGGTTTTGCCTTCAACGACCGGGAAGCCACTGATGCCATGCTGCTGCGCCAATGCCAGCACGTCGCGGATTTTCATGGTGGGCGGTACGGTAATCGGGTCGCGCAGTACGCCAGCCTCAAAACGTTTTACACGCGCCACTTCGCGGGCCTGGTCTTTCGGGCTAAGGTTCTTGTGGACGATGCCGATGCCACCCTCCTGGGCCATGGCGATTGCCAGCTTGGCCTCGGTCACGGTGTCCATCGCAGCGGAGAGCAGCGGGATGTTCAGCGTGATGTTACGCGTCAGTTTGGTACGGAGGGAAGTGTTGGCTGGAAGAACATTTGAATAAGCCGGGACGAGCAGCACATCATCGAACGTGAGTGCTTTCTGAAGTAGACGCATAGCATTTTCCTATAGGCGCAAAAGCCGATTATACAGAGGTTTCGACGTGCCGTCCGGCCATGGCCCCTTTTTGCCTTGCACAGTTCGCCAGCTGCGTTGTTGCAGTTGCCGAAATACCAGTCAACTTGGTGCGAAAAAAAGATTTCTCCAGTGAAAGCTGATATATTTAGCGAACTTTCAGCAATTCTTTGCGTTCTCGCAACACCAAGACACCAAACGCTCTATGGCAAAGCAACAATTCGTGCAGCTGGCGGAAAACGATCTGAAGATCGGCACCAGGCTACCGTGGGCTATTTACTTGCGCTCGGGCGAGTTGCTGGCGCCGACCGGCTTTCCTGTCACCGATGAAGAGGTACGCCGGCGCCTGATGCAGACAATGCCAGTGCGCGCTGCCGGCCCCGACGACAACACCAAGGATATTTTCCTTTCCACCGGCGGCGTCGAAGCCGACCCCATCTCGGCCCACGATGCCGATCCGCTAAAGGCGCTGAAGCACAATGCCGAGGGCGTGATCCTGACGTTCCAGTTGCCGAACGACTTCGAGCCGCGCAAGATGAACGTCGACTTTTTTGGCCGCATGCCGATGCAGTCGGTGATCGTGTCCGCGCCGGGCCTCGGGCTGGGTGCGCAGACCTGGCATAACTTCGAAGGCCTGTCGATGACCGTGCAAATCATCCTCGGGCGCAGTATCTGTCTGTTCAAGACGACGGTGCAGAAATATGCGCCGCTGCCGAGTCCGCACCTGTTCCTGCGCTATCCGCAGGAAGCCGTCACCAAATCGTTCCGCCAGGCATTGCGCGTCGACGCCCACATCCCGGCGTCGATCACGATGCCGGACGGCTATACGGTGCCGGCGCTGATCACCGATTTGTCCGGTGGCGGTTGCGCCCTCGCCTCCGGTTTCATATTGGGACAGGCCGGTACGCGCCTGAAAATGGCATTCCGTGTGAAATTATCCGAAAAACTGCGCGTGATCACGGTGCCATGCACCATCCGCAGTATCAAGGGCAAGTTGTCGCAACAAATGCGCTACGGAATCGAGTTCGACGAGGAAGTCGATGAGCCGACGGTGCTGGCGCTGAAATCCTTTGTCTACGAGCACCTGGCTGAGCGCTAGGCAAAAGGGTCCGGCCTTCGAACCAACCTTTACCCATCAAAAAATTCATGCGAAACCCCATCCACCGTGCCGAGTTGCTCGGCGCCCTGCTGCTCGCCAGTACGCTGGCCCACGCCCAGTTTGCCTGGATCGATGAAAAAGGCGTTCGCCATTACTCGGACCAGCCGCCGCCGACGAATACGCCGGCCGCGAAAATTTTGAAGACGCCGCGCGGCATGGCGCCGTCGACGGAGACATCGCCGGCACCCGCGTCAACGCTGCCGGTCAAAGCGCCGCCGAACCTGGCAGAGCGGGAAGCAGACTACGCCAAACGCAAGCAGCAGGCAACCGACAGTGTTACCAAAGCTGCGGCAGACAAACAGGTCGCCGATGCGAAGCAGGCGCGCTGCACCACGGCCGCTAACAACAAGGCCCAGCTCGGCAGCGGCCAGCGCGTACTTACCGACAAAAATGTCGCCATGAGCGACGCCGAGAAGGCGCGCGAACTCGTCAGCGCCAATGCCATCCTCAAGGACTGCCAGTAAGGTTTTACGCTGCTGTCGCGCTTTTGTGCGCGGTCCGCCGGCGGCGCGACTCTTTCGGGTCCGCCACCAACGGGCGGTAAATCTCGATGCGGTCGAGGGCGCGCACGAGCGTATCGAGCGCCTTCTTTTTGCCGTAGATCCCCACCGGATAGCTTGCCAGGTCAATTTCCGGCACGTCCTGCAACACACCGCTGGCAGCAATGGCTCCCGCGATGGTCGTGCCCGACGCCACCGTCACCGGACGCAAAATTGCGTTGCCAGGCACCGCCCAGGCCACGATGACATCAATGGCGCCAGCGCCGGCGTCAGACTGCGGCATACACGGTGTCCGCGCGCTTACAAAAAGAATCGACCATGCTGTTGGCGATGACGCCGAACACCGGTCCCACCAGCTGTTCTAGGAGGATGCTGGAAAATTCGTAATGCATGTCGAAGTCGATCTTGCAGGCGTCGGCGCGCAGCGCTTTGAAACTCCAGACCGCGTCGAGTACCTTGAAGGGACCGTCGACCAGATGCATTTTCATCTGCACCGGACGCACATTGTGGTTCTCGGTGGTGAAGCTTTGTTTGACGCCATGGAAATTGATCCCGATCTGCGCGACCAGCCTGTCGTCGGCGCGTTCGATGATTTTCACGGCGTTACACCATGGCAAAAATTTCGGATAATCTTCAACCTTGGCCACCAGGTCGAACATCTGTTCTGCGCTATAGCCGAGTAGGACTGATTTGTGCACGACTGCCATTTGTGAACCGTTTGCTGTGTTTGTTATGATGTTGGATAGTGTGCATTCGCGCGGTACTTTGCGAACGCAACAACAGTAGTTTAACCGACCGACAGAATTTAGCGATTTTCATGAGCATTGTTGACAACAGAAAAGCCTTCCACGACTACTTCATCGAGGACCGCTGGGAAGCGGGCATCGTGCTCGAAGGTTGGGAAGTCAAAGCCATCCGCGAGTCGCGGGTGCAGATCAAGGAAGCGTACGTCGTCGTGCGCGGCGATGAGCTGTTCCTGTTCGGCGCCCACGTCAGCTCGCTGCCGACGGCCTCCTCGTTCAGCCACCCGGAAGCTGTGCGCACGCGCAAGCTGCTGCTGCACCGCGCCGAACTCGACAAGCTGATCGGCAAAGTCGAGCGCTCGGGTTTTACGCTCGTTCCGCTTAACCTGCATTTCAAGGGTGGGCGCGTCAAGTGTGAAATTGGTCTGGCCAAGGGTAAAAAGCAGCACGACAAGCGCTCCACCGAGAAAGACCGCGACGCCAAGCGCGAAGTGGCATCGGCGATGAAGTCGAACCGGCGTTAAACTTTTTCTCTGAACAGCGTGCTGAGCCGCCACGCGGCAAAGCTCAGCAACAGCCCCACCGAGACACCGCACGCCATCTTGAAGGCGCTGCCAAACAGCAGCGGCGCCACCAGACCCGACACCAGCGCAAACGACATCATCTGGATAAACGCCAGCATCGATGACGCCAGGCCACGGTTGTCCGGAAACAGCGCCAGCGCACCGACCTGAATGGCCGGCATCGCGACGGCCAGCCCAAATGTGTAGATCATCAACGGCAACACTGCCCACGGAATGGCTGGCGTGAAGAGCGCGGTGTAGCCGACGTTGACCACGCACGCCAGCGCCATCACGCTGAAACCGATCCACGTCATTTTTACAGGGGAGACGGTGGCGGCGCGCTTGCCGCCCCACGCCGAACCGATCACCATGCCGCTGATCAGGGGAATGAACATCCAGCCAAACGCCGTGGCGGGCAAGTGCAGGATTTCCATGACAAAATTGGCCGCCGCGCCGATATACAGCGACAGGCCGGAAAACGCCAGGCCAACCGCCAGCGCCAGCAGCAGGAACCTCGGGTGACCCAACACCTTGGCGTAATTGCGGGCAATTGTGGCCGGATGGAATATATGGCGCTTTTCAGCCGGCAAACTTTCCGGCAGCATCTTCCAGCACAGCAGCACCATCAGCGCGCCGAACGTCGTCAGGAAGATGAAGGTCGAGCGCCAGCCGAACGCCACTTGCAAAAAACCGCCCAGCACCGGCGCCACGGCGGGTGCCAGACCAAACACCATCATGATCTGCGACATCATTTTTTGCGCCTGGGCGCCACTGAAACGGTCTTGCACGATGGCCTGGCCCACCACGGAACCGGCGCCAGCAGCCAGGCCCTGCAATGCGCGGCAGGTCAGCAAGACACCGAAACTCGGCGCAAACGCAGCGCCGGCCGAGGCCAGCGTGTACACCGTCAGCGACACCAGGATCACCGGACGACGGCCGAAGGAATCGGACAGTGTGCCGTAGAACAGCATCATGAAGGCAAAGGTGAACAGGAACACCGACAGGGTCTGCTGCACGGCGAGCGGGCCGACGGCGAAGGCGCGGCCAATGTCTGGCATCGACGGCAAGTACGTATCGATGGCGAGGGCGCCGACCATGCCGAGGCAGGCCAGTATGACGGTGAGCATTCTTTGCATCTTGGTGCGCCTAAATAAAATCCGGGCGTCAATTTGCGCCCGGGGCGCGATTGTACCGAAATTCTGTCCAACGATTGTGGGACCCAACTCTCACCTGGTATTGGCTGACCATTCCGGGCAGCACCAGAGGATGTTCAGCGCAGCACATCCCGCACACGCGCACATTGGAATTGTTGCATTACACATATAGTTGCGCCGATTTTTGTGCCGCGCGCTACCATATGCCCCTCACCCATCAGGAGAAACAATGTTCAATCACATCATGGTCGGCACGAACGACATCGCACGCTCACAAAAATTTTACGATGCTGTGCTGGGGCTGCTTGGCGCGGGCGAACCGATGCGCAACGTGGCAGCTACCGGCCACACCCGGCTGTTCTACCGGCACGACGGCAACAGCTTTTGCGTCAGCGAGCCGATTAACGATGAGCCGGCAACGCCAGCCAACGGCGCCACCATCGGTTTCAAATGCAGCTCACCCGAGCAGGTGCAGCAATTTCACGACGTTGCCGTGGCCCACGGTGGACAATCGATTGAAGATGCGCCAGGCGTGCGCGATTCCCCGATGGGCAGCATTTGCTTGGCGTATGTCCGCGATCCGGACGGCAATAAGCTCTGTGCGCTGTACCGGATGAAGTAATTACTCCAGCCGCATGCCGAAGCGCTCGGTGCGCGGCGCCCAGTTGCCCTGATAGTTGGCCGACACCAGCACCCGCACCGCGCGACCCACCAGCAGGTTGCGGGGCACCAGGCCGATGTAACGCGAGTCGGCACTGTTGTCGCGGTTATCGCCCAGCATCATGAACTTGTCTTGCGGGATCGTGACAGGCGCAAAATTGCTGCGCGCCTGCAACTGCGGCATTATCTGGATCCGATGTCCGCGCCCGTCGACTGTTTCATGCAGCCGATACGCGTCGGCAACGCCACCCGGCAAAGGTTCACTGACCCGGTCGAGCACCTGATACTGCGCCGCCTTGCCATTGACAATAAGTTGCTCGTTGCGCATTTCAACCACATCGCCCGGCACCGCGACGATGCGCTTGATCAGCCGCATACCATCTTTCGGTGAAGAAAAAGTGACGACATCGCCGCGCACCGGATCGCCCAGGTGGGTCAGCACAATATTCGTCAACGGCACTTTCAAGTCGAACGCCAGGCGATTGACGAACACCACATCGCCTTCCAGCAAGTTCGGGTGCATCGAGGCCGACGGGATCGGATTCCAGTCCGCCACGGCGGTGCGGAATACGCCGAACAGACACAGGAACAAAATAAAACCTTTGTTGTCCTTGACGAGCTTGCTGCCGAAAGTGCGCATGGCGATGTCCCCTGATGATGAGTGGTGAGTGGTGACACAGTTATAAGGGATCGCCCGCAGGCGAGGCTTAAGAGGGACTTATCGTGTCTTTTTAGCGACGGTTTTCGGCCGGCGCAGGCTGAAGTAGCCCCCAACCAGCACCACCGCGCCCAGCGTCAGTGCCGACAGCGCATCCCAGGCGCCGTCGCCGACCAGCGCGCTGATCAGGCCGACAATGGTCAGCACGCCAAGCAGGACCGGCGCGGTCCAGATGGGGCCGAACAGGCGGCTCATGCGGCTTCCCTGACGCGTAATTCGTTTGTTTTCGCGGCCTCTGCCCTGCCCCGTTTCAGCCACAGATACAGGCCGGTAATCAACACGACGATCGTGGAGAGGTCGAGCAGCGCCCACAGCAGTTTCAACGGCTGTCCACCGTAGTCGCCAAAGTGCAGCGGTTGCGAGACCAGCAGCGCGCTCAGGTACCAAGGCAAGTTACGGCTCGCTGTCACGGCGCCAGTCTGGGCATCGATCAGGATCGGCCTGGGCAGGCGGGACGTCAGGGCCGTGTTGCCAAGCATGAAGATGCCGTAATGGTGCGGCGTGGCAAACGGCGTACCCGGGAAGGCGACAAAACCGACGTCCATGCCGGGCGCGGTGCGCCGGGCCGTGTCGATGGCCTGCTGCATCGATGCCAGCTTCGTCACCGGCGGCAGGCCGGCGTACGGCTTCGTCATTGCGGCCAGTTCGGTGTTTTGCCAGACTTTCAGCAGCAAATCGGCCCAGGTGTTGATCATGCCGGTGGCGCCGACGACAAACATCCACACCAGCGTCACGATGCCGAGCACATTGTGCAGATCGAGCCAGCGCACGCGACGGCTGCGTTCGTGGCGCACTGTGCCAAAGGAAAGCTTGCGCATGAACGGGGCGTACAGCACGACACCGGAGACGATCGCGACCAGCAGCAGCAAGCCCATCAGTCCGAGAAAGAGTTTGCCCCACAGGCCGGCATACAGATCGACGTGCAGGTGAAACATCAAGGACATGAAGGGGCCGCCTTCGATAGGCGGCTCGGGCAACATCTGCGCAGTGCGGGCGTCGACCAGCAACGGCTTGTAATGCGGGTCGTCCGGCGTGTCGCCCAGCGTCAGCGCCCACATGCCTGGCTCTTCCTTGTCCTGGGACAGGTACATCATCATTTTGCCGGGATAGGCGGCCAAAGCCGAGGCGATGACGGTGTCGACGTCGGCGCGGGGCGCATCAAGCGGCATGACGGGCGCTGCGACGTCATTGCCGAGGGCGTGGACAATTTCGTGGTGGTAAATCAACGGCAAGCCAGTAATGCACAGCAAGAGCATGAACACCGTGCTGACCAGGCTGCTCCACTTGTGGACCCAGGACCAGCGGCGAAGGTTATTGGGCGTCATGGAAGCGGCATCACTGTAGCAAAGGCGAGAATAATAATGGTTCTCATTTACGACAGCAAGCCATAACGCATATAATGCGAACAATTCTCATTCAAATAACCCTGAAGGTCACATGAATTCTGTCCATTTTCCCTTGACTCCGCTCGCCCTTGCCGCTGTCCTGATGACGGCAGGCAGCGCATTCGCACAAAGCGCTGGTGTAACGTCTGCGGCCACCGAGGAAGTCGTGCCGACCGTCGTCATCAGCGCCTCGGCCGATGCGTCGGCCAAGGGATTGCCAGCAGCCTACGCCGGCGGCCAGGTGGCCCGTGGCGGCCGGCTGGGCCTGCTGGGCAATGTGGACATGATGGATACGCCCTTCAACGCCACTAATTACACACTGGCCGTCATCCAGGATCAGCAGGCGAAAAGCGTTGCCGATGTCGTGCAGAACGATCCGTCGGTGCGCGTGGCGCGCGGGTTCGGCAATTACCAGGAGCTGTATGTGATCCGCGGCTTCCCGCTCAACTCGGATGACCTTGCCTATAACGGCCTGTATGGCTTGCTGCCACGCCAGTTCGTTGCGTCGGAACTGCTCGAACGCGTCGAAGTCTTCCGCGGCGCCAACAGCTTCATTAACGGTGCCGCTGCGCCAGGTGACGGCGGCAATGGCGGCGCCATCAACCTGCTGCCAAAACGCGCGGCGAACACGCCGCTGACGCAGATCACGGTGGGTGTCGAGTCCGGCGGCCAGGCGTATGTGGCAACCGATCTCTCGCGCCGCTTCGGTGAAGGCGAGCGCTTCGGCGTGCGCGTGAACGCCGTGCGCCGCGATGGCGATACTGCCATCGACCGCGAATCGCGTGAGCTGAGCGTGCTGGCCGTTGGCATGGATTACCGCGGTGACGGCTATCGCCTGTCGGCCGACGTCGGCTACCAGGACCACAAGCTGACCAATCCGCGTCCAAGCGTGACGCTGGGCGCCACCGTGCCGATGATCGGCGCGCCTGATTCTAGCAGCAACTTTTCCCAGCCATGGGCGTATTCGCAGGAGCGCGATACCTTCGGCACATTGCGCGGCGAAGTCGATCTGGCGAAAAATGTGGTGGCGTGGGCGGCGCTGGGTGCGCGCAGCGGCGACGAGTTCAATGCGCTCGGCTCGCCGACCGTCAGCAATGCCGCCGGCGATGCCAGCATTTACCGCTTCGACAACAAGCGCAAGGACAAGGTGCAGACCGGCGAAATTGGCGCGCGCGGCACCTTCCGCACGGGCACTGTCGGCCATACTGTGAGCGGCACTGCATCGGTGTATTCGTCCGAGTTTCGCAACGCTTACGCCATCAGCAATTTTGCCGGCGTAGCCACGAATATCTACCGCCCGGTCGATTATGCAGCGCCGGACACCAGCTATTTCCCAGCTGGCAGCATGACGAATCCACACGTCACCGCCAGCGCCGATTTGACGAGTTACGCAGTGGCCGACACGCTGTCGATGATTGACGACACTGTGCTGTTGACGGTAGGCCTGCGCCATCAACGCATTCGTTCGGACAGCTTCAATTACAACACCGGCGTGCGCGACTCGCATTACGACCAGACCGCCAACACGCCGGTTGCCGGTATCGTGTTCAAGCCAGTCAAAGGCGTGTCGCTGTACGCTAACTACATTGAGGCGCTGCAGGCGGGCCCGGTCGCACCGGATTCCTATCTCCGTGCTGATAACACCAGCGCACTAGTCGTCAACGGCGGCCAGGCATTTGCGCCTTATACGTCGGAACAGAAAGAAATCGGCATCAAGTACGATGGCGGCAAACTCGGCATGAGCGCTGCACTGTTCACCACCGCCCAACCATCGGCCTACATCGTCGGCAACCGCTTCGATGTGTATGGCGAACAACGCAACCGCGGACTGGAATTGTCGGTCTTCGGCACCCCGATGCGCGGCGTGCGCGTGCTGGGCGGCCTGACGTTGCTGCAAGCTGAACAAAAGACCACCGCTGGCGGGGTGAATCAAGGCAAGGATGCCATCGGCGTCCCAAAAACTCAGTTCAATCTGGGTGGTGAGTGGGATGTGGCCGGCGTTGAAGGCCTCTCGCTGACTGCCCGTGCTTTGTACACGTCGACACAGTATGCCGACGGCGCGAACACGCAGCAATTGCCGTCGTGGACCCGCCTCGACCTGGGCGCCAGCTATGCCATGCGTGTCATGGACCGCAACGTGACCTTGCGCGCGCGCGTGGACAACGTGGCCGACAAGAGCTATTGGGCCTCCGCGGGCGGCTACCCTGGTGCCGGTTATCTGGTGGTCGGCGCGCCGCGCACCTTTACCATCTCGGGCACGGTCGACTTTTAAGTTGACGCAACCCCATTCAAATGGCGCACTTCGGTGCGCCATTTTACGTTTCGGCTGTGTGCGCGTTAGTGAGGTAATCCGACGTTTATTGCACCGTCACACTGTGCCGGGGGCAACTCCCAGCTACATCGCACCCGCTGGCGGAAAATCGATGCCAAGGATGCCGGACAGCATGGCGGCCACCAGCGCACCGGCGAGAATTGCCAGCACCATCAGGCCGAGATAACCGAGGAAACGCAGCAACCCGCGCACGCGTCCGCGCAAAGGCTGGTGCCGCATCAGGTACCACGGGATGGCGATGAACGGCAGCAACAGGACGCTCAGATTGCGGCCCCACGAACGGCGCCTTCCGTGCGCATCACGATCGCGGCAATACCAGAGAAATGTCAGAAAACTGAACAGCACATTCAGCATCAGCAGGCTGGCCAGCGGCAAGACCACCTCGCCCATGCTGACGCAAAAGCACAGCGCCAGCAGCATGTGCCGGGCCTGCAATGCGCTCACCGGTGGCGCCAGCGCGCGCTTGGTGAACATGGGGTCGCCAGTATTTATTTCTGCACCTTGACGATTTGCATGGCGCTGGCGATCAGGCCACTCATATCCGACAAATTCGCCGGCACGATGATGGAATTATTGGTCTTGGCCAGGTTGGCAAACGCACCGACATACTCTTCGGCCACGCGCAGGTTGACGGCATCCTGGCCGCCCGGTTCGCGGATTGCGGCGCCGACCTTGCGCAGCGCATCGGCGGACGCTTCCGCCAGCGCCACGATGGCTGCCGCTTCACCGTGGGCGCGGTTGATCGAGGCCTGCTTTTCACCTTCCGAACGGGCGATCGATGCTTCGCGCTCGCCGCTGGCGATGTTGATCTGTTCCTGGCGCCTGCCTTCCGACGCAGCAATCAAGGCGCGCTTTTCGCGCTCGGCAGTAATTTGCGCCTGCATCGCGTGCAGAATTTCTTTTGGCGGCGTCAAGTCCTTGATTTCATAGCGCAATACCTTGACGCCCCAGTTGGCAGCCGACTCGTCGATCGCATTCACGATGGTGGTATTGATATGGTCACGCTCCTCAAACGTCTTGTCGAGTTCCATCTTGCCGATAACCGAGCGCAGTGTCGTCTGCGCCAGTTGTGTGATGGCTTGAATGTAATTGGAGGAACCGTACGATGCACGCATCGGATCGGTGATCTGGAAATACAGGATGCCGTCAACCTGCAACTGCGTGTTGTCGCGCGTGATACAAACCTGTGGCGGCACGTCGAGCGGAATTTCCTTCAGGATGTGCTTGTAAGCGATGCGATCGATGAACGGGATGACGATGTTCAGACCAGGCGCCAGTGTTGCGTGATATTTGCCCAGGCGCTCGACCACCCACGCATGCTGCTGCGGCACCACGTTGATAGTCTTGAAGACAAACACCATCGCGATGATGAAAAATACCAATGCCACTGTTCCGAAAGAAAATTCCATGAGCTAACCTTTAAATGAAAATAACAATCAGGCATTCGCCACGATGAGGTGGCTGCCGCGTATTTCGACGATACGAAAATCACCGGCTTGCGCTTGCGCACCCGGCCCCAGGTCGAGATCCCACAGCGCCCCGCGATACATGACGCGGGCATGGCCATCGCGCCATGCGTCGACCTTCAGGTGCTGGCCAATGTCCAGGTTGACGTTCCGATCGCGCGCGGGATCGATTGTCGGACGCCGGCCCCAGCGGCTGCGATGCAATATCCCAGTGGCAACGATGCCCACGACCGCTGCAGCAATTGTCTGCATCGGCATGTCGGCACCAAGCCACGCGGCAAGTGCGCCGAACGCCAGGCCGAGCGCCATCATCAACAAATAAAACGTGCCCGTGAATAATTCCAGCACGATCAGCACGCCAGCTGCCGCGCTCCACACCATCCAGTCTGCCATTGCTGTCTCCTCGATTTGCCTTAGTGGTTGTCGTCCGGTCAGAAAACAAAAGCCCCCGCCGCCTGGGTGGGCGACGAGGGCTGGAATGATTCGGTGCGAAAATTTTTAATGGCGATTAACAAAATCCTTGATACCGCCAGTGTCACCCTTTTTTTGTGCATAGTCAATACGAGGGTGAGACGTGCAGCAAGTCTTTCAGGCGCATCGAAAAACCGTCGCGAGCGCAGCAGTGGCGTTCGAGAAGCGCAGCTGTACCGGAGTACAGCGATCATCGCAGACCGCCAGTGCAACGCGCAGCAGGTTTTTAAACGCCTGCGAGCTTTTTCCAGGTATCGATGACGGAATCCGGGTTCAGCGACATCGATTCGATGCCCTGCTCCACCAGCCATTGGGCAAAGTCAGGATTGTCCGATGGACCCTGGCCGCAGATGCCGATGTACTTGCCCTGCTTCAGGCATGCCGAGATCGCCATCGACAGTAAGGCCTTGACGGCAGGATCGCGCTCATCAAAATCGGCTGCCAACAAGGCCATGCCGGAATCGCGGTCCAGGCCCAGTGTGAGCTGGGTCAGGTCGTTCGAACCGATCGAGAAGCCGTCGAAATGCTCGAGGAACTGGTCGGCAAGAATCGCGTTTGATGGCACTTCGCACATCATGATCAGGCGCAGGCCGTTTTCGCCGCGTTTCAGGCCATTTTTACCCAGCAGGTCGACCACTTTCGCGGCCTGACCGAGGGTCCGCACGAACGGCACCATGATTTCGACGTTGGTCAGGCCCATGTCGTTGCGCACGCGTTTCATCGCCTCGCATTCCATCTCGAAGGATTCGGCGAAATCCGGCGACAGGTAGCGGGCGGCGCCGCGGAAACCCAGCATCGGGTTTTCTTCGTCCGGCTCATAACGCGAGCCGCCGATGAGCTTTTTATATTCGTTCGATTTGAAATCGGACAGGCGCACGATGACTGGTTTTGGCCAGAACGCAGCAGCGATGGTGGCAATGCCTTCGGCCAGTTTATCGACGTAGAACGCTTTTGGCGATGCATGGCCCCGGGCCACCGATTCCACCGCTTTTTTCAGGTCGGCATCGATATTCGGGTACTCGAGAATCGCTTTCGGGTGCACGCCGATATTGTTGTTGATAATGAATTCCAGGCGCGCCAGGCCGACGCCACCGTTTGGCACCGACTGGAAGTCGAAGGCCAGTTGCGGGTTGCCGACGTTGAGCATGATCTTGGTCTTGATCGGTGGCAGTTCGCCGCGCTCGACTTCTGAAATTTCGGTTTCCAGCAAGCCATCGTAAATCTTGCCTTCGTCGCCTTCCGCGCACGAAACCGTCACAAACGTGCCGTCCTTCAGGATTTCGGTAGCATCGCCGCAACCGACCACGGCCGGCACGCCCAGTTCACGGGCGATAATCGCCGCGTGGCACGTGCGGCCGCCGCGGTTGGTGACGATGGCTGCGGCGCGCTTCATGACCGGCTCCCAGTTCGGGTCAGTCATGTCGGCGACCAGCACGTCGCCTGGTTGCACGCGTTCCATCTGGGACGGGTCGCTGATGACGCGCACCGGACCGGCGCCAATTTTCTGACCAATGGCACGACCCGACGTGAGCACAGTACCGGTGCCTTTCAGTTTGAAACGCAACTGCGCGTCGCTCGACTTCTGCTGCGATTTCACGGTTTCCGGACGGGCCTGCAGAATAAACAGCTTGCCGTCGCGGCCATCCTTGCCCCACTCGATATCCATCGCGCGGCCGTAGTGGTTTTCAATGATGACGGCGTACTTGGCCAGCTGTACCACTTCTTCATCGGTCAGCGAATAGCGGTTACGCATTTCGATGGGCACGTCGACGGTTTTTACCGAACGGCCAGCCTTGGCTTCGTTGGTGAATTCCATCTTGATCAGTTTCGAGCCGATATTGCGGCGAATCACCGGCGATTTACCCAGTTGCAGCATTGGCTTGTGGACATAGAATTCATCGGGATTGACGGCGCCCTGCACCACAGTTTCGCCCAAGCCATAGCTCGACGTAATGAAAACGACGTCTTTAAAACCGGACTCGGTGTCGATGGTGAACATCACGCCGGCAGCGCCCACGTCCGAGCGCACCATGCGCTGCACACCGGCCGACAAGGCAACTTCTGCGTGCGTAAAACCCTTGTGGACGCGGTAGGAAATGGCGCGGTCGTTGTACAACGAAGCGAACACGTGCTTCATTGCCTCGAGGACGTTGTCGATGCCGACGACGTTCAGGAAAGATTCCTGCTGGCCGGCGAAGGACGCATCCGGCAAATCTTCGGCGGTGGCCGACGAGCGCACGGCAAACGACATTTCGACGTCGGAATCGGCCACCAGGCGCGCGTAAAAACTGCGGATATCTTCTTCCAGGCGCGGCTGGAACGGGGTCTCGACGATCCAGGAACGGATCTCGGCACCGGCGGCGGCGAGCGAGCGCACGTCGTCGATGTTCAGGCCTTCGAGACGCGTGGCAATCCGGTCGCCGAGCGAGGGAATAGTCGAACCGGCGCCATCGATTGCATGGTCGAGGAAATCGCGGAACGCCTTGGCAGTGGTGGCGAAGCCAGTGGGGACGGATACGCCTGCGCCCGCCAGCTGGCTGATCATTTCGCCGAGGGAGGCATTCTTGCCGCCGACCGACTCAACGTCGGTCATGCGCAAGTTTTCAAAAGCAGCGACGTACGCGGTGTCAACGCCCGGGGTGCGCGAGGCGCCCGTAGACAGGTTAGTCATGGTGTTACCTTTACTTGAGATAGAAATCTGTACTTCAGGTATGCCTGCGCGCGACCGGCTGTTGCCACGATTCTTGTTATTCTTCGCGTCGTACAGCACAATGCAAAACCGTTGCCGGGTATTCTACCTTGAGCGCTGCCGAAAGCGGGCGCACGATGAGGCAATATTGCTGTTGCACCTACATATCCATACTGATGACTACCGACCCACGCGCCACCCTCCCCCCCGCTGTCCGTACCGTGTTCTTTGTTTCCGACGGTACCGGCATCACCGCCGAAACATTCGGCCACGCCGTGCTGAGCCAGTTCGAGATGCGTTTCCGCCAGATCCGCATTCCCTTCATCGACACGCTCGACAAAGCGCGCGACGCGGCCCGCCGCATCAATGAAGTATTTGCCAGTTCGGGGCAACGGCCGATCGTCTTTTCGACGCTGGTCAAACACGATCTGTCGGGCGTGATCCGGGCGTCGAACAGCATGCACATGGATTTGTTCCAGACCTTTGTCGCCCCGCTGGAGATGGAACTGGGCGTGAAATCGACGCACACCATCGGGCGCATTCACAATATCGTCGACAGCGAGGAGTACAAGAACCGCATCGAGGCCATCAATTTTTCGCTGGCGCACGACGACGGGCAATCGCATAAAAACCTGGCCGAGGCGGATGTCATTCTGGTCGGCGTGTCGCGCTCGGGCAAGACTCCTACCAGCCTGTATCTGGCGATGCAGTACGGCATCAAGGCGGCAAATTATCCGTTGATTCCGGAAGACTTCGAGCGCGGACGGTTGCCCTCATCGCTGCCACCGTTCAAGGCGAAACTGTTCGGCCTGACGATTACGCCGGAGCGCTTGTCGGAAATTCGCCATGAGCGGCGCGCCGGCAGCAAATACGCGTCCATCGAAAACTGCCGCTATGAAGTCAACGAAGCGGAATCGATGATGAAACGCGAGGGCATCCGCTCGTTGTCGTCCACCACAAAATCGATCGAAGAAATCTCCACGACAATTTTGCAAGAGATCAAACCGGACCGCCGCGAATACTGAATCAAAAACAATTAGGGTCAGAGTCGAATTGATTTGCAACTTCCATAGTTGCCGAATAATTCGACTCTGACCCTATTTGTTTTGGCGAGCTGATCATTAACTCAGTCGTTAGGGTCAGAGTCGAATTAAATGAAACTTTGAAGAATTGCCGATTAATTCGACTCTGACCCTTGATTGATTTAAAATAAATAGTCGTCAGTCCTGCGCAGTTCCCCATTGCATCTCGCCTCTCCTCTTGCGCTTGATCAAAATGGCCGAGAAAACCGCCTGCGCCAGCCAGCGTGTGGCTTGCCGACGTGCATCGAACAGGAATAGGACGATGTTTCATCCTGGAAACACGTCTAAAACAATGAGGGTCAGAGTCAAATTGTTTAGCAATATTTTAAAATTACCAAACAATTCAACTCTGACCCTACATTTTTATAACAGATGAGGCCGCCAAAATTAAATAGGGTCAGAGTCGAATTAATCAGCAACTGTGATAATTGCTTATTAATTCGACTCTGACCCCATTTTGATATTAAACAATCCGGCGGACCGATTCGCGGATCATCAGCGTCAGTTTGGGGACATCGATGGCGATTGTTTCCTTGTGGATCATCGAGAGGATCGCCTGGCCCAGGCAGCGGCCGACGTCGAACAGCGGCTGGCGTACCGTCGTCAGGGGCGGCGTCGTGCACATCGAGCTGTGCAGGTCGTCGAAGCCGATGATGGAGATGTCTTCCGGGACACGGATGCCGCGCCGGTACAAGGCCAGGCGGGCGCCGTATGCAGTCAGGTCGTTGCCGGCGAAGATGGCCGAGAAACGCGCACCCGATTCGAGCAGGCGCTCCACCGCCAGCAAGCCGCCTGTCTCGAGGAAGTCGCCCTCGGTGATGAGACGCGGGTCGGCGTCGATTTTGTGTTTCGCCAGCGTGTCGCGATAACCAGCCAGGCGCGCCACTGCGTCGGCGTGGTCCAGCGGGCCGGCGATAAAGGCGATGTGCCGGTGGCCCTGTACCACCAGGTATTCCACCGCTTCGCAGGCGGCGCGGTAATTGTCCAGGCAAAAGCCGTAGGCCGTGTCGCTGGCGAGCGTGCGCCCGAAAGCGACAATCGGCAACCTGCGCGCGAGTGCCAGAATCTGCTCATCCTTCAGATTGCCGGACAGGATGACGATGCCATCCACCCGGCGCGCAATCAGCAGCTCGATACGCTCGGCTTCTTCGTCGGCATGCCAGTGGCCCGAGACGATCAGCGGCGCGTAGCCGCTGCCCTGCAGTACATCATCGACGCCAGCCATCGCTTCCGAAAAATAGCCAGACACCAGCGATTGGGTCAGGATTCCGATCGTGCGCGAACTGCCGGTTTTCAAATTTTGCGCCAGCACATTCGGCTTGTAGTTAAGCCGCTCGATGACGCTCTCGATGGCGGCGCGCTTGTCAGGCGACACCTTGGCCGTACCGTTTAAAAAACGCGACACCGTGGCGGCGGAAACGCCTGCCTCGCGGGCAACTTCGTGGACCGTGACCAGCGCCGGGTTTGATAATGCTTTTTTCATGGGTCGGGAGCTGGAAGTGAATAAACGGCATCCGCCGCGACACGCCAGAGTATATCAGGAAACCGATTTCACAAAACCATCGACAAGGTACCCTGCCCCGCATTTTCCCTGCCCCGCCCCCGTGGTGCCCTTGCAACGCAGTGCGGCACCGACCATGCCGGATGACTGCGTTCCTGCAATCTCGCAAAAATAGTGTTTGACACCGGTTTCAAAACGGCGATAGTATGAAATCGATTTCACAACGAGGAAATCGCGTTGCACCAGCCGTCAAGGCGGCAGCGCAGCGACTGCAAGCACCGCGATTGCAATCAACACCACAATAATTTTGGAGACAGCATGAAAACTTCCGCCCCACAGGGCCGGCGCGTCCGCACGCCTGTTCAGTTCGCCATCCTCACCTTAGTCGCTGGCATGCAGTCCGCCATCGCACAAACTGCGCCGGACGCCATGCCAACCTCCACCGACACCTCCGGCCAATCGGTTCAATCGGTTCAATCGGTCCAGCCTTCCAGCGGATATGTCGCGCCCGAAATCCAGCGCCAGGCCGAGGCCCGTGGCGGCGACGCCAGCGCACCGATGGCCGAAGTCATCGTCACTGCCACCAAGCGCGCCACGCCGCTGCAAAAAACACCGGTCGCCATCACCGCCCTGTCGGCCGCCAACCTCGACGACAACCATGTGCAGACGCTGCTCGACGTGGTCAACCTCGTGCCGGGCTTCCAGGCCACCGGCCAGGGCGACCATGGCGTCACCACCATGACCATGCGCGGCGTCGGCAACGACAGCGCAAAAACCGAATATGCCGACCCGGAAGTGGCGACGTTCGTCGACGGCATTTACTCGCCGCGGCCGGAAGGCGCCACCAGCCTGCTGTTCGACGTCGACGCCATCGAAGTACTGCGCGGGCCACAAGGCACACTGTGGGGCCGCAATTCGACGGTCGGCGCGGTCAATATCCAGACGGCGAAGCCGGTGTTGAAAAGCCAGAGCGGCAGCATCGAGGGCGGCCTCGGCGACTATCGCCGCATGGGTGCGCGCGGCGCCTTCAATATCCCGCTGGGCGACACCGCCGCGCTGCGCATCGCCGTCATTCACGAACAGCACGATGGCTATGTCGATGACCAGAAGCCGGCCATTCCGTCGCAGGCCAGCCAGCGCGCTGCGTTCATCGCCGGCGGTGGCAATCCGGCTGCCTTCCAGCCGATCAACCCCAATCTGTTCGTTACCGGTGGTCCGAAATACGGCGCCCAGGACCAGAGCGCCGTGCGCCTGTCGCTGCTGTGGCAACCGACTGCCGCGCTGAAATGGAATCTGGCATACGAGCGCTTCGCCGACCGCGGCACCCTGCCGATGAATTTGCTGCAAAATCCGCGCGCCGGCACCGATCGCTGGTCGGCACTGATCGATGTGGGGCCGTCCCTGGTGCGCGACACCGACACCTTCCGCTCCCGCATCGAGTACGCCATCAACGACAAACTGGCGCTGACCTATATTGCCGGCTATTCGAAGTTCGATGGCGCGTCGACATTCGACCAGGATGGCGGCACCGCCATGCCCACCAGCTTTGCCACCGGCGCGACCTATCAGGCCAACAATACCGTCAGTTCGAAATACAAGAACTACAGCCACGAACTGGAACTGCAATCGACCGGCACCCAGACGATCGATTGGCAGACCGGCCTTTACTACGGGGCGGAAGACAACAGCATCCGGTTCGACATCCCGGTGTTCAATGGTACGCAGCAGGGCACGGTGTCCTGGCAGGGTTCCTTCATCCAGCCGAAAGAGACGGTGAAATCGGCGGCCGCTTTCGGCCAGGTCACCTGGAATGCCACCACCGACTGGCACATCACCGGCGGCGCGCGCTACACGCATGACAAGCGCACCAACGAAGGTGGCAATGGCTACACGTGGAACTACGATGCGACCGTGCCGCAAGTGCCGCTATCCGGCGCCATCGACCCGACCATTCCGGGCCAGGGCTACAGCCCGGGCGTACCGTCGAACGAGGGCCGTTACAGCGGCAGCAAAACCACCGGCCTGCTGCGGGCGGCGTTCGATATCGACCGTAACAATATGGTGTATGCGAGCGTTTCCACCGGCTATAAATCGGGCGGCCTGCAGGACGGCGGCAAAACCTATGGCGCCGAGACGCTGACCAATTACGAAATCGGCACCAAGAGCACGTTCATGAATGGCGCGCTGACGGTCAACAACGCGCTGTACTACGAAAACTTCAAGGACTTCCAGTTCAGCGCACCGGTGACCAACCCTGACGGCACCCGCGGCCTCGCCACCAATAATGCCGACGGCGCCAAGATCTACGGTCTCGAATCGGAAATCAATGCGCGCATCACGCCTGACGACCGGCTGCAGCTGGCGCTGTCCTGGACGCCCCATGCACAACTGGGACACCTGATCGGCGGCTCGAACGATTACGTGCTGCCAGTGTGCGCGGTACCCGGCATCAGCACGTGTCTGGACGTCACCGGCAACCGGATGCCGCATACGCCGAAGTTCTCGGCCCAGGTGCAATATCGCCACGTGTTCCGTCTGGGCGACGGCGGCACGCTGGCCCCGCGCATCAGTGCGCACTACGAAACAGCCACCAGCCTATCGGTATTCGACCTCGGTGAGCCCGACCGCCAGAGCAGCTACACCCGCGCCGACGTGGGCCTGCGCTACACGGCCGGTGCAAGTACCGGCGGCAAATGGTGGGTGGATGCTTTTGTGCGCAACGTCAGCGACGCCACCATCAAGACCAGCGCCATGAACGCTTTCGGCCAGTGGGTAGCGCAGTACGTCCCACCGCGCACCATCGGCATCAACACCGGCATCGACTTCTGATGGCCTTTCCCTCCCGGTGCGCCGGGAGGGTCTTTTACCTCTCCTGAAACCGATCAACCATGCAGCGATCCATGAACGACTCCCTCCCCTTCCCGCCCGGCTTTACCTGGGGCACCGCCACCAGTGCGTTTCAGATCGAAGGTGGCGCCGCCGCCGACGGCAAGGGTCCCTCGATCTGGGATACTTTTTGCCACACGCCTGGCCGCATCCTCGACGCCAGCACCGGCGACGTCGCCTGCGACCATTACCACCGCTTTCAGGAAGACGTCGATTTGATGGCATCTCTCGGTGTCGACGCTTACCGCTTTTCGATGGCGTGGTCACGCGTCCAGCCCACCGGCAAAGGCCCGTGGAACGAGGCCGGCTTTGATTTTTACAGCCGCCTGCTCGATGCGCTGGAAGCTGCCGGTATCGCCGCGCACCTGACCTTGTACCACTGGGATCTGCCGCAAGGCTTGCAGGAAGACGGCGGCTGGCTGGCCCGCTCGACGGCCTACCGGTTCGCCGACTATGCACGCGAAGTGGCACGCCGCTTCGGCCACCGCCTCGCAACCATCGCTACCCACAACGAACCGTGGTGCACCGCAAATCTCGGGTACGGCAATGCGCAGTTCGCGCCCGGCATGGCGAACCTGAAGTGCGCCATCCAGGTGTCGCACCATCTGCTGCTGTCGCACGGGCTGGCAATGAATGCGATGCGCGCAGTGAATACGTCGGCGCGGCTTGGCATTGTGCTGAACCAGTGGACTGCGGACGCCGCCACCGATGCGCCAGCAGACCGTGACCTGGCGGCGTTTGAATATGCGCGCTCGGTCGAATGGTTCATGGACCCTATTTTCAAAGGCCACTATCCAGCGCTGGCACTGCGCGAACACGGCGTCAACGCCCCGGTGGTGATGGCCGGCGACATGGACGCCATTCATCAACCCCTCGATTTTCTGGGCGTGAATTACTACTTTCGCGCGTGGTGCAGCGCCGCGGTGCCGCCGCTGCCGGCCCCGGCGCAATACGGCACCACCGACATGGGCTGGGAAATCTACCCGCAAGGCTTGACGGAACTGCTGCTGAAACTGCACGCGGCGTATCCGCTGCCGCCCGTATATATCACTGAAAACGGCATGGCCAGTGCCGACGCGCCGGTCGATGGCTGGGTCGACGACAGCGCGCGCATCGACTTCGTGGCCCGCCATCTGGCGGCACTGCAAGCTGCGATGGACCAGGGAGTCAACGTGCAGGGGTATTTTCTGTGGAGCCTGCTCGACAACTTCGAATGGAATTCCGGCTACGCCAAACGCTTCGGCATCGTCCACGTCGATTACGCAACGCAGAAGCGCACGCCCAAAGCAAGCGCGCTGTGGTATCGCGATTTCGTGGCCGCAGAACGCACCCGGCAGAAGGTTTGAGCCGGCACGATGAAAGACGATCTGCGACACCCTGACTACCGCAACGACTGCAACGACTGCAACGACCGCGACGGTGTCCGCCTGCTGGCCGATATCGGCGGCACCAACGCGCGCTTCGCGCTTGAAACGGCGCCCGGCTGCATCGCACATGTGACGACGCTGGCCTGCGCCGACTATCCGCTTCTGGCTGACGCCGTGCGTGCGTATCTGGCCGTGCACGCGGGCGCGGACGTGCGCCACGCCGTCATCGCGATTGCCAATCCGGTCGACGGCGACCTGGTCGCGATGACCAACCACCACTGGCGCTTTTCGAGCCAGGCCACGCGCATCGTGCTCGGACTGGACACGCTGCTGATCGTCAACGATTTCGCGGCGCTGGCCGCAGCGTTGCCCACGCTGGCGGCCGCCGACTGGACTGCCATCGGCGGCGGCGTCGCCACGCCGCATGCCACCGTCGGGCTGCTTGGCGCCGGCACCGGCCTCGGGGTGGCGGGGCTGGTCCGCTGCGGCAGCGCGTGGGAAGTGTTACCCAGCGAAGGCGGCCACGTGGCATTTTCGCCGATGGATGCGCGCGAACAGGCGATTCTGGCATTTTGCTGGCAGCGCCACCCGCACGTATCGACCGAACGGCTGGTGTCCGGTCCGGGCTTGCGGGTAATTCATGAAGCGCTGGCTGCCACGACAGGGGGCAACTGGGCGCCACTGACCAGCGCCGACATCATCGCGCGGGGCCTGTCCGGCGCCGACGCGCTGTGTCGCGAAACACTCGACTGCTTCTGCGCCATGCTCGGCACGGCTGCCGCCAACCTGGCCGTGACATTCGGCGCGCGCGGTGGTATTTATATCGGCGGCGGCATCGTGCCGCGGCTGGGCGCGTGGTTTGCCGATTCGCCGTTTCGCGCGCGCTTCGAAAACAAGGGCCGGTTTTCCGCATTCACCGCGCAGATCGCGACGCGCGTCATCACCGCCCCCTATCCAGCGCTGGCCGGCGCCGCGGCGCTGCTCGACAACCATCTGCAAGGAGTGTCCGCATGAGCACTGTTACCACGACCGCCGCCGCCAACCGGCGCACGCTTGCCGCTACCCGGCGTTCGCCGCTGCTGTGGGTGCCCACCGGTTACTTCACGATGGCGCTCGGCTACACCATGCTGTGCAGCGTGACGGCGATCATGTTCAAAAATCTCGGCATGGACAATGGCCAGGCTGCGGCCTATTCGAGCATGCTGATCCTGGCCTACACGATCAAGCCGCTGTTTGCGCCCGTCGTTGAAATGTACCGCACCAAAAAATTCTTCGTGCTGTGCTGCCAGGTGGCCATCGGGCTGGGGTTTTTCGGCGCCGCGCTGGCCATGTCGCTGCCCAACTACATGGCGGTGCTGCTGCCGCTGTTCTGGGCCATGTCGTTTGTCGGCGCCACCCAGGACATCGCCTGCGACGGCGTATATGTGACCTCGCTCGATACGCGCGCGCAGTCGCTGTACTGCGGTGTGCAAAGCCTGTCGTGGAATATCGGGCCGATTGTCGCCTCCGGCGCGCTGGTGTATTTAAGCGGGCGCCTGCACACCGACGTGTTTCACCATGATGCGCGCGCGTTCGGGCCCGCGTGGCTCGATGCCTGGCAGGTGATCTTCGCGATTGTCGCGGCCATCACGCTGGCGATGGCGCTGTGGCATGCCCGCTTCATGCCGGACGGCGCCCGCGCCGATCATGCACCGGCCAGCCTGCGCGACGCGGGCCGCATTCTCAGCGACTCGTTTGTCACGTTTTTTCAGAAGCCGGGCGTGTGGCGCATGATCGCGTTCGCGTTCCTGTTCCGCCTGAGTATAGGACTGCTAGAAAAAATCGGACCGTTCTTCATGGTCGATGCGGCGTCCAAAGGCGGACTCGGACTATCCAACGAACAGCTGGGAATTGTCTACGGCACCTGGGGCCTGGCGGCGGTGCTGCTCGGGTCGCTGCTGGGCGGCTGGTTCGTGGCCAGCCGCGGCTTGCGGCGCACGCTGTTTATCTTGTGCTGCGCGGTGAATATTCCGAACGTGACGTTTCTGATCATGAGCGTCTGGCTGCCTTCAAGCGTCTGGGGTATTGCTGCCGGCGTGATCATCGAAAAATTCTTTTTCGGCTTTGGCTCGGTCGGCTTCATGATCTACCTGATGCAGCAGCTCGCGCCCGGCAAATACGCCACCACCCATTACGCTTTCGGCACGGGCCTGATGGGATTATGCGGGCTGGTGACGGGCGTCGCCAGCGGCCACATGCAGCAGGCGATGGGGTATGTGCACTATTTCGCCCTGGTGATGGTGGCGACCATTCCTTCGTTTCTGGCCTGCTGGTGGGCGCCGTTTCATCACAAGGAAGGCACCTGACGGGAGGGCAGGTTCTGGCGCAGATGCTCGAACAGACACACTGCTGCACAGGCAGCGACGTTCAGCGACTCGACCTGGCCGGCGTGCGGCACCACCACCCGGTGGCTGGCAAGTGCCAGTAAATCGTCGGCCACGCCCTGCCCTTCATGGCCGAACAGCCACGCTACCGGACCACGCAAATCGATGTCGTACAGCGTGGTCGCGGCGTAACCGCTGGTGGCCAGCACCGGGATGTCCGCATGCGTGACCAGCGCCGCCAGGTCGGCCTGTTCGAAAATCTGCAGCACGAAATGCGCGCCCATCGCCGCCCGCAAAACTTTCGGCGACCAGCAAAACGCCGTGCCCGCGCTGCAGTACACCTGTCTGACGCCGGCCGCCGCGGCGCTGCGCAGGATGGAGCCGACGTTGCCAGGGTCTTGCAGGCCATCGAGCAGCACGCTGTCCACCGTCAGGGCCGACGGCATCAGCGGCGTTGGCGTCGCGACGATGAACAGCAAGCCCACCCCATGCTCGACCTGGCTCAACGGCGCATACAGCGCATCCGGCAGCGCGGTCACGGTTGCCCGCGCGTCCTCGCAACGCTGCACCAGCGCCGCCACTTCAGGATCGTGCAAGGCCGATTCGGACACCAGCGCCTGGAGCGGCATGCCACGTAAATCCAGCCAGGCCTGGCACAGATGCACGCCGTCGAGCAGCGTCTGCCCGGCCTGGCGCCGCGCCTGCGAACTGCCGGCCAGCTTCTTGAGTTCCTTGTAGGTCGCGTTGTCGCGCGAGCTGATGGTCTTCATGCCGCACGCTCCACGCCGAACATGTCGATGGTGACCGGCGGCGGTGCTACCAGCAGACGCACCGGCGCAAACGAACGCCGGTGCACCGGGCACGGGCCGTGCTCGCGCAGCCGCGCCAGGTGCAGTGCGGTGCCGTAGCCCTTGTGCTGGTCGAACGCGTATTCGGGATACTGTGCGTGCAGCGTCACCAGCGCCGCATCGCGCGCGGTCTTCGCCAGAATCGACGCGGCAGAAATGGCATGCACCTTGTCGTCGCCTTCGACGATGGCGTGCGCGCGCACTGTCTGCACCGTCATCAACGGGCAACGGCTACCGTCGATCAGCGCGATGGTCGGCAGCATCGACAGCGCATCGATCGCGCGCCGCATTGCCAGCATGGTCGCCTGCAAAATGTTCAGCGTATCGATTTCTTCATGCGAGCATTCGGCAATCGCCCACGCCAGCGCGTACTCGCGAATTTGCGGCGCCAGCATATCGCGCCGCGCCGCCGTCAGTTTTTTCGAGTCGCGCAAGCCCTCGATGGGTCGGCGCGGATCGAGGATGACGGCCGCGGCAAATACCGGGCCTGCCAGCGGGCCGCGCCCGGCTTCATCGACGCCGCAGACAATATCGGTATCGATGAATGGCCGGTCCTTCGGTTTCAGGCCCGGGTAAAAATTGAATGTTTTGCGGCTCATAATGATGTCGGTTGAATGATGCGCATGACCGCATCCGCACTCTCCTGCGCGCTGTTGCGCAACAGGCTGTGATGCATGTCGGTGAAGCGCTGCACCAGGCGCGCGCGGCCGGTCGTGTCTTCCAGCTGGCGCCATACCGCTTCCGCCATCGCGTGCGGCGTGGCCGCGTCCTGCAGCAGTTCCGGCACCAGGAATTCGCGCGCCAGAATATTCGGCAATCCGATCCACGGCAGGTAACCCATGTGGCGCATCAGCTGCCAGCTGGCCCACACAACTTTATAGGCGATCACCATCGGCTTCTTGTGCAACGCGACTTCCAGCGTGGCCGTGCCGGACGCCACCAGCACCGCATCGGCCGCTGCAATGGCCGTGTGCGCATCGCCATCGATGAGACCAATCGCCACGTCGCCGAGGCCTGCCGCGTTCACCAGTTCCGTGAACAGTGCGCGCTGTGTCAAGCTCGCCATCGGTGCAATGAAACGCAGCGCCGGATCACGCGCGGCCAGCAGTTTGACGGCTTCCACGAACGGCGCCGTCAGATGTTTCAGTTCGGCCGTGCGGCTGCCCGGCATGACGCATACCACCCGCGCATCCACTGGCAAGCCCAGCACCCGCCGCGCGGCATCCTGATCCGGCGTCATCGGAATGGTCTCGGCCAGCGGATGGCCGATATACGTCACCGGCACGCCGGCAGCGCGATAAATCGCTTCTTCAAACGGAAAAATCACGAGCATGTGCGACACGGCGCGCTGGATCTGCTTGATCCGCCCGCCGCGCCACGCCCAGATTTGCGGCCCGATAAAATGGACGGTCGGGATGCCGGCCGCACGCAGTTTCGCCTCCAGGCCCAGGTTGAAACCGGGATAGTCGGCGCCGACAAATACATCGGGCGGATTGGCCAGCAAGCGGTCACGCAGCGTGTTTTGAATGCCCTTGATTTCGCGGTAGCGCGGAATGATTTCGAAGATGCCGCGTACGGTAAGCACGTCCATTGGAATATCGGACGTCATGCCCTGCTCGATCATGCGCGGCCCGCCGATGCCGTGGAAGCGCGCATCAGGCAGGTGCGGCCGCAGCCCGGCCAGCAAGCGTGCCGCCAGCAGGTCGCCTGACAGTTCGCCCGCGACTAAGGCAATGTCGGCAATGTCGGCAATATCAGCGGACGATGCCACGGCTTGCGCTGTCCAGGAAGGCGCGCATGGCACCGATGGCGCCCGCCGCTTCAGGTGATACGGTCATCTCGGTATCGAGCGCCACCTTGGCTTCGTCGAGCGTCAACCCGGAGCGGTACAGGTGCTTGTAGGCCGCGCGAATGCCATCAATCTGCGGACGCGTAAAACCGCGCCGCTTGATGCCTTCGATATTCACGCCGCGTACGCCGGCAGGGTTGCCCGACACCAGCACGAACGGCGGCACATCCTGCGTCAGGCTGGTGTACATGCCGATGAAGGCATGCGCGCCGATTTTGCAGAACTGATGTACGCCGGCATAACCGGACAGGATCGCCCAGTCGCCCACTTCCACATGGCCGGCCAGCTGCGCATTGTTCGAAAAAATCGTGTTGCTGCCAACCTGGCAATCGTGCGCCAGGTGGACGTACGCCGAAATCCAGTTGTCGTTACCAAGCCGCGTGACGCCGGCATCCTGCACCGTGCCCAGGTTGAACGTACAGAACTCGCGCACGGTATTGCGGTCGCCCACTTCCAGGCGGGTCGGTTCGCCCGACCATTTTTTATCCTGCGGCGCCGCGCCGATCGACGAAAATTGAAAAAATTTATTGTCTTCGCCGATCGTCGTATGGCCTTCGACGACAACGTGCGGACCGATCACCGTCCGCGCGCCAATACGCACGTCCGGGCCGATGATGGAATACGGTCCGACTTCGACAGTGGTATCCAACTGCGCGCGCGGATCGACGATGGCGGTCGGATGGATAAGACTGCTCATTACTGCCCCGCCGCCTTAGACGCGTCGACGGCGCTACGGATTGTGCACATCAGATCGCCTTCCAGCGCTACCTGGCCGTCGACGGTGCCGACTGCCTTGTATTTCCAGATGCCGCGCGACACGCGCACGATTTCCACATCCATTTTCAGCTGGTCGCCCGGCTCCACCGGACGCTTGAAACGCGCATTGTCGATGCCGACAAAGTAGACGACCGAGTTCTCATCGGGCTTCACGTCCATCGTCAAGAACGACAGGATGGCGGCAGTCTGCGCCAACGCTTCAATCATCAGCACGCCCGGCATCACTGGCTTGTGCGGAAAGTGACCGTTAAAAAATTCTTCGTTGACGGTGACGTTCTTGATGGCGGTAATGGTCTTGCCCGATTCCCAGGTCAGCACGCGGTCGACCAGCAGCATCGGGTAGCGATGCGGCAGGTACTGCTTGATTGCGTGAATGTCCAAGGTTTTGGAAACGGCGTTGGTAGTGTCTGGAGTAGTCATGATGTGGCAGTGAGGTTTTTAATTGTTTTTTCCAGCGCGCGGATTTTCTCGCGCATGGTGGCCAGGTTGCGCACGATGGCGGCGGTTTTTTCCCACTCGGCGTTTTTCGCCAGCGGATAAAAGCCGGTGTACTGGCCGGGCTCGAGGATCGAGCGCGATACCATGCTGCCGGACGAGATGTGTACTTTGTCGGCGATGGTCAAGTGACCCAGCACCATCGCCGCGCCACCGAACGTGCAGTATTTGCCGATGATCGCGCTGCCGGCCACGCCGACGCAGCCGGCCATCGCGGTATGCGCACCGATGCGGCAGTTGTGGCCAATCTGGATCTGGTTGTCCAGCTTGACGCCGTCTTCGATGACGGTATCGGCCAGTGCGCCGCGGTCGACGCAGGTATTTGCGCCAATATCCACATCGTCGCCGATGACGACGCGCCCGGTCTGCGGAATCTTGATATACACGCCGCCTTCGTTGGCAAAACCGAAGCCGTCGGTGCCGATCACGGCGCCCGAATGCAGCACGCCGCGCGCGCCGATACTGCAGCGCGCGTGAAACGTGGCGTTGGCAAAAAAGTGGCAGCCAGCGCCAATCACGGCATCGCGGCCGATAAAGCAGCCGGCGTCGATGACAACATCCGCGCCGATCTGCGCGCCGGCTTCCACCGTCACGTGCGGTCCGATGTAGGCGCTCGGATCGATGATGGCATCCGGATGCACGCTGGCCGACGGGTCGATTCCCGGTGCCGGCACGAACGCGTCCAGCGCGGCGAAATATTGTGCGACGCGGGCGAAATATGCGTACGGATTCGGTGTGACGATGCGCGCGCCGGCGTAGGTGGCGGCTACGGTGGCGTCGTCCCCCGGTGTGACGATCAGGGCGGCCGCCTGGCTTTGCGCGGCCAGCGCACGCAGCTTGCTGTTACTGAGAAAACTGATGTGCGTGGCGCCGGCGTCGGCCAGCGGCGCAATGGCGGTGAGGCCGACGTTCGGGTCGCCCACCAGCTGGCCACCGAAGCGCGCGATCAAGTCGCCAAGGAGGGTAGGTTTCAGGCTGTATGCGGAGTCAGTCAAATTGTGTTCTTGGTCCAAATGCAGGCTTTACTTGTCGAGCAGCTTGATGACTTTGTCGGTAATGTCGATGCGCGGGCTGGACCAGGCAGCTTCCTGCAGCACGATATCGAGGTGTTCCTGCTCGGCGATCTGTTCGATCAGCTTGTACGCTTTTTGCGCGATGTTGGCGCGCTCTTCGCTTTTACGTTGAAACAGGTCTTCCTGATAATCGCGCTGCATACGCTGCACGTCTTTTTCCATATCGAACACCTCGCGCGCGCGGCGCGTACGGTCGGCATCAAGCAAGCGCGGCGCATCGGCATCGAACTTTTGCGACAGCGTTTTGAAGCGCGCCACCAGCTCTTCGTTCGATTTTTGGCGCGCCAAGAATTCGGCCTGGATTTTGGCGTCGGCCGCTTTGGCCAGTTTCGATTCGGTCATCAGGCGTTCGGTGATAACGATGCCGATCCGGCTCGGCGCATTCTGCGCGCGGGCCGGCGACGCGGCGCACAACACGGCGCCGGCAGCCAGCGCAACGCCGATGGCAAATCCACGGGAACGCGACGCAAACAAGGTATTCAACATATTTCTCCGAACTGGTTGGAACGGACGGCCGCTCAAAAACCGGTACCCATCTGGAACTGGAAGCGCTCGGTGCGGTCGCCCACTTTTTGATTCAAGGGCTTAGCATAACTGATCTTCAGCGGACCGACCGGCGAAATCCAGGACACGCCCAGGCCAGCCGACGCACGCAATTCGTTGGCACGGATTTTCTGGCCTTCCTGGTAAATCTGGCCAACGTCGCTGAACGTAAACCAGCGCAGGCTGCGGTCGGTGCCACTGCCCGGGAACGGGAACTGGAGTTCTGCATTGCCAATCAGACGGGTGGAGCCGCCCAGCGCATCGCCGTTGGTGTCGACGATACCCAGCGAGGAGCTGTAGTAACCGCGCACCGAACCCATGCCGCCGGCATAGAAGTTCTTGAAGACCGGGTAGGTCTTTCCTTTCAGGCCGTGACCATAATCGGCTTCGCCGCGCAACGCCAGCGTCATCCAGCGCGTCAATGGCTTGTACCACTGCTGTTCGTAGATCGCGCGGTAGTACTTGGTTTTGCCGATCACGTCGATTTCCAGGTTGGCGCGCTGATAGCGGCCGACTGTTGGCGTGGTGGCGCTGTCGCGCGAGTCGCGGCCCCACGCTGCCGTAAAGGGAATCGAGAAGGTTTGCGCCGAGCCCACACCATCGGCCGGTCCGCCATTCTGCTTGACGAAGTTCAGGTAGACCTGCGGGCTGGTGACGTCGGTTTCCAGCGTCGTGCGCTCCACGCCGGCGCCAAAGTACACGGTGTCGATCTCGGAGAACGGCACGCCGAACGTCATGTTGCCGCCGACCTGGCGGATGGTAAACGAACCGTAGTTGACCGCTGGCGGACGCGTGGTGCGCAGGTACACCTGGAACGCGCGCGAAATGCCGTCGTCGGTGAAATATGGATTGGTCTGCGACAGCGCGACGGTGCGGCTGTACTTGCTGGTATTGAGTTCGATGCCGACGGTTTCGCCACTGCCGGCAAAGTTGGCCTGCTGGACCGACGCCGTGAAGGTGAATTTTTCCGATTGCGAGAATGCGCCACCAATCATGAAGTTACCGGTCGGTTTTTCGACCACGGCGATGTTCACGTCGACCTGGTCGGACGTGCCTTGCGCTTCCGGCGTCTCCACCGTCACGTCCTTGAAGTAACCGAGGCGGTCGACGCGGTCACGCGAGAGTTTGATCTTGTTACTGTCGTACCACGAACCTTCGAACTGGCGGAACTCGCGGCGGATGACTTCATCGCGCGTGGTGGTATTGCCCGAAATGGTCATGTGGCGCACGTAGGCGCGCTTGCCCGGATCGACGTTGAAGCTGAAGGCCACCTGGCGCTTGGCGCGGTCGATTTCCGGCTTCGCATCGACGCTGGCGAAGGCGTAACCGAAGTTGCCCATGCGGTCCTGGATGCGCTTGTTGGAGGCGGTCAGCAGCGTGCCCGAATACACCGCGCCCGGTTTCAGCAGGATCAGCTGTTTCAGTTCGGCTTCGCGGCCAAACAGCTCGCCATCCATCTTGATGTCGGAGACGGTGTACTTCTCGCCTTCGGTGATGTTCACCGTCAGGTAAATATCCTTCTTGTCCGGCGTGATCGACACCTGCGTCGATTCGACGTTCGCTTCCAGGTAACCCCGGTCGAGGTAGAACGATTTGATCGCTTCGATGTCGCCGGTCAGCTTGGTTTTCGAATACTGGTCGGCCTTCGAATACCACGTGAACCAGCCCGACGTCGACAGCTTCATCGCCTCGCGCAGTTCCTTGTCGCTGAACGTTTTGTTACCGATGATATTGATCTGGCGGATGCGGGCGATGTCGCCTTCATCCACCGCAAACATGATGGTGACGCGATTGCGTTCGATTGGCGTGACGGTGGTCGTGATCTTCACGCCATACAAGCCGTGCGACAGGTACTGGCGCTTGAGCTCCTGCTCGGCGCGGTCGACTGCCGATTTGTCGAACGTCTTCGCTTCGCCGACACCAATTTCCTTGAGCGCCTTGACCAGCATGTCCTTCTCGAATTCCTTGGTGCCGGTGAAGTCGACGGTGGAAATGGCTGGCCGTTCTTCAACCAGCACGACCAGCACGCCCTTGTCTTCTTCGAGACGCACGTCCTTGAAAATACCGGTGGCATACAACGCCTTGATGGCAGCGCTGCCCTTGTCATCGTTGAAGGTCTCGCCCACGCGCACCGGCAAATAGCTGAACACGGTGCCGGCTTCGGTACGCTGAATGCCTTCGACGCGGATGTCCTTGACGACAAACGGTGTCACGGCAAGCGCCTGGCCGGAGCACAGGGCCAGCACGGCTGCGCCGATCAGGCTGCGGCGATGGAATGGCAAGGCAAAACGATCTGAATATAATTTCATTGGCTAAATCGGTGGGGCTAACATTGAACAACTGGTTATTCTAAAGCAGGCGGGCGGGCATGGCGACACTACAGCAGCCGCGAAATGTCATTGAAGAAGGCGAGCGCCATCAGCATGAACACGAGGCCCACCCCCACTGTTTGGGCCATTGCGATAATCCGCTCGGGCAGGGGGCGTCCGGTCAAAACTTCCAGCGAATAATACAGCAAATGGCCCCCATCAAGAACGGGAATTGGTAACAGGTTCATCACGCCGAGGCTGATACTGATGAACGCAATAAACTCCAGATAGACGATCAAGCCGCTCTGTACGGCCTGTCCGGCGACATCTGCAATGGTGATCGGCCCGGTTACATTCTTCAGCGAGACTTCACCGGTCAGCATCCGGCCGATCATGCGCAGCGTCATCGTCGCGGTTTCCCACGTGCGCCGGGCGCCCTTGCCGATGGCGTCAAGCGGATTGCTGGTGACACGCACCATCTCCGGCGCCTGCGCGACCTGCGCCTGAATTTTGCCCTGCGCTTTACTTCCTTTTACCTCGACGCGCGCCGGGGTGATGGGCAGCACCAGCTGCTGGCCGGCGCGCTGCACCGTCAATTGCAAGGTGCGTCCGGGCGCCGCGCGCACCGCGTCGATCAGGCCGATGCCGTCGGTCAGCGCCACACCATCGATGGCGGTCACCACGTCACCGCTGCGCACACCGGCTGCCGCTGCAGCGCCGCCAGGAATCACCTTGTCGATCAGGCTGGGCGGACGCCACAACTGCATGCCGAGCGCGCCGAGCACATCGCCATCCACTTTCAGGGCGCTGACGGTGGCGGCCGGGATCGTGGCGCTGTAGCTGTTACCGGAGGCACCCGTCATGTCCAGCGTGACCGGCTGCTTGTCGACTGCCGCGCGGACAATCTCCCAGCGCAGCTCCGGCCACGACGCGACCGGCTTGCCGTTGACAGCGTTGACCCTGTCGCCGCCGCGCGCGCCGGCCTGGTAGATGTCGGCAGTCGCAGGCATGGCGCGCAGGCGCGCTGCCGGCTCGTCGACGCCGTACATGAACAGGCCGGCGAACAGCGCGATGGCGAGGATGAAGTTGGCCAGCGGGCCCGCCGCGATAATGGCGATGCGCTGCCAGACATTCTTGCGGGTGAATTCGTACGGGTACTCGGACGGATCTTTGGGTGCGGTTTTCTCGCTGCGGCTGTCGAGCATCGAGACATAGCCGCCAATCGGCAAACTCGACAACGCCCATTCGGTCTGGTCCGGTCCGGCGCGGCGCGACCAGATGACCTTCCCCCAGCCGAACGAAAAGCGCAGCACTTTGACGCCACACAGGCGCGCGGCAAGGTAGTGGCCGAATTCGTGAAACGTCACCAGCGGTCCGATGGACAGCACGAACCCGATCACCATGTAGAACGCGCTCATGGCGTCAGCGTGCCAGGCCGGCGACGATGGCGTCGGCAGCGCGGCGCGCGCGTGCATCCTGCGCCATCACGGCGTCGATGCTGCTGGCCGGACCATGGTCGTTTTCATGCATGACGCGCGCGATGACGCGATCGATGTCGCGAAAGCCGATGCGCAGGTCGAGGAACGCCTGCACCGCCACTTCGTTGGCCGCATTCAGCAAGGCCGGTGCGGTGCCGCCCGCGCGCAGCGCTTCGAACGCCAGCGCAAGACAGGGAAAGCGCGCGAAATCGGGCTGCTCGAACTGCAGCGTGCCAATTTTCGTAATGTCGAGCTGGGCGACGCCCGAATCGATGCGGTCGGGGTACGCCAGCGCGTGCGCGATGGGCGTACGCATATCCGGGTTGCCCAATTGCGCCAGCACCGAGCCGTCACAGTACGACACCATCGAGTGGATCACGCTTTGCGGGTGGATCACCACCTCGATCAAATCGGCCGGCGCGCCGAACAGCCAGTGCGCCTCGATGACCTCGAGGCCCTTGTTCATCATTGTCGCGGAGTCGACCGAGATTTTGCGGCCCATCGACCAGGTCGGGTGCTTGCACGCTTCGTCGGGCGTGACGTGTTCAAGCGTGGCGACATCGCGCTGGCGGAATGGACCACCGGATGCGGTCAACAGGATTTTCGCCACGCCGCACTGGCCGGGTGTGCGGTCGTACGCCATCGGCAAGGACTGGAAAATGGCATTGTGTTCGCTGTCGATCGGCAGCAGGATCGCATGGTGCTCGCGCACGGCGTCCATGAACAACTGGCCGGACATGACCAGCGCTTCCTTGTTGGCCAATAAAATTTTGCGCCCTGCCCTGGCCGCGGCCAGTGTCGGGGCCAGACCGGCTGCGCCAACGATGGCTGCCATCACGGTGTCGGCTTCGGCAGCGATGTCGCACAAGGCCTGCTCGCCGTAGCTGATGTCGATGGCCAGGCCGTCCAGCAGCGTCGCCAGCCGCGCCGCAGCATTGGCGGTCGCGACTACCGCGCGCTGCGGCAGGTGCACGCGGCACTGGGCCGCAAGTTCATCGACGCGCGTGTGCGCGCTCAACGCATATACGCGGTATTTGTCGGGGTGACGCGCCAGCACGTCGAGGGTCGAGACGCCGATGGAACCGGTGGCCCCCAGGATGGTGATGCTTTGCATAGAATTCCTTAAACCCATCCTTTAGTGCCAGGCGCCGATCAGCGCGGCCAGCGGCAAGACCGGGATCAGGGCGTCGATACGGTCGAGCACGCCGCCGTGGCCAGGCAGCAGCGCGCTGCTGTCCTTGAAACCGGCGCGGCGTTTCAGTTGCGACTCGAACAGGTCGCCGACGACACTGGCGGCCGTGATGGCGATGAGTGCCAGAATGGTGATGCCCCAGCCGTGCTCGAATTCCAGCCGCACGGCAAACGTGTCCGCCAGCGGCGAATAAAAATCATTGCCAGCAATAAAAACAGTGGCGCTGCCGATGACCAGCACGGCAATGCCGCCGCCAATCGCACCTTCCCACGATTTGCCCGGAGAAATCGACGGCGCCAACTTGTGTTTGCCGAATGCTTTACCCGAGAAATACGCGCCGATATCGGCGATCCACACCAGTGCCATGACCGACAACAGGTAGACCGGCGAATGACGAAACAGTTCAACAATCGCCGCAAAACAGCCGACGATGGCAATGGCATACAGCATCGACAGAATGGTGTTGCGCGCATGTTCCATCGGCGGCAAGCCGAATTTCAGCGACGGTGCAAACCGGATCAGCCAGATGGCGACGCAAACCGGGAACCAGAATTGGGGATTGCGCGAGCCGCCCGGCGTGAAGAAGAAGCCGTAGGCAAAGGCGGCAGTCCAGAACACGGCAATCAGCGCCGCGCGCCGGCCATCGGGATTGAACAGCCTGAACGCTTCCCAGATGGCAGCACCGAAGAAGACCGTCACGATCACGGCAAACGCCGTGAAATTATTGAAGAACAGTACGGGCAGTAAAATTGCCAGCAGTACCAGCGCAGTGACGATCCGGGTTTTCAGCATCAGGTTTTCTTGGCCAGTTGGGCGCCGGTACGGCCGAAACGGCGCTCCCGGCTTTGGTAGGAGGCGATTGCTTCATCGAGCGCGCCGGTATTGAAGTCGGGCCAGAAGGTATCGGTAAAATACAACTCCGAATACGCCAGCTGCCACAACAGAAAATTCGAGATGCGCTCTTCGCCGCCAGTACGGATAAACAGGTCGGGCTCGGGCGCATACGCCATGGCGAGGTGCGGCGCCAGTTGGTCTTCGGTAAAATCGACGACGCCAGGATTGGCGGCAATCATTTTACTGGTCGCCTGCATGATGTCCCAGCGGCCGCCGTAGTTGGCGCAGATGGTGAGCGTCAGCACCGTATTGTTGGCGGTGCGGCGCTGGGCGTTGGCAATCATGTCCTGCAGCTTCGGATCGAACCGGGACAGGTCGCCGACCACTTTCAGGCGAATGTCGTTGGCATGCATCTTCGACACTTCACGCTCGAGCGCGGTGACGAACAGGCGCATCAGCAATGACACTTCTTCTTCCGGGCGGCGCCAGTTTTCCGATGAGAACGCAAACAGCGTCAGGTATTTGATGCCGCGGTCGACGCATGCTTCGACGCAGTCACGCACTGATTCGACGCCCTTCATGTGGCCTGCAACGCGCGGCAGCAAGCGCTTCGTTGCCCAGCGGCCATTGCCGTCCATGATGATGGCAATGTGCTTCGGCACCGAAGACGGTTCAGGGACGGCGGTGGTGGAACTTTTAAAGATCATGTTTCATGGGCCTGCAAAGTACAGAAGGAAAAAACCAGGGCGGCACACTACGCACGCGCCCTGCCGTTCCGCGCTACACGGTCAGGATTTCTTTCTCTTTGTCAGCCACGATCTTGTCGACGTCGACGACAAACTTGTCGGTCAGCTTTTGAATTTCTTCATTCGAACGGCGCTCGTCGTCTTCCGACGCCAGCTTGTCCTTGACCAGCTTCTTGATGCCCTCGTTGGCATCGCGGCGGATATTCCGGATGGCGATTTTTGCATCTTCCGCTTCGCCCTTGACCAGCTTGACCATTTCCTTGCGGCGCTCTTCGGTCAGCGGTGGCGTCGGGACGCGGATCATGTCGCCCTGCGTGGACGGGTTCAAACCCAGGTCGGAATCGCGGATGGCTTTTTCCACCGTGGTGATCATCTTCTTTTCCCATGGCTGGACGCCAATGGTACGGGCGTCGATCAGGGTCACATTGGCGATCTGGGTCAGCGCGGTGGCCGAGCCATAATAATCGACCTGGATGTGGTCCAGGATGCCGGTGTGGGCGCGGCCGGTACGCACTTTGGCCAGGTCGGCTTTCAGTGTTTCGATCGACTTGCCCATGCGCTCGGTAGCGCTCTTTTTAACGTCAGCTAAGGACATGCTGCTCTCCTGTATCAATACTCATTACATTAAACTTAAACGTGGACCAGTGTACCTTCGTCTTCGCCCATGATCACGCGCATCAGCGCGCCTGGTTTGACGATGGAAAACACCTTGATCGGCAATTTCTGGTCGCGGCACAGGGCGAACGCGGTGGCGTCCATCACTTGCAGCTGTTTCGAAATGGCTTCATCGAAGCTGATGGTTTCGTAACGCGTCGCGGTCGGGTCCTTCTGTGGATCGGCAGTATATACGCCATCGACCTTGGTGGCCTTCAAAACAATTTGCGCCGACATTTCCGCACCGCGCAATGCCGCTGCAGTGTCGGTGGTGAAGAACGGATTGCCGGTGCCGGCAGCGAATACCACTACTTTACCTTCTTCCAGGTATTGCAGCGCTTTTGGACGGACATACGGCTCGACCACCTGGTCGATGCCGATCGCCGACATGACGCGCGCGGTGATGCCGACGTGGCCCATCGCATCGGCCAGCGCCAGCGCATTCATGACGGTGGCGAGCATGCCCATGTAGTCGGCGGTGGCCCGGTCCATGCCCTGTGCGCCTGGCGCCACACCGCGGAAAATATTGCCGCCGCCGATAACGACAGCGATTTGTACGCCGGCCCGTGCCACTTCGGCCACGTCGGCCACCATGCGGTCGATGGTGACGCGGTTGATACCGAACTGGTCATCGCCCATCAATGCCTCGCCCGACAGTTTGAGGAGTACACGTTGGTAAGCTGGTTTGGTCATTTGGGCGTCGCTCCTGAATTAGATGAATCACTACTGGAAGGTGGGAGGATTGTATCCGCAACAACTGCGCGAGCGTCGCATTGCAAGGTTTCGTTACAAGGTCTCCAGCACAGCGCCTGCAAACCTCTCACCTAAAAAAACGGGCCTTCCGGCCCGCTTTCACTGCTTACTGCTTACTGCTTCGAGGCAGCGATTTGCGCTGCAACTTCTGCAGCGAAGTCATCTGCTTTTTTCTCGATGCCTTCGCCAACCACAAACATCGTGAACGCTTTCACGGTGGTGTTGGCAGCTTTCAGCATTTGCTCGATCGACTGCTTGTCGTTCTTCACAAACGTCTGATTCAGCAAGGATACTTCTTTCAGGTACTTCTGGACCGAACCTTCGAGGCGCTTGGCCAGGATTTCCGGCGACTGGGCGGTTTTGCCTTCAGCAACTGCCTTGTCTGCGTCTTCCTGTGCTTTCAGCTGAGCGACCGAACGTTCTTTTTCGATCATTTCAGCAGGCACCTGGTCCGACGACAATGCCACTGGCTTCATCGCGGCGATGTGCATGGCGATATCTTTACCGACTGCATCTTCGCTGCCGTCGAAATCGACCATCACGCCAATGCGGGTTCCGTGCAGGTACGATGCCAGCTTGCCGGTGGTTTCAAAACGCTGGAAGCGGCGGATCGACATGTTTTCGCCGATTTTACCGATCAGCGCCGAGCGCACCTCGTCCAGCGTCTTGCCATCGAGTGGCAGAGCCAGCAGGGCAGCGACATCGGCCGGGTTGTTTTCAGCGACCAACTTGGCGGTATTGTTTGCCAGGGCCATGAATTCGTCGTTTTTAGCAACGAAGTCGGTTTCGCTGTTGATTTCTACCAGCGCGCCGATGTTACCGGAGATATAAGCCGCTACCACGCCTTCGGCGGTGATACGCGACGATGCTTTCGAAGCCTTGCCGCCCAGTTTGACGCGCAGGATTTCTTCAGCACGGTCCATATTGCCTTCGGCTTCGGTCAGTGCTTTTTTGCATTCCATCATTGGTGCGTCGGTTTTCGCGCGCAGTTCGCCTACCATCGCTGCTGTAATCGCTGCCATGTGTATTCTCCTAAATTAGATATTCGGTATGATTTTGCTTAAAAAAAGGGGCGCGCTGGCGCCCCCTTTTCATTCACTGCAGGCCGGAGCCCGAGGAATTAAGCCTGCTCGGACACTTCAACGAAATCGTCCGACGATTTGACCATCGCGGCGACTTCATTGGTCGCGTTGGCGCGGCCTTCCAGGATCGCATCGGCAACGCCGCGTGCGTACAGGGTGATTGCTTTCGACGAGTCGTCGTTACCCGGGATGATGTGGGTGACGCCTTCTGGCGAGTGGTTGGTGTCGACGATGCCGATGACCGGGATGCCCAGCTTGCCAGCTTCGGTGATCGCACCTTTGTGGTAGCCGACGTCGACGACGAAGATTGCGTCAGGAACGCCGCCCATGTCCTTGATGCCGCCGATCGATTTTTGCAGCTTGATCATTTCGCGTTCGAACATCAGGCCTTCTTTTTTCGACAGGTTGGCAACCGAACCGTCTTCGATCTGGGCTTCCATGTCTTTCAGGCGCTTGATCGACGTTTTGATCGTTTTGAAGTTGGTCAGCATACCGCCCAACCAGCGCTGGTCGACGTAAGGAACGCCGGCACGGGCAGCTTCAGCAGCGATGATATCGCGGGCCTGGCGCTTGGTGCCAACCATCAGGATCGTGCCGCGCTGGGCGGAGATCTGCTTGATGGTTTTCATGGCTTCCTGGTACATCGTCATCGTCTTTTCGAGGTTGATGATGTGAATTTTGTTGCGGTGACCGAAGATGAACGGTGCCATCTTTGGGTTCCAGAAACGGGTTTGGTGACCGAAGTGGACACCGGCTTCCAGCATTTCGCGCATTGTTACGGACATGTGTAATTCTCCAGGGTTGGGTCTTGAGTACGATCAGTGACCACGCAGTTTCCTGTCAGGCACCCTTGTCGACCGCACTCGCGATTTCAATGAATTTCAATTTAACTCTCAGCAGTTCGCTGAGTTGCTCGAAAGCAGATTCGAACAACCTGCGATTCTAGCTGGTTTCTGCCGATATTTCAAGTAGCGCTGTCCTGGATCATCATCCTTTATAATGCATGCCTATATACGCAGGGCCCGTATTTGCCCGGGTTTCTTCCGGTGCCGGCCCTGCTTCACTGAACTTTTCCGATCGCACCCCATGTCCAACATCTCCATTAAAACGCCCGACGACATCGAAGGCATGCGCATTGCCGGCCGCCTCGGTTCCGAAGTGCTCGATTACATCACGCCGTTCGTCAAACCCGGCGTCACCACCGGCGAACTCGACCGCCTGTGCCACGCATACATGACGGATGTGCAGGGCACCATCCCGGCGCCGCTGAACTATTGCCCGCCGGGCTACACGCCCTACCCGAAAGCCATCTGCACGTCGGTCAACGATGTCATCTGCCACGGCATTCCGGGTGACAAGGTGCTGAAAAGCGGCGACGTCGTCAATCTCGACATCACGATCATCACCAAGGATGGCTACCACGGCGACAACAGCCGCATGTTTTTCATCGGCGAGCCGTCGATCCTGGCGAAACGCCTGTCCGACATCACCTACGAATGCATGTGGCTCGGCATTGCCAAAGTCAAACCCGGTGCGCACCTCGGCGACATCGGTTACGTGATCCAGCAGCACGCGGAAAAAGCCGGCTACAGCGTGGTGCGCGAATTTTGCGGCCACGGCATCGGCAAGGTGTTCCATGAAGAGCCGCAGGTGCTGCACTACGGGCGTCCGGGCACGCTGGAAGAACTCAAGGCCGGCATGATTTTCACGATCGAGCCGATGATCAATGCCGGCCGCCGCGAGATCCGCGCCATGCCGGACGGCTGGACCATCAAAACCAAGGATCGCAGCCTGTCGGCGCAGTGGGAGCACATGATCCTGGTCACCGAAACGGGTTTCGAAGTGCTGACGCTGTCGGCCGGTTCGCCGCCACCGCCTGCCTTCGTGGCAGAGATGCTGGCGAATCAAGCCAGTCAAGCCAGTCAGGCTAACCCAGCGGCAGTGCCGGCCTGATCCATGAGCGTCGCTGCCCAGGACGACACCCGCACCAGTCTGCGCCAGCGTCTGAAAACCGAGCGGCAGGCCGTCATTGCCGACTTCCGCGCGCATGGGAAACCTGAAAAGCTGCTGCGCGCGCTGCGCCAGGTCGTCGATGGCGTGCTGGTCGACGCCTGGCGCCAGGCCGGCCTGCCGGCCAATACCGCGCTGGTCGGCGTAGGTGGCTACGGTCGTGGCGAACTGTTTCCTGCGTCCGATGTCGACCTGTTGATCTTGCTGGGCAAGCCGGCCGACGCTGCACTCCAGACCCAGCTGGAACAACTGGTGCAGCTGCTGTGGGACCTGGGCCTGGAAATTGGCAGCGCGATCCGCACGGTCGATGAGTGCATGAGTGAATCTGCCGCCGACATCACGGTGCAGACCAGCTTGCTGGAAGCGCGCCTGGTCGATGGCGACAGCGCCCTCTTCGCCCAGTTGCAAAAGCGTTACCGAGAAGCGATGGATCCGCAGGCATTCTTCCAGGCCAAAACTGCCGAGATGCGCCTGCGCCACGTGAAATACGAAGACACGGCCTTTTCGCTTGAGCCGAACACCAAGGAAAGCCCGGGCGGCCTGCGCGACCTGCAGGTGATTCTGTGGGTGGCGAAAGCTGCCGGCCTGGCCGATTCGTGGAGCCAGCTGGCCACGCGCGGCCTGATCACGCGTACCGAGGCGCGCCAGCTGATGGAGAAGGAAAGCGCGTTCAAGGACATCCGCATCCGCCTGCACCTGCACACCAACCGGCGCGAAGACCGGCTGGTGTTCGATGTGCAGACCGCCATTGCCGAGACGTTCGGCCTGGCGCCCACCGGCGAGGGTCCGGACGCGCGCCGCGCCAGCGAAGTGCTGATGCAGCGTTATTATTGGGCCGCCAAAACGGTTACCCAGCTGAACACGATCCTGCTGCAAAATATCGAAGCGCAACTGTTCGACCAGCCGCGCGTGGCCACGCCGATCAACGAGCGCTTCAATAAAGTGCACGGTCTGATCGACGTGAATCACGACAATACCTTCGAGTATCAGCCGGCCGCCATCCTCGAAGTGTTCGTGCTGATGACGCAGCACACCGACATTACCGGCATGACGGCGCGCACCATGCGCGCGCTGTGGCATGCGCGCACCCGCATCGACGCCAAGTTCCGCGCCGATCCGGGCAACCGCGCCAATTTCCTGCGCATTCTGCAGGCGCCCTGCGGCCTGGTGCACGCGCTGCGCCGCATGAACGATATGGGCGTGCTGGGCCGGTATCTGCCGAATTTCCGCCGCATTATCGGCCAGATGCAGCATGACCTGTTTCATGTCTACACGGTCGATCAGCACATCATGATGGTGGTGCGCAATATGCGCCGCTTCACGATGACGGAACACGCGCACGAATACCCGTTCTGCAGCCAGCTGAGCGCCAATTTCCGCGACCGCTGGCTGCTGTACGTGGCAGCGTTGTTCCACGATATTGCCAAGGGCCGCGGAGGCGACCATTCCCAGCTGGGCGTGGTGGATGCGCGCGAATTCTGCGTCGACCATGGCATGCGCACCGAAGACACCGCGCTGGTCTGTTTTCTGGTCGAGCAGCACCTCCTGATGTCCACCGTCGCGCAAAAACAGGATTTATCCGATCCCGACATCATTGCCGCGTTTGCCGCGGTGGTCAAGGACGAGCGCCATCTGACCGCGCTGTACCTGCTGACGGTGGCCGATATCCGCGGCACCAGTCCGAAGGTATGGAATGCGTGGAAAGCCAAATTACTCGAAGATCTGTACAAAGTAACGTTGCGCGTGCTGGGTGGCGAGCCCCACTCGGCCGACCGCGAACTGCGCGCGCGCCAGCAGGAAGCGCTGGCGACCCTGCGCCTGTTCGGGCTGCCGGCCGACGCGCACGAACAGTTCTGGGCGCAGCTCGATGTGGCCTACTTCCTGCGCCACGATGCGTCCGACATCGCCTGGCAGACGCGCTCCCTGTACGACAAGGTAAATAGCGACAAGCCGGTCGTCAAATGCCGCCTGGCGCCGATCGGCGAAGGCTTGCAGATTGCCGTCTATATTCCCGACCAGCCGGATTTGTTCGCACGCATCTGCAGCTATTTCGAGCGCAAGAATTTCAGTATTCTCGACGCAAAAATTCATACCACCAAAGCCGGCTACGCGCTCGATACTTTCCTCGTCACAGAGCAGAATTTTGCGCACAATTACCGCGACATCATCAACCTGGTGGAACACGAACTGACCGAACTGCTGGTGAAACAGGAAGCCCTGCCGACGCCGTCGCGCGGGCGCCTGTCGCGCCTGGGCCGCTCGTTTCCGATCACGCCGACAGTCGACCTGCGCCCGGACGAGCGCGGCCAGTTCCACCTGCTGTCGATTGCCGCGCAGGACCGCGCCGGCCTGCTCTATTCCATCGCCAACGTACTGGCGCGCTACCGCATCAATCTGCACACGGCCAAGATCATGACCCTCGGCGAGCGCGTCGAAGACGTGTTCCTGGTCGATGGCGCGGTGCTGAACAATGCACGCAAGCAGGTGCAGCTGGAAACCGATTTACTTGAAGCACTCAAAGCATAATTTTTTAGAAAAACAAGCCCCATGAACACCGAATTGAATGAACCGCTGCGCCTGTCCAAACGCATGTCTGAACTGGGCCTGTGCTCGCGCCGCGAAGCCGATGAATGGATCGCACGCGGCTGGGTGCGCGTCGATGGCGTCGTCATCTCAGAACTGGGCACCAAAATTTTGCCGTCGCAGCGCGTCACGGTGGAGCGCCAGGCTGCCGCCGAACAATCCAAGCGCGTCACTGTGCTGATCAACAAGCCGATGGGCTACGTCAGCGGCCAGGCCGAGGATGGCTATACCCCGGCCGTGGCACTCATCAAACCGGAAAACCGCTGGGCAGAAGACCCGTCGCCGGAACAGTTTCACCCGACGCAGCTGCGCAGCCTGGTACCAGCCGGCCGGCTCGACATCGATTCGATCGGCTTGCTCATCCTGACGCAGGACGGGCGCGTGGCCAAGCACCTGATTGGCGAAACCACATCGGTCGACAAGGAATACCTGGTGCGTGTGCAATACACCAAGGGCGATAAATTGCCCGAGACGGAATTGCGCAAACTGAATCACGGCCTGTGGATGGATGGCAAAGCCTTGCTGCCAGCGAAAGTGCGCTGGCAAAACGAGGATCAGCTGAGTTTTACCTTGCGTGAGGGTAAGAAGCGCCAGATCCGGCGCATGTGCGATATGGTTGGCCTGAAAGTACTCGGCCTCAAACGCGTACGCATTGGCAAAGTGAAACTGGGCGATTTGCCGGTGGGACAATGGCGTTACCTGCTGCCCGAGGAACAATTTTAAGCCTGCCTGAAATAACCCTTTCAAGCGCACTGACCGGGAGTTGAACGTCGCATGAGCCAACCGCTGCCACCGTGTGACCTGATCATGAAAGGTGGCGTCACCAGCGGCGTGGTGTATCCGAAGATGATCAGCCGGCTGGCACGCGATTTCCAGTTTAAAAATATCGGCGGCACGTCGACCGGCGCAATTGCCGCCGCTGCCTGCGCGGCAGCGGAACTGGGGCGCCAGAGCGGCCGCAACCCGTCCGCATTCGACACCCTCGCACAGTTGCCGGAAGCGCTGGGCACCGATGGCCGCCTGCTGGGTCTGTTCCAGCCGGCGCCCGCCATGCGGTCGCACTTTCGCCTGGCCCTCGACTTCATGGGCCACCGTTCCGTGCCGCGCGCGCTGCTGCGCATCACGCCGTGGTTGCCGTGGCTGGCCACCACCCTGGCAGGCTGCGCCGGCCTGGCCTGGACACTGCAAGGCCATCACCTGCCCTGGCTGCTGCTGGTGTTGTGCCTGGCGCTGGCGACCGGGCTGTTTGCCGGCGCGCTGGCCATCGGTGTCTGGCGTTTCGGCAAGCAACTGGTGGCTGGCCTGGAAGACAATTTTTACGGCATCTGCAGCGGCCTTGGCCAGGATGCGCTGACCGACTGGCTCGACGGCTATCTGAACAGTCTCGCCGGCCTCGACGCGACGCGCCCGCTGATTTTCCGCGACCTGTGGGGCAGCGGCGGCGAGCAGGACCGGAACATCAACCTCGAAGTGGTCACCAGCGCGCTCAGCCAGCATGCCAGCTATGCCATTCCCTTCCGTTCCGGCAGCGGCGCGTTCTATTTCGACCCAGTCGCATGGCGCCGCCTGTTCCCCGCACCGGTGATTGCCTGGCTGATGCAGCAACCGAATGCCGACCATGGCGTGCCGCCCGGCAGCCACCTGGTCCGTCTGCCCGGCAACGCCGACTTGCCGGTGATCGTGGCGGTTCGCATGAGCCTGGCGTTCCCGTTGCTGCTGTCCAGCGTGCCGCTGTATGCCCACGATTTCACCGAGAAAACCGCGGACGGCCACGCCACGATGAAACGCATCTGGTTTTCCGACGGCGGCATTTCCAGCAATTTGCCGCTGCACTTTTTCGACGAGCTGCTGCCCGAACACCCCACTTTTGCCATCAATCTGAAGGCGGCCCATCCCAGCCACCCGATCGACGACACGCAGCCATGCGGCAGCAACAACCGGGTGTTCCTGGCATCGAACAACCACGATGGCGCCAGCCGCTACTGGGCAGCACCAGCCGGCGGCCTGACCGGCTTCATCGGCAGCATTGTCGCCACCGCCCTGCGCTGGCGCGACGAGAGCCTGTTCCCCTATCCCGGCTACCGCGACCGGATCGTGCAAGTGAGTCTGCAGGACAGCGAGGGCGGCCTGCATCTGGCCATGTCGCCAGCGCAGATTGCCGCCATGGCGGCAGCCGGCGCCTGCGCCGGCGAGTTGTTGTACCGGCGTTTCCATCCTGGTGCTGAAGGCTGGCCCAACCACCAGCGCGTGCGCCTGCAATCGGTGCTGGGCAACCTGGAACTGCTGGCCGTGCGCGCGGCGCGGGCAAAACCGGCCGGGCCGTGGGAAACCGCCATCGATGCGCTGCAACAGACGCGCTACACGCATGCGCAGGCCGCGCTGGCGCGCCACTTGCTGCAGGAACTGGAAGAAATGGGCGAAGCGGCGCTGACCAGCGGGGCCGGCCTGGCGCAGGCGATGTACAAGCCGCACCCGGTGCTGAAACTGACGCCGCGCGCCTGAAAAAACTACAGCGATACGATGGTCTCGAAGCCGCCGAACACCATGCGCCTGGCGTCGAACGGCATATTGGCCGGGTCGATGAAGGCGGCCAGGCGCGGGTCGGCCATGACCTTCGCGGTGACCGCGTCGCGCTCGGTGCGCGACGCGTAGGTGATCCACGAAAACACGCAGACTTCACCTTCCTCCAGCTTGACCGCCTGCGGAAACGATGTCAGCGTGCCGGGCTTCACATCCTCCTCCACGTTTTCCACGAACGACAGCGCGCCGTGCTCGCGCCAGATCGCACCGCCAAGGCGCGACATCTCCTTGTAGGCATCCAGTCTGGCGCGCGGTACCGCCATCAAAAATCCATCGACATAAGCCATATTGTTCTCCGGGTTGTGGTCAGTGTTGGCGCCAGAATTGGCGTCGGCGTGGTTGTCAATACCATCCCGAACCTACAACAGGCCGATGCAAAACACAAGGACGGAAACACCCCGGAAACAAAGCAAATCGCCTGATACACATGTCCGGCCAAGGGATTTGCATGTTACCCGGCGAGCATGTAGCATCCTTCCCTTTCCGCCACGTCACAAGCGTGGCCGCATGGCACGCCACCCATACCAGGAGAGATTTTGAAAACGGAAACATACCCGGCCGGACTTGCAGCAACGAGCCAGACGCGCTCATTTACCACCGTCGCGCTGATCGAATTGTGGGAGCGCTTCGGCTACTACGGCATGCAGGCGCTGATTGTGTATTTCATGGTGGAACGGCTCGGCTTCGATGACAGCCGCGCCAACCTGGTCTGGGGCGCTGCCGCAGCGCTGATCTACGTGGCGCCCGCCATCGGTGGCTGGATTGGCGACAAGGTGCTCGGCACCAAGCGCTGCATGTATCTGGGCGCGATGATCCTCACGGTCGGCTATGCGCTGATGGCCGTGCCGACCGACAGCACGACGTTCCTGTTTGCCGCACTGGGCGTGATCGTGGTCGGCAACGGCCTGTTCAAGCCGAACACTGCCAACCTGGTCCGTAAAATTTACGAAGGCGACGATTCGAAAATCGACAGCGCGTTCACCATTTACTACATGGCGGTGAATGTCGGCTCGACCGTGTCGATGCTGGCAACGCCGTGGATCAAGGACTATGTGAATGCCAATTACGGCAACGGCCTGGGCTGGCACGCGGCATTTGCCGTCTGTTCGGTGGGACTGGTGGTCGGCATCCTGAACTTGCTGTTCATGCGCAAAACCATCGCCCACATCGGTTCGATGCCGGACGAATTGCCGCTGAATGTGGGCAAGCTGATGATGGTGCTGGCTGGCGGCGTGGTGGTGGTGGGTCTGTCCACCGTTATCTTGCAGTACCAGGCGCTGGCGCGGGCGTTCGTGTACCTGGCCGGCATCGTGGTGCTGGGCATCTTCACGTACCTGATCAAGATCAGCCAGCCGAGCGAACGCGCCGGTCTGATTGCGGCACTGGTGCTGATCCTGCAGACCGTGTTCTTCTTCATTTTCTACCAGCAGATGTCGACGTCGCTGTCGCTGTTTGCACTGCGTAACGTCGACCTTGATTTCACGGTCATGGGCAGCCACCTGTTCACCTGGTCGCCGGCCCAGTTCCAGGCGCTGAACGCCATCTGGATCATGTTGCTGTCGCCGGTGCTGGCGTATATCTACACGGTGGCCGGGCGCACCAAGCGCGACCTGTCGATTGCCGGCAAATTCGCCCTCGGCTTTGCTGTAGTGGCGGCCGGGTTCTTCACCTACGGCGTGGCCGGCAACTTTGCCGTCAACGGCCTGACCTCGTCGTGGATCATGATTGCCGGCTACGGCCTGTATTCGCTGGGCGAGTTGCTGGTGTCCGGCCTGGGCCTGGCCATGGTGGCGCGTTATGTACCGGCACGCATGGGCGGCTTCATGATGGGCGCGTATTTTGTCGCGGTCGGTATTTCGCAGTACCTCGGCGCGCTGGTGGCCAACCTGGCCAGCATCCCGAAGGACGTGACCGACCCGCTGCTGACGCTGCCGATCTACACCAGCCTGTTCAACAAGCTGGGCATCGCCGCGATTGTCTGCACGTTCATCGCGCTGGCCGCCCTGCCGCTGATGCGGCGTTTGACGGCGACGCACCAGTCGCACCAATAAACCACCAGCGTCACCGTTCACCACTGTTCGCCACCTTCGCGCCGGGGTGACGGTGACGGTGGTGGCGCTCTCAGTTAAACTATTCACCTCCCCGGCTTACTCCTCACTCATGTCCACCATCAACCACCTTGCCACCCGCGTCCATGCCATCGAACCGTTCCGCGTAATGGAGGTGGTCAAGGCAGCGACGGCCCTGCGCCAGCAAGGGGTGGACGTGATCAGCATGAGCGTCGGTGAGCCCGACTTTACCGCCGCCCCGCGCGTGGCGGCCGCGGCAATTGCCGCCATCGAGGCCGGCGCCACCCAGTACACCGATGCGCTCGGCCTGGCCACGCTGCGCACTGCCATTGCCGAACACTACGCCCTCACCTGTGCACTCGACATCGATCCGCGCCGCATCGTGGTCACTGCCGGCGCGTCGGCAGGCCTGTTGCTGGCCTGCGCGGCGCTGGTGGGCGATGGCGACGAAGTGCTGATGCCGGACCCGTGCTACCCGTGCAACCGCCATTTCGTCACCGCGTTCGGCGGCAAGCCGGTGCTGGTCGAGGCCCACGCGCGCGAACGCTACCAGTTGACCGCCGGGCACATTGCCGCGCGCTGGAATGCCGGTACGCGCGGCGTGATTGTCGCCTCGCCGTCGAACCCCACCGGCACGTCGATGACGCCGGCCCAGTTGAAGGACATGCTCGCTGCCGTGCGCGCACGCGGTGGCTTTGCCGTCGTCGATGAGCTGTACCTGGGCCTGTTCTACGACAGCCATGTCACCAGCGCGCTGCGGATCGATCCGGACGTCATCACCGTCAACAGCTTTTCAAAATATTTCAATATGACCGGCTGGCGGCTCGGCTGGCTGGTGGTGCCGGAAGCGCTGGTGGCGACGTTTGAAAAGCTGGCGCAGAACCTGTTCATCTGCCCCTCGACCATCGCGCAGCACGCGGCGCTGGCGTGCTTTCATCCCGCGTCGCTTGCGGTGTACGAAGAACGCCGGCGCGAGTTCCAGCGCCGCCGCGATTACCTGGTGCCGGCCCTGCGCGAACTTGGCTTCACGATTCCCGTGATGCCGGACGGCGCGTTTTACGTGTACGCCGATATCAGCGCGGTGAAGCACCCGCAGGCGCATGACAGCAACGCGTTCTGCATGGCCGTGCTACAGCAGGCTGGCGTGGCCATTGTGCCCGGTGACGATTTTGGCTTTGCCGCACCGCAGCGCCATGTGCGCTTTTCGTACGCCACCAAATTCGAACGCATTCAGGAAGCAGTGGCGCGCCTGCGCACGTTGCTGGGTTGATCCCGACGTTTGTCTTGCGGTGTCGTCAGCGCTGCGCCATGGCCGCCAGCAGCGTGTCTGGCTGCACCGGTTTCACCAGGTACTGATTGAAGCCGGCCGCCAGCCCGCGTGCGCGGTCCCCGGACTGGCCGTAACCGGACACCGCCACCACGAACGGCCGCGCGCCCCCGGGCGAGGCGCGCAGCCTGCGCACCACTTCGTAGCCGTCCAGGCCAGGCAGGCCGATGTCGCAGATGATCACGTCGAAGCGTCCTTGCAATGCCTCGGCCAGGCCGGCCACGCCATCATGTGCAGTAGCGACAGCGTGTCCTTCGACTGCCAGCAGCATTGCCAGCGTTTCGCAGGCATCGAGATTGTCTTCGATGAGCAGCACAGTGCAGCCACCCGCAGGCAGTGGCGGCGCGGCGGCAGTACTGGCTGGCGCCTGCACCGCGGCAGGCAGCGGCAAGGTGACGGTAAATGTGGCGCCCCGGCCGAGGCCATCGCTTTGCGCCGCGACTTGGCCGCCATGCATCGCCACCAGGTTGCTGACGACGTTCAGGCCGATGCCCAGGCCGCCCTCGGAACGCGCGAGCGAGCGCGGGCCTTGCGTGAACAGGTCGAAGATATGCGGCAGCACGTCCGCGCCAATGCCGGTGCCGTTGTCGGCCACGGTGACGGTCGCCTCACTTTCGCCGACAGCCAGCGCCAGCGTCACCACGCCCTGGTCGCCCGTGTATTTCGACGCATTCCCCAGCAAATTCGTAAACACCTGGGTCAGGCGCGCGCCATCGACGTGGAGCATGGTCCGGTCGCGCGGCATGTCCACCACCAGTTCCTGCTGGCGCTCTTTCAGGCGCGGCATGACCGTTTCGACGGCCTGCGCCAGCACGTCGTCCAGCGCTACCGGCGCCAGCGCCAGCTTGATTTTGCCGCTGCTGATGCGCGCGGCATCGAGCAAATCGTCCAGCAGGCGCGACATGTGCTGGACCTGACGCTTGACGACGTCCGTCATCTGCAGTGTCTGGGGCGTGGCATCAGGGGCGCGCGCCAGCAGCGTCGCGGCCATGCCGATGGGCGCCAGCGGGTTGCGCAGTTCGTGCGCCAGCATGGCAAGAAATTCGTTCTGGCGCCGGTTGGCCGCCTCCGCATCGTCGCGCGAATCCTGCGCCGCCATGGCCGCGACGACCAGCTGTTCATTGGCATCGCGCAGAGCGTCGGCCAGGGCAGCGGCAGCGTCGCGCTGCTGCAATTGCAGCCGAAGTGCTGCAGCGTCGGTTTCCAGCGCAGCGATCCGCGCCAGGTATTCGTGCTCGGCCGTGCTGTTCATCGCATCAGGCGTGCGGAGTGCACTGCACGCATGCGCCGGTGAGAACACCCACCTGCTTGATTGCGTGCGGCTCGATTTCAATGCCGCGATCGGTGATGCGGTATTCGCGCAATTCAGTGCTGTGCGCAACGCCGCGTACCTTGACCACGGTGATCACCTTTGCCAGGCGGCCCGGCATCTCGACGTAGCGCATCGCAATCACGGCATCGACCAGGAAGGACATCTCTTCACGGGAAAAGCGCATCTCGGTGAACTTGTCTTCCTGCCCGATCGTCACCAGCACGCTCACGCCCAGCGAGGACAGCGCCGACAACATGCGGAACACCGCCAGGCGCAGGTCGGCGCGGAACTCCGGCGCCAGGTACAAGCCCATTTCGGACAGCGAGTCGATGAAGATGCGCGTGGCGCCGGTCGATTCAATCGCGTCGTTCAGATCGTCCAGTAATTCTTCGATCGACATGTCGAGCGAGCGCGAGTCGATTACCTTGACGTGCCCCTGCCGCACCAGGCTGGCCAGGTCGGTATTGCGCAGCCGTGCCGTGGATTTGGCAAACAACATGGCGACGCCTTTTTCACCCTGGCGTGCGCCTTCCTGCAAAAACCGGGTGCCGAGGATGGTCTTGCCGGACCCGGTGGGGCCGCCCAGCAGCGCCACATGACCCTGCGGCAAACCGCCATGCAGCAGCGCGTCCAGATCCGGCGTGCCGGTGGCAATGCGCAAGGCATCGGTATCGGCATCGGTGCCGCCCTGCAGGTCGGGATGCACCGGCAGCATGCGCGGGTAGATCCGCACACCGTCACCGGTGATGCGGAACGTGTGCGAGCCGGCCAGGTGCGCCTGGCCGCGCATTTTGACAACGCGGATCTTGCGCACCACCGAGTTGCGTTCATGCGTCTGCGCCAGCGCGATGACGCCATCGGCGACCGTCATGATCGGATTGGCTTCCGTCTCGGCCTGCACGTATTCGCCGATCAGGAAGGTAGTGGCCTCCCAGCTGGTCATGCGCGTGCCCAGCTCCTGGATGAAGTACTGCAGCGCGGCCACGCCTTCCTGGCCCGGCTTGGCGGTTTGCACCACCGAGCGGAAGGAATCGACAAACACCAGGCTTGGCGAAAACGCCTCCACCTCTTCCATGATGCGATCGAGCACGCCGGAAAAATCACCCTGACGTAAATCTTCGGCCAGGTTGACGTAACGGATGCACGGACCGACCTTGGCCATGTCGAAAAAACTGTATTGCTGCTGGAAGCGCAGCATTTTCAGCGGCGGTTCACCCAGCACCGTGAAAAACAGCGCCCGTCGTTTCGTGTTGGCCAGATTGAACATGATCTGGTGCGCCAGCGTGGTCTTGCCGCTGCCCGGTGCCCCGGCAATCAGGTTGAACGAAAATTCGCCCAGGCCACCGCCAAGTAGTGCGTCGAAGCCGGGGACACCGGTCTGCATCAATCCCAAGGTGACTTTTTCGTTCATTGCTTCTGCTCCTGTACGGGCGCGAATACGGCGCCACCAGCAGGCGCCGTATCGAGAATCTGCGTAATGAGTGCCGCACCGATCAAACCGGTGAGTAACTTTTTGAATGTAGTGAGCAGCACGGTGTTTGCAGCACTGGCCTGGGCCTGCCCGGCAGCCGCGAACTGCGCGCGCAAGCCGCCCAACATGACAGCGGTCGATGTCCGGGAAGAAATGGGGATCAGCCAGCCAAATTGCTGCGAGGCCAGGCGTACCGCACGACCGTACAGCGCGCAAAAGCCGCTGTCGCCGATCAGGGGACCAAGCTGCAAGACCAGCTGCTGCCACGGCTGCAACAAGGTATCAATGCCGTCCGCAGAGCTGTTTGCAGCGTCGTTAGTCATAGTGTCAGGATTTTTCCGCTGCGACATGCCATGCCGGTGACAAGGATGCGCCGCGCTGGCAGAGCTGATCGTGCTCCGGTGTGCGCAATAGAAGATGTTTTATTTTGATAATTATAACCGTAGATTAACGCTGCGCAGTGAGCTATTCAAATGCTAACATCCACGATTACGCAGCTTTTGAAAGAAGTATTTACATGTCATCACGTTTTCCGCGCTGCCTGCTGGCGGTGGCTTTGCTGGGCGCAATCGGCGGCGCCAGCGCTGCTGCAACACTGCCCGTCGTGACCGAGGCGCCGCTGCGTGCCCACCTGGCTTTCCTTGCCGACGACTTGCTCGAAGGCCGCGGCACCGGCCAGCGCGGCGGCAGCCTGGCAGTGCGCTACCTCGAAACGCAGGCCGCCGCTATCGGCTTGCGTCCGGCTGCCGGCACCGGCTACCGCCAGGCCATCAAGCTGCTGGGCCATACCACCATGCCCACCAGCACGCTGCGTTTCAATGTGGGTGGCAAGACGTTATCGACGGTGCTGGGCACCGATGTGGTGTTCGGGAACGGCGACGGCCGGACCGCAGCGCGCATCGATGCACCGGTGGTGTTCGTCGGTTACGGCATCCATGCCGACGACGAACGCTGGAACGATTTTCTGGGCGCCGACGTCAAGGGCAAACTGCTCGTGGCGATGGTGAACGACCCGCCACCCACCGCGGCCGAACCCCAGCGCTTCAGTGGCAAGTCGCTGTCGTATCAGGGGCGCTGGACCTATAAATTCGAGGAAGCCCTGCGCCAGGGGGCGGCCGGCATTTTACTGATTCACACCACGGCGTCCGCATCGTACCCATGGTCGGTGCCGGCGAATGGCTTTGCGCATGAACAGTTCAACATCGCCGGCCCCGGCAACCCGCTGCAGGGCTGGATCTCGGAAAACATGGCGCGTACGCTGTTTGCCAGCGCCGGCCAGGACCTCGATGCGCTGCGTGCGCGCGCCGAAGTGCGCGGCTTCACACCGGTGCCGTTGAACGCTACCGTGCAGGCCAGCGTCGACAGCCGCGTGCGCAATATCGAAGAATTCAACGTGGCCGGCATCGTGCCGGGGTCCGATCCGGCCATGCGCGACGAGGCCGTCATCTACTCGGCGCACTGGGACCACCTCGGCATCGATCCGGGCAATGGCCAGTCCGACCATATCTGGAACGGTGCCATCGACAACGCTTCCGGCGCGGCGGCGCTGCTGGCGATGGCGCAGGTCGCGGTGCAGCATCCGGCCAGGCGGACGCAGATTTTCCTGTGGCCGTGCGCCGAAGAACAGGGCCTGATTGGGGCGCTCGGTTATGTGAACGCGCCACTGTGGCCGCTGGCTAAAACCGTGGCCGACCTGAACCTCGATTCCCTGAATTTCGTCGGCACCACGCGCGCCATCGGCGTGGCCGGGGCCGAACGCAGCTCACTGTACGCCACGTCGGAACAGGTGGCGAAATCGATGGGCCTGCGCCTGGCGCCAGACGTGCCGGACCTGGGCGGCGCCTATTTCCGGGCCGACCATTTCATGTTTGCCAAGGCCGGCATTCCGGCCTTCAACGTCGGTTCGGCCGTATTCTCGGGCGACGGTTATTTCGACTTCGACAAAGACCCGGCAGCAGCCAAGGCGCGCATGGTCGCCTTCACGAAAGACTATCACCAGGTCAGCGACGAATACCGGCCGGAGTGGGATTTGTCGGGCATGATCCAGCAGGCGCAGTTCACATTGAACCTCGGCTACGCGGTGGCAAATGCCGCGGCCCGCCCCACCTGGAAGACGGCACGGCCATGAAAACGTCGATTCACCTGATGCTGGCCGGTGCGCTGGCTGTCTCCAGCCTGTTCGCGCCGGTCCATGCGGCGTCGTCCGATGCCGCTTTCAAGGCACTGTACGAGCAGGAATGGCGCTGGCGCGTCGATAACGACCTGGCCAGTGACGATGCCGCGCCGCGCATCAGCAACCCCGCCTTTGCGCACGAAGACAGCGCCACGCAACAGCGCCACCTGGTGTACTGGCAGGGCATCCTGAAGGCGGTCGACGCCATCGATCCGGCCACGCTGTCGCCGTCCGCGCGCGTCGACTACGCCATTTACCGTGCGCAAATCGCAGCGTTCGCCGACGCGCTGCGGTTCCGCGAATATGAAATGCCGGTGAATGCCGACAGCGCATTCTGGACCGACATCAATTACATCGCGCGCCGGCCCTTCACCGACATCGCCGGTTACGAAAACTACATCGCGCGCCTGAACGCGCTGCCAGTGTACTTCGATGAAAACCTGGCGAACATGCGCGCCGGCCTGGCGCGTGGTTTCACGCCGCCGAAAGTCACGCTGCTGGGCCGCGACATGGCGCTGGTGGCAGTGGCCACGGCGGCCCGCCCCGACGACACCGTGTTCTTTGCACCGTTCAAAGACATGCCGGCGACGATTCCCGCCGCACAGCAGGACGCCCTGCGTGCACGCGGGCGCGCAGCAATCGTGCAGCACGTGCAGCCGGCGTACGTGAAAGCGCTCGCCTTCATGCGCAGCGACTACATGCCGCATGCGCGCACCACGGTGGCCGCGACCAGCCTGCCGGACGGTGCGGCGTACTACCAGTCGAAGATCACCGAGTTCACCACCACGGCGCTGACGCCGGAGCAGATTCACCAGATCGGCTTGTCCGAAATGGCGAAAATTCGCGCTGAAATGGATGCCACGATCCGGCAGACCGGCTTTACCGGCAGCTTCCCTGCCTTTTTGACATTCCTTCGTACCGACCCGCAGTTTTATGCGAAGACGGCTGAAGAACTGTTGATGCGCGCCGCGTGGACAGCAAAAAAGTTCGACGGCAAGGCATCCCGGTATTTCGGCTACCTGCCGCGCCAGCGTTTTGCCATCCTCCCGGTGCCGGACGATCAGGCCCCGTTCTATACCGCAGCGCGTGGCGGTCCCGGTGTCTACCTCGTCAACACCTACAACCTGCCGGCGCGCCCGCTGTACAGCCTCCCTGCGCTGACGCTGCATGAATCGGCGCCCGGCCACGCTTTTCAGCTGCCCGTGGCGGCCGAACAGAACAACGTGCCCAACTTCCGCAAGGCCTACATCTTTGCGTACGGCGAGGGCTGGGCGCTGTATTGCGAGCGCCTCGGCGTCGAGATGGGCATGTACGCGACGCCGTACGAAACCTTCGGGATGCTCAGCTACCAGGCCTGGCGCGCCGCGCGCCTGGTGGTCGATACCGGCGTTCACGCCAAAGGCTGGACGCGTGACCAGGCGCTGGCCTACCTGCGTGACAACACGGCGCTGTCGGAGCACGAAATCACGACCGAGGTGGACCGGTATATCTCGTGGCCCGGCCAGGCGCTGTCGTACTACCTGGGCGAGATGACAATCGTCGCGGCGCGCCGGAAGGCCGAAGCGGCACTGGGACCGCAGTTCGATATCCGCGCCTTCCACGACACGGTGCTGCAACTGGGGTCGGTGCCACTGCCGGTACTCACCGCCCGGATCGATACCTTCATCGCTGACGGCGGCAAGAATCCGTACGGCGACGAGCCGGCGCGGTAAAGCATGATGAGCACTGCCATCGTCATCGCCTTTGCCATCAACCTCGGCCTGGGCGTGCTGCTGGGCGCGCTCGGCGGCATGCTCGGCATCGGCGGCGGCCTGGTCGCGATTCCGATCCTGGGGGTGCTGTACGGCATGGATCAGCACCTGGCGCAAGGCACCGCGCTGGTGATGATTTTGCCGAACGTGCTCACTGGCTTCTGGCGCTATCACCAGCGCACGCCGGTGGATTTTCGCGCGCTGACCTGGATGATCGTGCTGTCGATCGTCGCTGCAGCACTGGCCGCGCACTTTGCATCGACCATCGGGGCCGATCAATTGCGGCGCGCATTTGCCGTGTTCCTGCTGGCGCTTGCGGGATATTTTCTGTGGCTGCTGCGGGCCAGACCGGCCATGCACGCCACCGCGCGCCTGCCGCTGCCCTGGACGCCGGCCGTCGGCGTCATCAGCGGCTTCATGTCCGGCCTGTTTACGATTGGCGGTGGCCTGGTCAGCGTGCCGGCCCTGGTCAGCCTGTTCGGCATGCGCCAGACCCAGGCCCAGGGCATTGCGATGGCGCTGGTGATTCCCGCCTCGGTGACGGCACTGATCAGCTACACGCAGGCAGGCAATGTGGACTGGTCGGTGGGGATTCCGCTCGCGCTGGGCGGCCTGACCAGCGTGTCGTGGGGCGTGGCGCTGGCGTTCCGGATGCCGGCGCTGCCACTGCGCCTGTGTTTTTGCGCGGTGCTGGTGGGAACTGCAGCCGTCATGCTGGTGCGGGGATGAGCGATTGAGGGCGTCAGTGTTACCAGATGTAAAGGCGTCAACCGCCTGCGCAGGTGGCCCGTTAATGGATCAGCAGCGCAATCAGCGCTCACCTGAAAACCCTCAAAGGACCTCATCATGAAAAAGCTTATCTCCGCACTGCTCGTCACCCTGGTTGCAGGTTCCGCATTCGCCCAGGCACCAGCGACTACCGCTGCCAAGGCTGACGCCAAGCAGGCCGCCACCGTCACCAAGGCTACCGCTGTCGAAGCCAAGGACGTGACCAAAGCCAGCGCTGTTTCGGCCGGCAAGATCGTCAAGGCAGAAGCCAGTGATGCTACCGGCGGCGCTCCTGCCGAACCGGCTGTCGCCGCCGCCCACAAGACGTCGAAACACGCGAAAGCCAAAGCCCACGCCAAGGCCCATGCCACGAAAACCGGCGCTGCCGTCAAGGCCGACATGACGAAAGATGCTGCAGTGACGAAGTAATCGGTCCGTCAAGCAGCACACGATATGAAAAGACAGGCTGCGGCCTGTCTTTTTTTTGGGCGTTGCAAGTTGTTACTCGAAAATTTTCAGCTTGAGCTGCACCGACACGCCACCGTACAAACGGTCGCCCAGCGACGGGATCACGCCGATGTTGACGCCGACCCGCTTGTATTCGAGCGTCATGGTGGGAATCAGTGCGGGAAACCACCGCCCGTCGCGCACGCGCGGGTAGCCGTTGAACGCAGCAACAGTCGCGCCAAGACGCAACGGGCCGATTGCATACGGCTGCCAGATCACACCGCCGTACGACGAGTGGCTGCGGTCGCTGTTATAAAAATGGCCGGCGGCGGCAGCCATGGTGCCGGAGAACCGGTATTCGGCGCCGTAACCGACGTTGGCGCCGTTCAGGTTCTTGCCGCTGTTGAAGTGAGCCGTGGCGAAACCGGAATCGATCCACAGTTCGCTGCGCGGCGCGGCGTCGATGCTGGTGAAGATATCATCGGCGCGCGCTGCGCCGGCCATGAGTATGAGCAGGAGCAGCAGCGTGCCGCGCATCAGTCGTCCTCGTCCGGATCGAGGTCGGGAAACATCACCGATGTGTAGCCGAAGGTGGCGAAATTGCGGATCCGCATCGGGTACAGGATGCCGAGCAGGTGATCGACTTCGTGCTGCACCACGCGCGCATGAAATCCGTCGGCATCGCGCACGATCGGCTGGCCATGCTGGTCCACGCCTTCGTAATGCAGGTGCGTGTAGCGCGGCACCGCGCCGCGCAGTCCGGGCACCGACAGGCAACCCTCGAACGCTTCTTCCATCGCGTCCGACAACGGCGTCAGCACGGGATTGATCAATACTGTTTCCGGCACGGCTGGCGCATCCGGGTAGCGCGCATTGTCCTTGAAGCCGTAGATGACCAGTTGCAGGTTGACGCCGATCTGCGGCGCAGCGAGGCCCGCGCCATTGGCCGCATGCATCGTGTCGAACATGTCGGCAATCAGTTCCTGCATCGCCGGCGTGTCGAACTCGGTGACTTTTTCAGCGACGCGCAGCAAGCGCGGGTCGCCCATTTTAAGGATCTCGCGGACAGTCATCGCGGGGCGCCAATCTGTTGCAAAAATTCTGCAAAGCCCGCGCCGGTTTCGGGATGCTTCAGGCCCATCGCCGTCATCGCTTTCAGGTAGCCCAGCTTGGAGCCGCAATCGTAACGCTGGCCGACATAACGGCAGGCCAGCACGCGCTCGCTGGCCATCAGCGCGGCAATGCCGTCGGTCAGCTGGATTTCACCGCCGGTGCCGGCGCCGATATTTTCCAGGTAACTGAAAATTTGCGGCGTCAGCACATAACGGCCCACCACGGCCAGCGTCGATGGCGCCACGTCCGGCTGCGGCTTCTCGACGATGCCCGACACCAGTTCCAGGTTGGCGCGATACGGCGCCGCGCTGACAATACCGTACTGGCGCGTATGTTCGCGCGGCACGTCCTGCACCGCCAGCACGCTGCACCGCTCGTACTCGTAGACGTCGGTCATCTGCGCCAGCACCGGGCGCACGCCGGCATCGGTGTCCATGAAATCGTCGGCCAGCAGCACGGCAAACGGCTCATTGCCCACCACCGGGCGCGCGCACAGCACTGCGTGGCCAAGGCCCAGCGGGGCCGACTGCCGGATGTAGATGCAGGTGATGTTTTTCGGGACCACGGTACGCACCATGTCGAGCAGCGCCTGCTTGCCGGCCGCTTCCAGCTCGGATTCGAGTTCGTACGCTTTGTCGAAATGGTCTTCGATGGCGCGCTTGTTGCGGCCCGTGATGAAGATCATTTCATTGATGCCGGCAGCGACAGCTTCTTCCACCGCGTACTGGATCAGCGGCTTGTCGACGACAGGCAGCATCTCCTTCGGCTGGGCCTTGGTGGCTGGCAGGAAGCGGCTGCCGAGACCGGCGACGGGGAAGACGGCTTTGCGAATGAGGGTCATGGTGTGTCAGTGTCCTGGTGTTCTTGTGATTGGTTATGTTTTGCCAGCAGCGCCAGCAGCGCCGCCTCGTCGAGGATGGCCAGGCCAAGCGTTTCCGCCTTGGCCAGCTTGCTGCCGGCATCTGCGCCAGCGACGACGTACGTGGTTTTTTTCGAGACGGAACTGGACACCTTGCCGCCTGCCGCTTCAATCAACACGCCGGCTTCATCGCGCGACAGCGCCGGCAGCGTGCCAGTCAGGACAAACGTCATGCCGGCAAACGGGCCGGCGTTCTGCATGACGTAGGTGCCTTCTTTCCAGTGCAGGTGGCCGCGCAGTATATTCACCAGCGCGAGATTGTCGACGTCCTGCAGGAATGCCGCGATCGAGCGTGCGACCACCGGGCCGACATCGGGCACCTCCAGCAACTGGATGCCGTTTTCCCAGCCAGCCGCATGCAGCAGCGCGTCGAGATTGCCGAAATGCTGCGCCAGCGCCTTGGCGGTGGATTCACCGACATTGCGGATGCCGAGCGCGTAGATAAAGCGCGCAAACGTCGTGTGCTTCGATTTTTCCAGAGCATCGACGACGTTCTGCGCCGATTTTTCGGCCATCCGGTCGAGGCTTGCGAGGCGCGCCTTGTCCAGCGTGTACAGGTCGGCGGCGGTGTGGATGATTTCCTTGTCCACCAGTTGTTCGATCAGCTGGTCGCCCAGGCCTTCGACGTCGATCGCGCGGCGCGACACAAAATGCATCAGGCCGCCCTTTTTCTGGGCGCCGCAATGGGTCCAGCCGCCGGAACAGCGCGCCACCGCTTCGTCTTCCAGGCGCACGATGGGTGAACCGCACACCGGGCAGACGGTCGGCATGACGAATTCGCGGGCATCCACCGGGCGCCGTTCCGGCACGAATGCCACCACTTCCGGGATGACATCGCCGGCGCGGCGCACGGTAACGGTGTCGCCGATGCGGATGTCCTTGCGCCGCACTTCGCTTTCATTGTGCAGCGTGGCGTTGGTGACCATCACGCCGCCCACCAATACCGGCTGCAGGCGCGCCACCGGGGTGATGGCGCCGGTACGGCCCACCTGCACCTCGATGTCAACGCACAGGGTCAGTGCTTCTTCGGCGGGAAATTTATGGGCCAGCGCAAAACGCGGCGCGCGCGAGACGAAGCCCAGCGTGCGCTGGTCTTCCACTGCATTGACCTTGTAGACGACGCCGTCGATTTCGTACGGCAGCGTGCTGCGGCGCAGGCCAATATCGCGATAGAACGCCAGCAGTCCGGCGGCGCCCTGCACCACCGCGCGCTCTTTCGACACCGGCAAGCCAAGTTGCACCAGCCAGTCGAGCAGTGCCGCGTGCGACACCGGCATGCTGTCCGGGTAACCCTCGCCTTCGAGCGCGCCGATCCCATACGCAAAAAAATTCAGCTTGCGCTGCGACGTGATGCGCGAATCGAGCTGGCGCAGGCTGCCCGCAGCGGCATTTCTTGGATTGGCTTTTTCTTTTTCGCCGGCCGCCCGCAGGCGCTCGTTCATCTTCTGGAAATCGGCCTTGAACATCAGCACTTCGCCGCGCACCTCCAGCACTGCCGGCACGGTGTCGCCGTGCAGGCGCAGCGGGATGGCGCGGACTGTCTTGATATTCGCCGTGACGTCTTCGCCAGTGGTGCCGTCCCCGCGCGTGGCAGCCTGGACGAACAGGCCGTTTTCATAGCGCAGCGAAATGGCGAGGCCGTCGAATTTAAGTTCGGCAGCGTAGTCGATAGCGTCAACCCCCAGCGTTTCACGGGCGCGCCGGTCGAACTGTTCCACGTCGTCGTCGGCAAAACCGTTATTCAGCGACAGCATTGGCAACGTATGCGTCACCTGGCTGAATTCGGGAATGGGCGCAGCGCCCACCCGCAGCGTGGGCGAGTCGGTGGCCATGCTCTCGGGGTGCAGCGCCTCGAGCTGCTGGAGTTCGATAAAGAGGCGGTCGTACTCGCTGTCCGGAATGGTGGGCGCATCGAGCACGTGATAGTTGTACAGATGGCGGTTGAGCTCCCGCGTCAGTTCCGCCATCCTTTGCATTGCTTGCGTCACTTCTTCACACCCTTAGCTGAACAGGCGCATGGCCCGGTTCGACCCGGCCGGAATATCGGACGCTTCCATCTCCTGGTAAAACTCGAGCACCTGGCCGTTGATTTCATGCAGCGCAGGATCGAGCAGCGGCTGGTCGCTGTCGTCGACAATCGTCGCATCGAGGCGGCTGACCAGCGACTTGGCACAAGCGACCATGGCGCCGAAACCATCGCGTGCCGGCGCCACGCACGGCACGTCCAGCAGCAGTGTCAGGCGCGACGTGCTGTCGGCGCCGAGCGTGACGTTGGTGGTGAGCGTAAACAGCAGGCCACCCTCGCCGTCGGGCATCGCAAAGCGGCCGTCGGGACGCACGTCGAAGCCCTGGTTTTCCAGCGCGCCGATGAGGGTGGAAATTGCCCATGGCGACCCATTCGACAGCAGGTTGACGCCCAACTGCGCATCGTGGCCGGCGACGAAGCGGTGCAAGGTGCGCGCCTCCGCCATCACGTCGATCATGTCGGGCACTTCGGGCTCGGCGCCGATCTCGTCGGCCAGTGTGCGCAGGCGCGTGACCAGATCGGAATATTCGATTTCATTCAACGCGGTGGTGCGCGTGGCCATCTGCACGCCGGCCTGCAGCTTCGTGTAGACGCCGCCATGCACGATCGGCTCCCAGTCGCCGCTGACGGCCAGGCCGATAAAATGGACTGGCTTGGTGCCGACCAGGCGCAGCGTTTGCAGCACCGGCAAAACTTTGTCGCCGCGCACGGCGCCTTCAAGCACCAGCGGAATCAGGCAATCGATCAATGGATCGACCAGGCGGTCGGCCAGCTCGGTGGGTGCCGGTGACACCGGCACACTGATGACAGCGGGTTCGGGTTCGGCCTCGCCTTGGCTTTCACCGGCACTGGTGCCCGGCGCGACTGGCGGTGCCGCCGCAGGCGCCAGCATCGGCTCGATGGCGGCCGGGCTGGTACCCAGGTCGAGCATCGGTTCCTGGCGCACGACGGGGGCGCCGTCGGTGCGCATCAGAACATCGTCATGGTCGGTCGCAAAAGCGCGTTCGACGCTTTTGCGGGCTTTGTATTCCTGCCATTTGTTATAGCTGATGACACCGACGATCAACACACCGCCGGCGGCAATCAGGCTCATTTGTAAATCTGTCATGCGGCTTGTGCCTTCGTAGCAAAGTTCTTGTTGTGGCAAATCGGACCTGGCGCGCGTTGCGCGGCGCAGGTGAAGGTTTGGCTGCGAGGGTAACATGCCGGCCCGTCAAGGCCCGGCACTCCTCGGCCCGCGCTTCTCATTGTCGTTGTCACTCTCACGTCGTTGCATACCATGATACCAACATCGTCCAGCGAACGCTACGCCACCACGAGCTCCGGAAAAGCGCTGGCCACCGATTCCATGTCGACTGCAACGATGCGCGATACGCCCTGCTCCTGCATGGTCACGCCGATCAGCTGATGGGCCATCTCCATCGCAATTTTATTATGCGAAATGAACAGGAACTGGGTGTGCTCCGACATGCGCTTGACCATGCGGCAGAAGCGTTCGGTGTTGGCGTCGTCGAGCGGCGCATCCACCTCGTCCAATAAACAGAATGGCGCCGGGTTCAGGCGAAACATCGAGAACACCAGCGCGGTGGCGGTGAGCGCCTTTTCGCCGCCCGACAGCAGGTGAATGGTGGCGTTCTTTTTGCCGGGCGGCTGCGCCATCACCTGCACGCCGGCGTCGAGAATTTCATCGCCGGTCATGACCAGGCGCGCGTTGCCGCCGCCGAACAGAATCGGGAACAGCTCAGAAAAATGCAGGTTGACGCGGTCGAACGTATCTTGCAGCAGCGCGCGGGTTTCCTTGTCGATGCGAGCAATTGCGTCTTCCAGTGTGGCGATGGCTTCCTGCAGATCCTGATTTTGCGCGTCCAGAAAACGCTTGCGTTCGGACGCCTGCGCCAGTTCGTCGAGTGCCGCCAGATTGACCGCGCCAAGCGCCGTGATGGCGTTTGTCAGGCGCGTCACTTCACCTTGCAGGTACTGCGGCTTCATGTCCGGCTGCAGCTTGTCCAGCAACGCGCTTTCGTCGGCATTTGTGGCCGCCAGCGCTTCGGTGAACTGTTCCTGGTTCAGGCGCGCAGCTTGCTCCTTCAACTGCATTTCCACGATGCGGTCGCGCTGCGGCTGCAGGCTGCGTTCGTTCGTCATGCGCGCTTCCTCGGCCTGACGCAGTTTTAACGCCACCTGGTCGAGTTCATGGCGTGCGTCCGACAGCGCCTTTTCCTGTTCCGTGCGACGTTCGAGCAGATCCTGCAAACCATCGGCAGCCGCACCACTTTCGAGTGCCGCCAGTTCGGCCTGTCCTGCCGCCAGGCTGGCGCCCACCTGCGCCGCCTGTTCGCGGGCGGTGGCGATATTGCGGCGCAGTTCGTCGATTTTCCCCTGCTGCGTTTTTTCGGCAAACAGCGCTTCCTGCGCGCCGCGTTCGAGTTCGCGCAGTTTTTCGCGCGCCGCGTTCAACTGCTGCTCCGCTTCCAGGAACAGCGTCTGGCCATCTTCGTGGGCGCCCTGCAGTTCCGCCAGTTCCATGTCGAGTTCTTCGAAGCGCAATTCCGATTCTTCCCGTACCTGGCGCTGCTCTTCTTCCTGCATGGCGATTTCCAGCAGGTCCTGGTCGATCTGGCTGCTGCGCTGATCGAAGCGCGCGGCAATGTCGCCCTGCTTGACCACGTCGAGCTGCAAGCCATGCAGGCTGCTGGTGAGGCTGGTGACGCGCGCACGCGCTTCCTGCATGCGCCGCGCCAGTTCGGTGACCGCGGCATCGGCCCGCACCGCGTTGGCGCGCGCTTCGTCGGCCAGCATCGACTGCGCGCGCAGCTGGCGCGTGAGATTGTCGATTTCCTGCTGGCGCGCCAGCATGCCATCCTGCTCGGCGTCGGCGGCATAGAAACGGACGCTCGAACCGCTCACCGTATGGCCCTGGCGCGTGACGAAGATCGCGCCGGCCGGCAGCCGCGCACGCTCGGCAAACGCCTGGGCCGCATCGGCGGCCGCGTAGACGCCATGCAGCCAGTCGGCCAGCACGCCGCGCACGCCGTTGTCGTTGAGTTTCAGCAGGCTGACGAATGGCGTCAGGCCGGATGCGTCGACCGCCGGCGCCGGCGTCGTCGCGGGTGCATACAACGCCAGCCGCGCAGGGGGCGCATCGGTGAAGAAGCCGCGCGCCCAGTCGATGTTCGACAGTTCGAGCGCGCCGGTGCGCTCGCGCAGCACGGCTTCCAGCGCGGTTTCCCAGCCCGGTTCCACCTGCATTTTTTGCCACAGGCGCGGCAAGCCGTCGAGTTCATGCTTTTGCAGCCAGGGCTGGACTTTGCCTTTGGTATGGACCCGGTCCTGCAGCTGTTTCAACGCGTTCAGGCGCGCTTCGAGTTGCGCGTTGGCGGCAGTTTCGCTGTTCACCTGCGCCTGTGCCTGCGTACGCTGCGCCTCGACCTGCGGCTGCAGCTCCTGCGCTTCTTCGAGCACCATGGATTGCTCCTCCAGCGCCTGCTTTTTCACTTCGACCTGCAGGCGCAGGTTTTCCAGCTGGCTGGTATCGGGCAGGTGCAGGCCGGTTTTTTCCTGCTGCAGGCGCTCGCGCCGGGTGGTCAGCCCGGTCAGGATATTTGCAGCATTGCGCTGGTGCGCAGACGCCAGTTCGATCTGCTGCTGCGCCGCCATGATGCGCGTGCGCGACTCCAGCGTGGCCGATTGTGCGGCGCGCCAGGCGGCGTCGGCTTGTGGCAAACGCTCCTGCTGCACTTCGACGGCGATCTGCGCGCCTTCCGCGCGTGCGGCCAGTTCCTCGACGCGAAATTCGCCCTCTTCCACCTGTTCGGCGTAATCCTGCGCCTGGGTTTCCCACTGCGCACGCTGGGCCGTCAGCGTGGCCAGCTGGTGTTGCAGGCGCGTGCGCGATTCGACGACGAAACGAATCTGCGCTTCCAGACTGCCGATTTCGGCATTGGTCTGGTACAGCACACCCTGCGCCGTGTGCAGACGATCGCCGACAGAAAAATGCGCCTGGCGCAGCTGCTCGAGTTCGAGTTCGACATGCCGCAGCGCCGCGGTCTGCCCTTCGAGTGCAGTCTGCGCCTGTTCCATCTCGAGGAAAAAGCGGCTTTGCTCGGCCTTCGCCTCGGTTTTGCGCAGCAGCCACAGGAGCTTTTGCTTCTCTTCCTGATCGGCCTGCAGTGCATGAAACCGCGTGGCCACCGCGGCCTGCGCTTCGAGTTTGTCCAGGTTAGTGGTCAGTTCGCGCAGGATGTCCTCCACGCGGAGCAGGTTTTCACGCGTGTCGCCGAGCCGGTTTTCAGTCTCGCGGCGGCGCTCCTTGTATTTCGAGACGCCGGCCGCTTCTTCGAGGAAAACACGCAGTTCTTCCGGGCGCGATTCGATGATGCGCGAGATCATGCCCTGGCCAATGATGGCGTAGGCACGGGGCCCAAGGCCGGTGCCAAGGAAAATATCCTGGATGTCGCGCCGCCGCACCGGCTGCCCGTTGATGTAATACGTCGAGGTGCCGTCGCGCGTCAACGTGCGCTTGACGGCAATTTCGGCGTACTGGCCCCACTGCCCGGCGGCCCGGCCGTCGTTGTTATCGAAGATCAGTTCGACCGAGGCGCGGCCGGCCGGCTTGCGGTGGGTAGACCCGTTGAAAATCACGTCCTGCATCGATTCGCCGCGCAATTCGGAAGCTTTCGATTCACCCAGCACCCAGCGGACGGCGTCGATGATATTCGATTTGCCGCAGCCGTTGGGACCGACTACGCCAACCAGTTGACCCGGCACCTGGAAATTGGTGGGATCGACGAAAGACTTAAATCCCGACAATTTGATGGAGGAGAGTCGCACGTTGCTGGCACTGTTTCAGGGGTGATAAACAGGTGCATCATACCATCGCTGGCCTGCCGGTCAGACCAGAAAATAGTGCACGCTCAGGCTGCGGCGCGGCGACCATCGTCGTCGCTGGCATCGTTTTCTGCGGCCTGCTGCATCACTTCCGACAACACCCGGCCCACGACGCCTTCGATGGCGAGAATGGTGGCGCTGCCATCGCGCACGCGCCCGACCAACAGATCGGCCGTCATTGAAAACGCCTCCTCGCGCGCGCCGGCCGAAAAAATGAACAAGGTCCGGCGCGGGCTGACCCAGGCCAATTTCACGCGGTGCACCTTGCCATCCGGCTGCGCAAACGCCATCCAGCGTCCTCGCTCGAGGCCTTCAACCGTCTGGGTGACGGGGTCGGCGGCGTCCAGCTCGAGTTGTTCGGCTGCGGCACGCTCGTGGGCGATCAGGCGCATGGCGTCCTGCTGGGCCGCCTCGACGGCCAGCTCAAGCTGACGCTCGGGCGACAGATCGATCGGGGCGCGCACGATGGACGCGTGGCATTCGGCCAGTGCGGCAAAAAATTTCAGGCGCGCTTCATCCTGCCACTTGATGATGTCGAGCCATTTGTTGATCGTTGTGAGCAAACCGGGCAAACGCGCCAGCAAGGCACGGCGCTGCTCGTGCGTTGCCTTCGGCTTGACGCTCCAGACCAGGTCGTCCATGGCGCGGGTGGCATTGTTGACGGCGCCCGGCTTCTTGTCCTCGACGTCGTAGGCCAGCGTCAGGACATCGCGCCATTTATTTTCGAGGAACGCGCCGATGATCGGCACCACATTGTCGCCCGCGATGCGCAACTGGATGGCATCGGTGGCGGCGCGGCGCGCTACGGCAATGTGTTCCTGGCGCAGCGCCACCGCCACGGGCGCGGCCAACCTGGCGTCGAGCGCACTTTCTTCGGCGGCAATGCTTTGCTCGAGGTCGGCCACGGCGTCGGCAAATGCGGCAGGGTCGCTGGCGCCTTCGCGGCCAATCCGCCTGATGTTGCGCTCCATGGTCTGGAACAGCGGATCATCCGGATCGTTGCGCTGGTCCCAGCCCATGCGCGACAGCAGGTCGATCATGCGCCGCGCCGGGTGGGTCTCTTCAAAGAAAAAATTCTTGTCGACCAGCGCCGCTTTCAACACCGGCATCTGCAGCGACTGAATCAGTTCGCGCGTGGGCGCGGGAATCGCTTCGTCGAGGAACACGGTTTCGAAAATGCGCGACAGCAGGTCGAGCGTGCTTTCATCGCCGCGCGACAGGCTGCCCTCGGGCAGGCTCTGCTTCAGGCGCGGCAGATAAAATACCTCGCCCGGGTTAGCCGGATGACCGGGGGTGCCAGCTGGCGCCTGGGCCTGGGCCTGCGCCTGCATTGTGGTGCCGGCTGCGTTCGCGTGCATCGCTGGCAGGTTCGCCAGATGCGGCAATCTGGCCAGCATGTCCAGCAACGGAGCGATGTGAGCGGGCGCGCGCGCGGCCATGTGCTGCAGTCCGGGCGCACCCGGCGTTTGCGACGCTTGCGGCGCTTGTGGCGCCAAGCCCGCGGCAGGCAGGCTGACCTGGCCAGATCTGGCTGCCGCGGCGTGGGCGGCTTGGGGCTGTGCCGGTGCGAAGCCGCTGTAACCCGCTACCGGCGTACCTGCAACAACGGTGCTGCCATGCGGTGCCGGCGCGGTCATGGCGGAAATGGCGACGGGCGTTGCCGGGTGCAGCGCTGGCGCCGGCGTGGTGCCGAATGCAGTGGCAGCACTTGGCCGCCAGCCGCTGCCACCTTGCGGCATGGCCGGCAGATCGGGAATCATGGGGATGGCAAATGCGGCATCCGCGTGCGCGCTTGGCGCTGCAAAACCGGCATTGTCATCGCCGAAGAAATTGCGCAACTGGCGTGACAGCGCGGCTTGACTGGTGGCGCGCGCGGCCCGGTTGGCAGCGGCATCGTCGGTCTTGCGGATCTGGCGCTTGTCGTGCCCGGCCGGCTGGCGCCCACTGCGCTTGATGGCCTTGCCCAACGCGTCGTACAAGGCGCCGAAATCAAACAGCAACGCCGGCACCAGCAGCGGCTGGATCAGTCCATGGGCGCTTGCGTCCGGCTCGAACTCGCACCAGGCGCGGTCCAGCTCCGCAAGAAACACTTCTGGACGAAAAGGATTTTGTGCACTGCGCAGGATGTCGCGGTCCAGCAAATGCGCCAGCCGCACATTCAGCGTGGCGAGTTGCTCGGCGTGGGCAATATCGAAAGGCCGGCTGATGACGCCGAACGCCACCTTGCTGTCCATCTCGGCCATGGGCACCAGCGCCAGAGAGAGTGCGTCGAGCGCAACTGCGGCGTCGCCGACGGCCGGTGGGGTCAGCAGGGCCGCCTCGCGGCGCAGCGCAGCCTCGATGCCGCTGGCAGCGATATGCACAAACGCATAACTATTCTGTTTCAGCAAATTGCCGGACTTGACGCGCTGATAAACGTTTTTCGCTTCATCGGGCGCGGTCAGGTCCAGCAGCGCGCCGCTGATGTTTTGCGCCACCGCGACCAGATGCTCGCCGACGTGGCGTACCGCAAGCGCGACCAGCTGCTCCACCAGCGCCCGGGGCGAAGCGGGCGCCTCGGCAACCGGCGTATCAGGTGTGGAGCGGGAAACCATCGGGCAGTTTTCCTTTGAAGTAGGCAATCTTCTGCTGCCGTTATTGTGCCACATAATTGCCGCAAGGCAATCAGTATTTGAGCATTGCAACGAGAAATCCAGACAGGCAGCAATTCGCCGCCAGATTTTTTTGACAGCATGTTGGCACTGTTTTAACGGGTGTTGCCAGAATTTAAAGTGTCTGAATTATTAACCCACAGGCAATATTGTCGGTTGATGTCCTACATTCGGGCGCGTGCCGCTCCGATACCGATCGCGTATCGTCCGCAGCATCATATTCTCACCAAACGCCATGGCACAGCCGTGACGGATGGGCAGCAACACTTTTTCAACTTCGAAAGGATGCGCCATGAACGCGAATCAGAAGAGTGGCAACAAACAAACTGGCACCCAGGGCGGTACGCAGGGAGGAACGCAGGGCGGCACACCCGAGCAGCATGCGGAAGCCGGACGTCAGAGTCACAAGAACGACGCCAACCGCCAGAGCGGCGATTCCGGTTCGGGCGCGGGAAATCGCGCAGCGTCGGGAGGATCGGGCGCGGGGGAAGCGAGCGGCGGCCGTTCGGGTTCCTCAGGCTCCGGCAGCGGCACGCGCGGCGGGACACCTGAGCAACATGCAGAAGCAGGTCGCCAGAGTCATAAGAACGACGGCAAGAAGTAGCAGTCATTAGTAATTAGTACCCGCTGGTCGGCGCCGTGTTCCCGGGCCCTGATAACAGTCGCCAAACAGGAAACAAAAAACGAAAGAGTCTGCTTCGGTCCGCCGTCGCCAGGCTCTTTTCCATGTGGCTTTGTGCGGGTTAATTTGGCGCCGTGCGCGCTAATTTGGCTCTGTGAGCGTTAGTTAGACAAGTTCTCAAACGAACTTACGGCCGCAGGCACACTCCTACCCAATGTCGACTAGAGGATGGCTGACACGCATGGCGATGCTGACGCTCGATCAATTGATCTCCGGTATAAAGGACGCCGGATGAAACTACCGGTTTACCCAATGAACGCGCACAGAGCCTCATACGTACAGCGCCTCAGATGTTGCGCAACGAAGCGCCTTTCGGCGGCGCAAAATCAGCAATTGCATTGATCATGTGCGCGGTACGCGCGTCGCGCGAAGTCAGGTGGAGGTCCGAGTACTGATGAATTGCCCATTGTTCCGGCGACAATGCGATGTGCTTGCGCAGGATGGATTCGGTACGGGCATCGTCGGCCCGCAAGCCTTCGACGATGATGTTCAACGCATCGGGCCGGGCACCAGAAGACGCGGTGGCGTGCGATTTGTGCACCATGAACCGGGCCGTCTCGCTGGCGTACCGGCGCTTGCCCGCCAGGAACAGGATGACCGCAATCGATGCGACTGCGCCGCCGTTGTACATGACAAACTCGACCGGGGAGTTGGCCAGGAAGTTGTACAGGCACAGGCCATCGCTGACATAACCGCCATTCGACTGCACCAGCACATGCGCGGTATCGAGGCCGTCGGCAGACATGGTGGCCACGGCGTCGAACACCCGGTGCACCATGTCGCTGTTGACATCCCCGGATAAGGTGAACCACGCTTCATTGCCGGGCTTGATTTGCTCGTCACTCATCGTCTTCCTCCTGTCAGTCACCTGCATCGTGAAGGTGCCAGTTTAGCAAACCTGCACAAAAGACCACGCCCGCATGCGCCATCCGTGCGCACGATAAACCTGTGACGGCGTGCACCGGTGACCCGCCGCAGTGGGCCAGCCGCACCGTACGCAGGTTGACACCGGGGCCGCACTCGCCTATTCTCGCAAGTCTTGATCGGGAGAGGGTCGCGCATCGAGCGACCGCCGAAGGGGCATCACCCAAAAACTCTCAGGCAAAAGGACCGTTCAAGGGACCGCCGCGCATCGCGCAGCAGTTCAACTCTGGAGAGCAGCCGCGGCGCCAGCCGGCGGCTCACCGAAGGGGCAGGCGCAGGTTTTATATGTTTGCACCATATATAAAGCACGCGCTATCTCTCAGGTACCAAGGACAGAGGGGCGCAGAACATCGCCAGCATTTCGCCAGCCGGCGCCGTGCCGCCCCTATTAACAGGCATACTACCGCGTGTGCCGCTCTGCCCAAGGATTGCCATGACTTCAGCCACTGCTCCATCGACCACTCTCAACACTACCCCGCTCAATGCAGCACACCGTGCCGCCGGCGCCAAGATGGTCGATTTCGGCGGCTGGGACATGCCGGTGAATTATGGCTCCCAGATCCTCGAACACGACGCCGTGCGCCAGGATGCCGGCATGTTCGACGTCTCGCACATGTGCGTGGTCGACCTGAAGGGCGACAATGTCCGCCCTTTCCTGCGCGGCCTGCTCGCCAATGATGTCAACAAGCTGCAGGTAGCGGGCAAGGCCCTGTACTCGTGCATGCTCAACCCCGACGGCTTCGTCATCGACGACCTGATCGTGTATTACTTCACCGAGACGTGGTTCCGCCTGGTCGTCAACGCCGGCACCGCCGTCAAGGACGTCGCCTGGATCGACGCGCAAAACACCGCCACCGACAGCGGCGTGACCATCACCGCCCGCCGCGACGGCAACGATCCGATCGCGCTGATCGCCGTGCAGGGCCCGAACGCCCGCGCCAAGGTATGGGAAGTGCTGCCAACCACCAAAGCTGCGACGGAATCGATCAAGCCGTTCAATGTCGTCATCGTGCCAGACACCGCGTTTGGCGAAGCGATGGTTGCGCGCACCGGCTACACCGGCGAAGACGGTTTTGAAATTGGCGTACCGGCAGCACAAGCCGAAGCGCTGTGGAATGCCCTGGTTGCCGCTGGCGTGAAGCCGGCCGGCCTCGGTGCGCGCGATACGCTGCGCCTGGAAGCGGGCATGAATCTGTACGGCCAGGACATGGACGACACCGTCAACCCGCTCGATGCCGGCCTGGCCTGGACCATCGTCATCGATGAAGAACGTGATTTCATCGGCAAGGCAGCCTTGCAGCGCATGGGCCAGAACGCGAATTTCGTCGGTCTGATCCTGCGCGAAAAAGGCGGCATTCTGCGCGCCCATCAAAAAGTTATCGCGGCCTCCGGCGCGACCGGTGAAATCACCAGCGGCACCTTCAGCCCGAGCATGCAGCAAGCCATTGCACTGGCGCGCGTGCCGACCGGCGTGGCCATCGGCGACACCGTGCACGTTGAAATTCGCGACAAAAAACTCGCCGCCACGGTCGTCAAGCTGCCGTTCGTCCGCAACGGCAAAGTGCTGGCGGCGGTTTAAGCCTCCCCCTCTGCCGCGCCGCTGCCGCACCGTTTAAAATACTGCTATCCACCATCCACACCAGGAGTTTTACATGAACATTCCAGCCGACCTGAAATACACCGAATCCCATGAGTGGGTTCGTACCGAAACCGACGGCACCCTCACCGTCGGCATCACCGAATACGCGCAGGACGCACTGGGCGACATCGTGTTCGTCGAACTGCCAAAGGTCGGCAAGCAGTTCACCGCCGGCGACGACGCTGCCGTGGTGGAATCGGTGAAAGCCGCCAGCGATATTTATTCGCCAGTGTCGGGCGAAGTCGTCGAAGTCAACCAGGCCGTGGCCGACGCACCGGATAGTATCAACAGCGACGCCTACAGCGCCTGGCTGTTCAAGCTGAAGCCGGCCGACGCCAACGCCACCGCCGGCCTGCTTGATGCCGACGGTTACGGCAAAGCCACCGCAGAGTAAATAATTCGTCATCCCCGCGAAGGCGTCCCTGCTGCGCAACGCCCCCATAGCACCTTCGATCAGTGTTATCCCTGCTCATGAGTGATATAGGTGCCGGCCTTCGCCGGGAGTCGTTCCGAGTAATACAAGGAACGACAGTTTCGAAGCACTTGCTGCTAGACGCTCCCCGCCCTGCCCTGCCCAGTCCTCCCTCTTTTTGGCCACTACCATGACCCGCACCAGCCTGACCCAACTCGAAGCACGCGACGCGTTCATCCCGCGTCACATCGGCCCTACCGCCACCGAACAAACCGCCATGCTGGCCACGCTCGGCTACCCGTCGCGCGCTGCGCTGATCGACGCCATCGTGCCAGCCAATATCCGCAAGAAGAGCAAGCTCGAACTGGGCCAGTTCTTCGAGCCGGTGTCCGAGCAGGATGCGCTGGCCAAGCTGCGCGCACTTGCCAATAAAAATACCGTCATGAAGTCGATGATCGGCCAGGGCTACTACAACAGCCACACGCCGCCTGTCGTGCTGCGCAATATTTTTGAGAACCCGGCCTGGTACACCGCGTACACGCCGTACCAGCCAGAGATTTCGCAGGGCCGTCTGGAAGCCATTCTGAACTTCCAGCAAATGATCACGGACCTCACCGGCATGGGTATCGCCAATTCGTCGATGCTTGATGAAGGCACCGCTGCCGCCGAAGCGATGACGCTGATCCAGCGCGTCGGCAAATCGGCCTCGAAAGTGTTTTACGTCGCCGACGACGTGCTGCCGCAAACGCTCGAAGTGGTGCGCACGCGCGCCGAACCGATCGGCGTCGAGGTGCGCACGATTGCTGCCGCCGACATCGACACGCTGGCCGAGCCATGCTTCGGCGTGCTGGTGCAATACCCTGGCGTGAACGGCGATGTGCGCGACTATGCTGCCGCCGTCGAACACCTGCACGCTGCCGGCGCGATGGTCGTCGTCGCTGCCGACTTACTCGCTCTTACTTTACTCACGCCACCGGGCGAATGGGGCGCCGACGTCGTTGTCGGTAACAGCCAGCGCTTTGGTGTGCCGCTCGGTTTCGGCGGTCCGCACGCCGGCTTCCTGTCCACCCGCGACGAATTCAAGCGCAGCATGGCCGGGCGCCTGGTCGGCGTCACCGTCGATGCGCAGGGTAATCAAGCCTATCGCCTCGCACTGCAAACCCGCGAGCAGCACATCCGCCGCGAAAAAGCCACGTCCAACATCTGCACCGCGCAGGTACTGCTGGCCGTGATGGCGTCGATGTACGCCGTCTATCACGGTCCTGCCGGCCTCGCGCAGATTGCCACCCGCGTGCACCGCTACACCGCCATCGTCGCAAAACACCTGCAAACGCTGGGCTTCGAACTGGCCAATACCACGTTCTTCGACACGCTGACGGTGAAAACCGACAATGCCGAAGCACTGCATGCAAAAGCCATCGAACACGGCGTCAACCTGCGCAAGATCGACGCCGGCCACGTCGGCATCTCGCTCGACGAAACCACGTCACGTGACGACCTGGCATTGCTGTCGACGATCTTCGGCGGCAGCGACGCCATCGATTTCGATGCAGAAGAAGCCGATGCTTACCCATCCCACCTGGCGCGTACCAGCACCTACCTGACGCACCCGACGTTTTCGCGCTACCACGCCGAGCACGACATGCTGCGCTACCTGCGCGCTCTGGCCGACAAGGACCTCGCGCTGGACCGCACCATGATCCCGCTGGGTTCATGCACGATGAAGCTGAACGCGACGTCGGAAATGATCCCGGTCACCTGGCCTGAATTTTCCAACATCCACCCGTTTGCACCGGACGCGCAAACCGTCGGCTACCGCGAAATGATCGGCCAGCTGGAAGACATGCTGTGCGCGCTGACCGGTTATGCCGCCATCTCGCTGCAGCCGAACGCCGGCTCGCAAGGCGAATACGCCGGCCTGCTGGTCATCAAGGCATACCACGAATCGCGCGGCGAAGGCCACCGCAACATTTGTCTGATTCCCTCCTCGGCGCACGGCACCAACCCGGCATCCGCCAACATGGTCGGCATGCGCGTGGTCGTCACTGCCTGCGACGACAACGGCAACGTCGACCTGGACGATCTCCGTAAAAAGGCCGAACTGCACAGCGCCAACCTGGCCTGCGTGATGGTGACGTATCCATCGACCCACGGCGTGTTCGAAGAAGGCATCGCCGAACTGTGCGACATCGTCCACAGCCACGGCGGCCAAGTCTACATCGATGGCGCCAACATGAATGCACTGGTCGGCGTGGCCGCACCGGGCGCGTTCGGCGGCGATGTATCGCACCTGAACCTGCATAAAACCTTCTGCATTCCGCACGGCGGCGGCGGTCCTGGCGTGGGTCCGATCGGCGTCGGCGCGCACCTGGCCAAATTCCTGCCAAACCAGCGCTCCACTGGCTACACCCGTGACGAAGCCGGCATCGGCGCCGTCAGCGCAGCCGCATATGGCTCGGCCTCGATCCTGCCAATTTCGTGGATGTACATCGCGATGATGGGTGGCGAAGGCTTGACGGCAGCGACCGAAGTGGCGATTTTGAACGCCAACTACATCGCCCGCCGCCTGGCGCCGCACTACCCGGTGCTGTACACGGGTCACGACGGTCTGGTGGCGCACGAGTGCATCATCGACCTGCGCCCGCTGCAGGATGCCACCGGCATCAGCAACGAAGATGTGGCCAAGCGCCTGATGGACTTCGGTTTCCACGCCCCGACCATGAGTTTCCCGGTACCGGGCACCTTGATGATCGAGCCGACCGAGAGCGAATCGAAGATCGAGATCGACCGTTTCATCGAAGCGATGATCACGATTCACGCCGAAATCATCAAGGTGGAACGCGGTGAATACGACCGCATGGACAATCCGCTGAAGGGCGCGCCGCACACGGCCGAAGTCGTTACTGCCGACGACTGGCAGCACAGCTACAGCCGCGAAGTTGCCGCCTTCCCGGTCGCTTCGCTGCGCAAGAAGAAGTACTGGCCGCCAGTCGGCCGTGCCGACAACGTGTATGGCGACCGCAACCTGTTCTGCGGCTGCGCACCGATCGAAGATTACGAGTGATGTGCGCTTGATCCGATCCTAGCGCCGGCTGACGGCGAGACGTAAATAGGGATGCCCCGGCCGCACTGGCCCGGGCATCCCTTTTCTTTTGCGCGGCAGGTCGGCCACCAGCAGGGACGACACCACCGGCGGTTGATCGAGCTGAAACGTCATCACGCTGCGCGACAACGCCAGCGCCTGGGCGTGCAGCGCGTTGTCGTTGTCGATTGCCTGCGCCCCCAGCGCGCGGGCGCATTCGAGCACGCCGGTCAGGCGAGCGTGTACATTCGTCCGGGCGGCGTCCAGCACCTGCGCGGCGCCGCAGATTTCGTCGCGCCCTGGCGGCACCGGCGCTGCCCGCAGATCGCCGGCGCCAAGCGCGGTGGCCGCCGCGCACAGTGCCTCCAGTTCTTCCTGCAACGCGCACCGCACCGCGAGCGTGACCAGCAAGGCCGCCGCCAGCGCCGCCATCAGCGCGGCCGGCATCAAAATTGCCACCGTGTGCGCTTCATCGGCTGCCATGGCAGCGGCACGCTCGCCCTGCTGTTGCTCGACCCGCGTCAGCGCGTCGAGGCGCACCAGTACCGTATCGAAGGCGCGTTCGGCGCGGATCATCGCATTCGCGCTGATCGTCTGGTCGGCACGCGCCAGTTCGATCACGTCCAGCACACTGGCCAGATACACGCGATAGGCACGCTCGGTCTGCTGCACCAGGGCGCGTTCGGTATCGACGCCAGCCGTCAGACGGGTCAACGTCGTGAAATTGCGCGCGATGGCGGCGTGACGGCGATGAATGCCGCGCACCAGCGTGTCGGTACGTGCCTGCGAAAAACTGGCGCTGATCCAGCTGATGAGCTGATACACCTCGGCGTTGGCCTGGCGCGCGCCGGCCGCCAGTTCAGCCGCGCTGCGGGTCTGGGCGGCGCGCTGCTGGACGAGCGCGTCGAGCGCCTGCCCCTGGCGTGCAATGGCGCTCCAGGCCAGGCACAGTACGCATGCCATGCACGCCAGCACCACCAGCGGTGCCAGCAACAGTTTGGTGCCGAGGCGCAGGCGCGACAGCATCAGCGCACCGCGCGGTGTGGGGACATCGTCATGGCAGCGGCTCCGGGAAGTGGATTCTGAAGGAATACGCGCAGGGAACAGGCGGCGTATCATGTGGCGGCACGCGTCCAGCTAAAAAGTTTCCTGAACGCATTGAGCAAATCTACGCCCTCCGGCACAATGATGTTTGTGCGCGCTCAAGCAGTCACAGCTTGTATTTTTCAAGGAATGTATGTCTCGTTCGATCAATGCCCTGCTACTGTCCGTGCTGGTATTTCCCGGCGCCGGCCATGTTTATTTGAAGCGCACATCACGCGCACTGGTGTTTGTCGTGCCCACGCTGGTGGCCACCATTTACTTCGGGATGGATCTGTTCGATCGCGCGTCTGCGATCGCCAACGAGATCATGTCCGGTGCGATGGAACTCGATCCGGTCGCCATGGCCGCGCGCGTCCAGCCGGCCGGCCCCACGCCGTTCCTGGTCAGCCTGTCGATTTACGTGATCGTTGCGTGCTGGATCGGCGCGGCCATCGACGCCTGGCTGCTGGCGCGCCGACCCCTGCCGCGATGAAGCGTTACCGGCGCCTGCTCGCGCTGGTCGCGCTGTCGCTGGTGCTGCACCTGCTGTTCTTTGGCCTGGTCGTGCACCGCAGCGATGTGACATACGGCGCGCCGCTGCAGGCGCCGCCGGCGCCGCTCGTCCTGCGCTTGCAGCCTGCTCCTGCTCCTGCTCCAGCGCTGCCGACCCAAGCTGCCGCCAACCAACCTGCGCCCGCTCCCAAGCTGGCTGCCGCCTCCCCTGCTGCGCTGGCGCCAGTTGTACCTTCAGTTGCGTCTTCCATTGCGCCTTCAGTTACGTCTTCCGCTGCACCCGGACCAGTGGCCACCCCACTGCCCGAAACGGCGGCGCCGTCCATAGCGCAAGGCCAGCAAGCGATGGTGCAGATGCCGGGTCGTTACCGGGTCCGGATGCCGGAACCGGGGCGCCTGCATTATGTGATGACGCGTGCCGGCCAGCCGCCAGCATCAGCCAGCCTGGCGTGGACGTCCGGCGTTGACAGTTACACCGTGAAACTGACCGGCGTCACCGGCACCTTGATGTCGCGCGGTGTCAACAGCGACGATGGCGTGGCGCCGAGAAGCGCCAGCGAGCAGTATGCCGACGGCACCACGACCACCACGAATTTCGCTGGCGACACCATTGCCATCGACGGGCGCGACTACACCAACAGCACCGGTAGTCAGGACCGCGCTTCACTGATGCTGCAATTGATGGGAATAGGATTGGCCAGGCCCGCCCAGGTGCGCGACGTGGTGGAAATCTACGTGGCCGGCCCGCGCGAACCGGAGATCGTCAAGTTTCTGGTGCAGGACGAGGAAACGCTGGCCACGCCGATGGGCGCCATCGCCACACGTCACCTGGTGCAGCTGGTGGCGCCCGGCGTGGCGCAGCTGGAAATTTGGCTGGCGCCGGAGCGGCGCTGGATTCCCGTACAGCTGCGCGTCACCGCGCCCGATGGCACGGTCAGTACCCAGACCATCACCGCCATCGAGCAGGACTGAAAAACCGCGTCAGTTCAGCTTGACCGCGTGTTCGCGCGTGGCATGGAACGTCAGCTTCGGCCAGCGCTCCTCGGTGAGGCGCAAATTGACATTCGACGTCGCCAGGTAGGCCATATTTCCGGCCGCGTCGTAGGCAACGTTGTGGCCCAGCTGCGATTCGAAATCGGCCAGCACGCGCCTGTCGTCGGACGATACCCAGCGCGCACTGCTGATGCTGGCGCCTTCGAACACGGCGTCGACGCCGTATTCGTTCAGCAGCCGGCTGGCCACCACTTCGAACTGCAGCACGCCGACCGCGCCGAGAATCAGTTCGCCGCCCAGCACCGGCTTGAACACCTGCACCGCACCTTCTTCGCCCAGCTGCTGCAAGCCTTTATGCAGCTGCTTGATTTTCAAAGGATTCCGGATCCGGACTGCGCGGAACAGGTCCGGCGCAAAATACGGAATGCCCGTGTACTGCAGCATTTCGCCTTCGGAAAAGCTGTCGCCGATCTGCATATTGCCGTGGTTCGGCAGGCCGATGATGTCACCGGCGAACGCCTCTTCCACCTGCTCGCGCGACGATGCCATGAAGGTCACCACGGACGACAGTTTGACGTCGCGTCCCAGGCGCAGATGCTTGACCTTCATGCCCTTGTCGAACCGTCCCGAGCACACGCGCAAGAACGCGATGCGGTCGCGGTGGGCCGGGTCCATGTTCGCCTGGATTTTAAACACGAAACCGGAAAATTTGGCTTCTTCAGGACGCACCACGCGTGACGTGGCATCGCGCTCGCGCGGACCCGGGGCCCACTCGATCAGTGCCGACAGAATCTCGCGCACGCCGAAGTTGTTGATGGCCGAACCGAAGAACACCGGCGTCTGCACGCCGGCCAGAAACTCTTCCAGGTCGAACGGATGCGACGCGCCATGCACCAGTTCCACTTCCATTTTCAGCTGCTCGATTTCGAGCGGGAACATCTCGGACAGGCGCGGATTATCGATGCCCTTGATGATTTCATACGCGCCATCGGCCTTTTCTTCACCTGCCTTGAACAGCATGATTTCGTCGCGCAGCAGGTGATACACGCCGCGGAAATTCTTGCCCATGCCGATCGGCCAGGTCACTGGCGCGCACTGGATTTTCAGGACCGACTCGAGTTCGTCGAGCAGCTCCAGCGGATCGCGTGTTTCGCGGTCCATCTTGTTCATGAACGTGACGATCGGCGTATTGCGCATGCGGCACACATTGAGCAGCTTGATCGTCTGCGTTTCCACGCCCTTGGCAGCATCGATGACCATCAGCGCCGAATCGACGGCGGTCAGCACGCGGTAAGTGTCTTCCGAAAAATCCTGGTGACCCGGCGTGTCGAGCAGATTGATGACGTGGTCGCGGTATTCAAACTGCATCACCGACGACGCCACCGAAATGCCGCGCTGCTTTTCAATTTCCATCCAGTCGGAGGTGGCGTGGCGCCCGCTTTTCCTGGCCTTGACCGTACCGGCCATCTGGATCGCGCCCGAAAACAGCAGCAGCTTTTCGGTCAGCGTGGTTTTACCTGCATCGGGGTGGGAAATAATGCCGAACGTGCGCCGGCGCGCCACTTCGGCAGCGACGATGCGGGCGGCGGAATCGCCAGAGCGCACCACTGCGTCGGCGGGGGCGTCGATGGTGTTGTCGGATGCGGCGCCGTGGTTGGCGTCGTCAAGAATGGGGAGATCGGTATCGTTGGCCATGGTGAGCGCTTGCGGCCCTGGTAGAAAACCCTCGATTTTACCGATTCCGGCGCGTGCCGTGTGAATTGATTGCGGACGAAAAAAAGGCCGGGGTCTGCATGCAGCACCCGGCCCTTCCCACGATCGCTCGACGATCAGTTCTGGATGCGGCGCCAGCCGGAACGGCGCGACTTGGCGCCATCCGGATCGGGCAGCGGCGGGGTATGCAGCAGGCCGCCAGCGTCGGTACCGATCAACTCCTTGACGCCGTTGGGCAGGCTGACGATGACGTAGCCAACCAGTGCCGAATTAGGCGACAGCGGTTTACCCACAACGCCGCCGTTGGCCGGATCGCCAACCGACTTGCAGACATCGAACGAGTACAGGTTTGCACTGCCGCCGACCGAACATGCCGACGACGCCGACGGGATGTTGGTCACCACGTTCAGCAGGCCCGAGACAATCTTGACATCGAGGTTGACGCGCTCGCCGGCGGTCTGGTTCAGATCGGTGAACCAGCCCTGCTGCGTCGACAGGTCCACCACCGGCCCGCTGATGGTCATTTGCGTGGACCCGGACGTTGTGGCTTTCAGCAGGTTTTCCTTGGCCATCGTCGCGCGCCATTCGGTCGGCGTCATCGTCGCGCCAATGCCGGCGGGCTTGTCGCTTACCACGTACACGCCCTGGACGTCGGTGTTGGCCACATCGCTGACGTCGAGCAGGCGCCCGGTGCCATACGCCACCACCATCTTGTTGCTGGTGCTGGTGATGCCGGCGACCGTGCTGGTCACTGCGCACAGCGTAATGTCGGGGCGCGATGTGATCGGCTGCAGCGGACCGGCATTGCCCATCCGGACGACGGCAGGCGTGCCACCGCCGGTCAGGTCGAAGCGCCACATCTGGCCCAGATTATCGCCACCGTAGATAAACGTGATCAGCGGATCGGTGACCGGATTGGCGCTAATGCCGGTAATGCGCGTAAAGCCCGATGGCGTGGTGGTATCGCCCGAGCCGGTGGAAACTTTCGACAGCACTGCGCCGGTCGCTATGTCGACGATCATCAACCAGCCCTTGCCGGTACCGGCACCGGCCACGCCATCGCTGCCAGGGACGTTGTTGTAGCCCGAGGTCAGAAACACGACCCATTGCGCCGGCGCCGCGCTGCTCGGCTTCCACATCGCCATCAGCGGATTGCCGAAGCTCAGGCCCATCTCCGGCTCATTGTTGACGCCGCTGCAGATGGCCGCATCGGCACACGTTTCCCACATGGCGACCGGGACCAGCGGATCGGTGACATCGACTGCATAAAAACCACGGCCGCCACCGTTCAGGCCGGCGACCAGGACAGTCTTCCAGACACCGTTGATCTGGACGTCGGACACCTCCGGCGAACCGTCGGTGGTGTACTGGTGATTGGTGCCGTAGCCGGTGCTCGCCTGTACTGGCAGTTTTTTCATGGTAATGCGGGGCGCGTACGCCCAGCGCTCTTCCCCGGTGGCGGCGTCAAGCGCGTGCAGCATGCCGTCGTTGGCCGCAACGTAGACCATTGCCGCACGGGCAGCCTTGGCTGTCTTGTAATCGCTGTAGCCGGCCGTTGTGAAACCACGGCGCGGGTCGCGGACATACGCCGGCTTCGACGAACCGATATCGCCGAGCACGATCGGAATGGTCGTGGCCAGACCTTGCGGCACGCCGGCAGTCTGCGAGTAAGCACGCAGCAGGGCGCCGTTGGCATATTGCTGCTGACCGCGCAGCCAGTTGACGATGTTGGCGCCGTTGTTGACGATGGCGCGGTTATCCAGGCTCAGGCTGGTGCACTGGGCCAGCGCCATGCACTGGTTGTCGAACCAGGCTTTTTCGGTGCCGGTCATATTGGCGTAGCTGAAATCTTTCAGCGTCGCGGCGGCGGGCGCAGCGGCCGGCACCAGCATCTTGATGAGGCGGCTGTCGCTGCTCTGGTCGACCTTGCGGCCGATCATGTCCGACGAAGTCCAGATTTCGGTGGGCAGGATGGCGCCGGTGACGACATCGATTTTCCGGTCGGTAATCACGCCATTCCATTTCACGGTGGTAAACGAGACCGAGAAGATGTCGTTATCGGCCTGCGAAATATTTGGCGACGACGTCGATGCAGATGCTGCGGCGCCGACACGGGCGGCGATATTCGACAGGGCCGACTGCAGGCCGGTGACGACCTGGGTCGGATCGGAGGCGCTGAAATACTTGCCATGACCGTTGATTGCTGCATGCCACAAGTCGTCGACGCGCGACTGGACAGTGCTGGACCTGGTGTCGTCAGTCGCCGGATCGGGCCAGACATAGGGACCGTTATTGTTCCACGGGCAACCGGTGGTGGCGCCGTTGATCAGCTTGGAGAAGTCGCCACCCGGGATCGGGGAGGTATCGTAATGCTCTTCGTAATTCATGATGCCATCCACACCCAGGCCGAGCGTATAGGTATTCATGTGCAGGTGGGTGTTTTCGTCTACAGGCAACACCAGGCCTGGCTTGGTCATGTCTTCGAGGCTAGGGCGCAGCGAGCCACCGGTGGTGTTCGAGCCGCCGTTGTACCAGTACAGCGCGACGTCGGCGAGCGAATTCCCACTTTGCGCTCTGGTATCGACGCAGCCGTCTTTACTGAGGCAGAATCGTGCCGCGCTTTGTACGTTGTCGTTATTCACGACGTCGTCCGCCTCGCCGCCGTTCCAGTAGCCGTCGGTCGTCAGGAATGTAAAATTTTGCTGGCACGGAAACTTGACAACTTCGTCATTGGCGTCCTGCACGTAATTACCCAAGTTAGCGTACATCTTGCCAATGGAATGCAGTGCGGGACGTAGCGGCGTCGAATCGTTCCCCGTCATGTTGTACAGCGCGTTGTACCAGGTAGTGCGGTCGGTGCCGGTGAACGGGCGCGGGCGCGTCAGGTCGCCTTCCTCCGCAGCACTCGACAACGAAGCGATACCAACGCTGAAACTACCGCTGATCGGATTGAATGCTTGTCCGACTGCGGTTTTCATCATCTGGTTCCGCGTCTTGTAATAGGCGTACCAGTTCGCAAAATTGGTCATCTCGTCGTCATAGCTGCAGGTGGCGGCGGTGCAGTCGGTACGATTCGTGTCTTTCGGGTAGCTGGTGCGGCTTGGGACGATATCGACGCGCACGAAGACTGCCGATCCGGCGCCGATCGGTGCAGGCGTCATCGGTACGGTGTCGTACGTTGCAGCGGTGCCGGCCGTGGTGCCGTCGGCTGTGAATGCCATGGAACCGTTATTGGTGATCGCGCCGATCGTTACTGCCTGGCCAGCGGCCAGGTTGGCCGTCGTGGTGATGCAGACTGTCGACGTGCTGCCGGGGCATCCGGTTCTGTTGCCCTGCACTGCGGTCACGCCAGTCGCAGAAATGGCAGCGGCGATGGCCGCGGCGCCGTCTGCACTACTGACATTTGCGGCAAACTTCAGCGACCCCATGATGGGCGCGCCGCCCAATTGCAGCGACGCCAGCGTAGTGCGGCTCGTGCTGCTGTTTTTGCCTGTACCGGACACAGTCAGCACTGTCGTGGCACCTTTGGCCGGCGTCACGACGGCCGCCGGCGACGTTGCCGCGACCGCCCAGCCGTCGCGTGTGCCGTCCGCCAGCAGCGAGCACTGGCCAAGGTTCTTGCTGGTGGCGCCCGGCGTGCAATCGAGTGGCACGATGGCAACGATATTGTTGGCGCCGAGGGTAATGCCGAACGCGGTGGCGCAGTTTGGCACGGACGTCGTTGTCGGCGCCCTGACGCACGCCGTGTACTGGTTGGTGAGGCCGGTTTTGGCAATGATCGATGCGGCCACGTCATTGGCCAGAGAGGCCTGTTTGGTAGGGGAGTTGGTCCCGGTCCCCGCTGGCACACTGCGGTCGGTAATGACGACCGCAGTGCCCGATTCGATGACGGAAACGCTGGAGACACTCACCGCATTCGCGCCGGCAGTAGCCCCGATGGTAAGGGTACCGTAAGCGCCGATCACGTCACTGTTCGGGCTGGAAAAGCGCGGGTAGACATAGGCGCCGACATATTTTGCCTGGCAGTTGGTCAGTGCGCGGCTATCGCACCAGCGCACCTTGGCCGGTATCGGAAAACCCGCCGGCGCAGCGGCACCGACAGCCGTGCTGGTACACGACTTCAAGGTGGCATCGGTACAGTATTCAGCAACATTAATATTGTAATAATACGGATTGGTGCCAAAAGTGACGGACATGTAGCTCGTGTCGTTCGGATAAGAATATGTCGCCGAATTGAAGACACAATTGGTGCCCGCTACGCTCCGGTTATTTCTGTCTTTCACCTCGTTGCACCACTTCCGGTCGGGAACGTTGTTGACCAGATTGGTAGTATCGGTGCCATTGCCAAGCAGGTTACTTTTATTTTTGCCGAACGCATCGGTGGTGACCGAGGTCCATGCCGTCGTATTGCCACTGGTCTGGCTCGGATAATAAATGCCATTGTCTTTCACCGGCGGCAGGTAGCGCACCTTGGGATTGTAGTACTGGCGATTGAAGTCAGGGCTGTTGAACGGCGGATGGCCCATCGCGCACGACTGCGTGCCGCTCGACATCAGCAACCGCGAACGGCAGGTATTGGTGTCGTCGATATAGTCGGGGGTGAACGTGTAGCCCATCGAGCCGGAATTATCGTACAGCAGCATCAGGTTCGGCTTCACCTGGCCGGTGCCGTTGATATTCAATACCGGCAGTTGGGCGATGCTGGTCGTGGCAGCGCTGGCGCCGGCGCAATGGGTCGTGTTTCTGACCTCGGGCTACAACAACGTCCCTGGCAGCGATGGCGTGGCCGGTG
>JALYUM010000196.1 GCA_030853745.1 Pseudomonadota bacterium | reverse complement strand
TTATACAGAAAACATCTCTCTTGTATGGTTTGTAAGTGTGTTCTCGCACAGAGCAAGTCGCTGGACATATTTAGTATCGGGTGCATACGCGTCGTGGACGACGCCGACCGGGGCCAATCAAGGTTGCGTTTTTCAACATCGAAGCCGCACGGCTTCCCCCGCATGTGATGGTGAACCAGGGCCTTGCTGCCTTGCGCGCATGTGGTTGCGTCGTACAAACCCTATCAATTATTGGAGAATTATCGCTATGCCAACGAAAAAAGTAACGCCTGCCGTCGCCGGTGCCGGTTCCGTCCTGAGTACTTTCGCAGGCCCGTCCAACGCACCGCCGCCATCGAGCTTGGGCTCGGCAGATGCCGATGCCACCGGTCTGCTCGAAAAATTCGTGTCGGGCGGCGACCTTGCCGCGCAAACCCCGTCGAACCCGATCAAGGCTGCCGAATACGGCGACGCCGCACGCACCCCGACCGCTGGCATTCCGCATACCCCATCGTCGCCACTGGCCGGTGCCAGTACCGACAGCGAAAGCGCGCAATCGGAAAAAACCGGTGCCGGCGTGCCGCCGAACGGCGTGAATAACAACATCACGCCGCTCGATGGTGCACGCGTAGACAGTACCGGACAGATGTTGACGACCAATCAGGGTGTCAAGATTGCCGACAACCAGAATTCGCTGAAAATTGGCCTGCGTGGCCCGACTGCGCTGGAAGATTTCATCCTCCGCGAAAAAATCACCCACTTCGACCATGAGCGCATTCCAGAGCGCGTCGTGCACGCGCGTGGTTCGGCCGCGCACGGCTATTTCGAAGCATATGAAGATTTGTCCTCCCTTACCAAGGCTGCACCGTTCGCCGCAAAGGGCAAGCAGACGCCGGTGTTTGTGCGTTTCTCCACCGTGGCCGGTGAGCGCGGTTCGGCCGATACCGCCCGTGACGTGCGCGGTTTTGCCGTCAAGTTTTATACCGATGAAGGCAACTGGGACCTGGTGGGCAATAACATCCCGGTGTTCTTCATCCAGGACGCGATTAAATTCCCCGACCTGATTCACGCCGTGAAACCGGAGCCGCACAACGCCATCCCGCAAGCAGCCAGCGCCCACGATACGTTCTGGGATTTCGTCTCGCTGATGCCGGAAACCGCACACATGCTGATGTGGCACCTGTCCGACCGTGCCATCCCCCGCAGCTTTCGCACCATGCAAGGTTTCGGCGTGCACACATTCCGTTTGGTCAATGCGCAAGGCGAATCTGTGTTCTGCAAATTCCACTGGAACCCGGTTCAGGGTACGCACTCGCTGGTGTGGGACGAGGCCGCAAAAATCATGGGCGCCGACCCTGATTTCCACCGCCGCGACCTGTGGGAATCGATTGAAGCGGGCGCCTACCCTGAATGGGAATTGGGCTTGCAGATTTTCACCGAAGAACAGGCCGAAAGTTTCGAGTTCGACGTACTCGATTCGACCAAACTGATTCCGGAAGAAATCGTGCCGCTGCGCGTGGTCGGCAAGATGGTGCTGGATCGCAATCCAGACAATTTCTTCGCCGAAACCGAGCAGGTTGCCTTTTGCACCGCGCATATCGTGCCGGGCATCGACTTCAGTAACGACCCGCTGCTGGCTGGCCGTAATCACTCCTACCTGGACACGCAATTGTCGCGTCTCGGTGGCCCGAATTTCCACGAAATCCCGATCAACGCATCGGTGGCGCAGGTGCACAACAACCAGCGTGACGGTATTCATCGGCGCGCCATCCCGCGCGGCCGCGTGTCGTATGAACCGAATTCGCTGGCAGGCGGTGCACCATACCAGGCTGGCGCTGCTGGTTTCTCCAGCTATCCGGAACGCATTTCCGAAGACAAGGTCCGTGGCAAGGCCGAGAAATTTGCCGAGCACTATGCCCAGGCCCAGATGTTTTTTGAAAGCCAGACGCCTGCCGAGCAAGACCACATCGTCGGTGGCTTCCGTTTTGAATTGACCAAGGTAACCGTGCCGGCCATTCGCCAGCGCGTGTTGGCGCTGCTGGCCAATGTCGATGCAACGCTGGCCGCCAAAGTTGCCGATGGCCTTGGCATGGAAGTGCCGGAGCCGTTGCCGCTGGCGACCAACTTGCCGCGTCCACAGTACGCACCGTCGCCGGCATTGTCGCTGATGGCGCGTCCGGGCCAAACCGGCATTGCCACGCGCCGCGTCGCGATTTTTGTCGCCGCCGGTGTTGATGGCGATGCGGTCATGGCTATGTACGCAGACCTGTTGGGTGCAGGCGCTGTACCACGCCTGGTGGGCACCAAGATGGGCGCCGTCAAGAATACGCAAGGCGCTGCTCTGGATGTGGAAGTATCGGTGGAAGCCGCCCCGGCGGTGCTGTTCGATGCGGTCATCGTGCCGGACGGAACTCATACGATGGCGCGTGAAGGCAAGATCATCGACTTCCTGCGCGACCAGCATGCTCACTGCAAGCCAATGCTGATCGTCGGCAGCGGTGCCAGCCTGCTGCCAAAAGCAGGTCTGGACGGCAAGCTGCCAGACGGCAGCGATGATTCGACCATGATCATGGGCGTCAACGGCGACAAGTCGCTGGACGCGTTTGTGACGGCACTGGCCGGCCACCGTTCATTCGCGCGCGAGCAAGATCCCATTCAAGCGTAATATTGTTTGAAACACCATGCAGCGGCCTCGCCCGGGGCCGCTGTTTTTCGTTAACTCATTGAGAGGAATCATGATGATTACCCCCGTCCGCTACAACCCCCAGTTCGAAGTGCTCGAAGAAGAAGAAGCAAAAACAGAGCAGGGCTTTATCGATACGCTGCTCGGCATTTCAAAAACCACGTATGGCGATAGCGGCCATGCCATCCGCAGCGTCCACGCAAAAAGTCACGCGCTGCTGCGCGCGACGCTGACGGTGCTGGACCATGTCGCGCCGGAATACGCGCAAGGCATCTTTGCCAAACCAGGCACCTACCCGGTGATCATGCGTCTGTCGACGTCGCCCGGCGATATTCTGGATGACAAAATTTCCACGCCGCGTGGTGTGGCCATGAAAATCATTGGTGTCGAAGGCGCGCGCGTGGATGGTAGCGAAGGCGATGTCACGCAGGATTTCATCATGGTCAACGGCCCGGTATTCTCGGCCCCGACCGGCAAAAAATTCCTCGGCAATTTAAAACTGCTGGCTGGCACCACCGATAAAGTACCGACCTTGAAGCTTGCGCTGTCGGCCGCATTGCGCGGTGCCGAAAAAGTGCTGGAAGCCGTGGGCACCGAAAGTGCAACGCTTAAAGGAATGGGTGGCCACCCGGAAACCAATCCGCTTGGCGAGACTTATTTTACGCAAGTGCCAGTGCTGTTCGGCGACTACATGGCCAAGCTGTCGCTGGCGCCGGTGTCGTCAGAACTGACCGCGTTGACCGACGCTCCGGTCGACCTGAAAGACACGCCGGACGGCCTGCGCCGCGCGATGCAGCAGCATTTCTCCAGCCAGGGCGGCGAGTGGGAACTGCGCGTGCAACTGTGTACAAGCCTGGAAACCATGCCGATTGAAGACGCGTCGGTCGAGTGGAAACAGGAAGACAGTCCGTATGTTGCCGTGGCACGTTTGACAGTGCAGCCGCAGGAAGGCTGGAGCGAAGAGCTGTCGAAAAAAATCGACGATGGCATTCAGTTCAGCCCATGGCATGCAGTGGCTGCACACCGTCCGCTGGGTTCGATCATGCGCATTCGCAAGGTGGCGTATCAGGCGTCGCAAAAATTTCGCACCGAGAAAAATGGGGCACCGATGGTGGAGCCGAAAGACATCAGCGGCTTTTGATGTCCGTCGTGTTTGCGTGAGCTTATCGGCTTACCATTGACTAGAAATCAACAACGTGGCGCGGCGGTGCTTGTAGTCGCCGACGCCGCATAGGCAGCATACAAAACGTCGTAAAGCCCAGGTGCCGTTGGCCGGCGCTCCATGCGCCGGTCCCGTTTGCCTTTCCCACATCGCCACGCGCGAAAGGGTTGACCATGGCTTCGCTACCAGTTCTTCCACCACTTGCAGGACGCGTTTTACGCATGCGCCGCCTGCGCTCCGTTTACGATTCGCATCAATCCAGCCGCGTTCCCTTCGTATTGCTGATCATTTTTTTGATTGGCACCTGGGCGGTATATCGCAGCGGCGGCGACCTGATCAGCTACCGTGTTGCCAACGCGCTGATCTGGGGTTTCGGCTTTTGTGTCAGCGGTATGCTGCTCGGCTTCCTGTTCGCCATTCCGCGCATCTTGCCTGCAGGCGCCATCATCCCACCGTCCCGACCGGCGACAAGTGCAGGCGGCAAGCGCGAGACCGATCCCGGTCCGGCGGGCCTGATCAGCCACACCGGCTACTCTGCCAGCGAAATCAATTCCAACCTGGTGGAAGTGTCCGACTGGCTCACCAAAATCATTGTCGGCGTCGGTCTGGTCGAACTCAAACATCTGCCGGCGGTAGCGCGCGGTGTGGCCGACTACATTGCGCCCAGCCTTGGGTTGGAAAAGGCGATGGCGGCGCCAGTGGCCGGTGGCATCATGCTGTTTTATAGTGTGCTGGGCTTTCTGATCGGCTACTTGCTGACGCGCATCTACCTTTCTGTGATCATCAAATGGGCCGATAATCAGGTCAAGAATCTGAACCCGGTGCGCCTCGACAGTGGCACCGAAATCGAGGCCAGCGAACTGATCCGGTTGCAACAAAGCGCGCTGGCCGACGTGCAGGAGGCGGTGGTGAATATCGTTTCCGCCATGCCTGAACAGTCGGGCCTGGCTGCGTCGCCCCTTGCGCCGCTGGTGCTGCCAGTCGCTCCCGGGCGCATCTTGTGGATGGATGGCCGGCCCGCCAACAACGCCTTATTGGTGGAGCAACTTACGCGTGCCAATATCTGCGTCGAACAAGTTCTTACCAGCAAGGATGCGCTTGACCGGCTGGGCGCAGGCGTTCATGCTTTCGATGTCGTCATCACCGATATGGCTGGGTTTGAATATGGCCGGTCAGTGCCCGACGCGGGTATCGCGCTCACGCACGAAATCATCCGGCGCATGCCCGAGCAGCCGGTACTGGTGTATTGCACGCCGAAGGAAGCCGAGATCCACGGCGCTGCCGCCAGCGAGGCCGGCGCGCGTCTGGTCACCACCTCGGGCACGCAATTGATCGCGGTGATCGCACGCATCCTGAAGGCAGTCGGCCAGCCGGCATGAGGAAACGCCTGCGGTGAAGGTTCAGCTTTACAATGGGGCATCCTGACTTTCACCGCCGCCCACATGGCCTATATTCATCCTTCCGGCTGGTCTGAAATGTCGGTCACCGGACTCGCGGCCCGCGAGCTCGATACGCTGAGCTATCTCGACGACGCCCTCAAAGATGCGCCCTACAGCGTCTATCACGGCGTCCACTGGACCAACGTTGAAAAGGGTTTTTCGGCTTACGGCGAAATCGATTTTATCGTTGTTGCGCCGAATGGCCGCGTGCTGCTGATTGAGCAAAAGTCCGGCTTCCTCACCGAGACCGACGATGGCCTGCACAAATTTTTCCGCGGCAAGCCGGCCAAAGTCCGCACACAAATCACGCGCACCATCGACGCTTTGATGCAGCGCTTCGAAGGCGACCTGTCGATCGACTATCTGCTGTACTGCCCCGACTACATCGTGCGCGACCCGCACCTGGCCGGCATCGAGCCCAGCCATATCATCGACGCCACCGAAAAAGACCAGCTCGGCGCCAAGGTGCGCGAATTGCTGCCCATCACCGAGACCACCGACCAGTTCGAGAAAGTCGCGCGCTTTCTTGGCGACACCATGAGCCTGCGCCCCGATCCCAGTTCGATGATCGGCAGCGCCGACAGACTGGTGACGCGCCTGTCCGGCGGCCTGGCCACTTGGGCGCGCCGCCTTGAATTCGCACCATATCGTTTGCGCGTGGTCGGCACTGCCGGCAGCGGCAAAACCCAGCTGGCGCTGGCCGAATACGCCGCCGCCATCGATGCCGGCCTGCGTCCGCTGTACGTCTGCTACAACCGCCCGCTGGCCGACCATATCGAATCCTTGCTGCCGGCCGGCGGCGTGGTCTCGAATTTCCATATGCTGGGCGACGCCTGGCAGCGCGCCCGCGGCATCGTCCCCAACTACAACGCCCCGGGCGTGTGGGACGACATCGAAGCCGTACTGGCCGGCGCCAGTTTCCCGCCCACCTGGCAATTCGACGTCGTCATCGTCGACGAGGGACAGGATTTTTCCATCACCTGGCGCGACGTCGTGTTGCGCCTCCTGAAAAAAGGCGGCCGCGCGATCTGGCTGGAAGATCCCACCCAGAATTTATATGGCCGCGACAGTGTGCCGCTACCGGACTGGGTGACGCTCCATTCACACACCAATTTCAGGAGTCCGCGTGCGATCGTCGAGTTGCTGGCGCGCATCGGGGCGGCTCGCCAACCGGTGGAAGCAGCCAGCCCGTTCGACGGTGCCGACATCGACTTCCTGGTCTATCCGCAGGGCGATATCGAGGAAATGCTGGCGCAGACCAAGCACGCCATCACGATCTGTCTTGCGGATGGTTACAAGCGCCAGGACATCGCCATCGCGTCGTTTCGCGGCCGCGAAAAATCCGCGATGTTGAATCTCGACACGCTGGGCGACGCGCACACGCTGAAGACTTTTACAGGCGAATACGATCTGTTCGGCGACCAGGTATTTCGCGATGGCGGGCTGCTCACTGAATCGGTGTATCGTTTTAAAGGCCAATCTGCGCCGGCCGTCATTTTTACCGAGATCGATTTTGCAGAGATCGATGAACTGGTGTTCCGCAAGCTGTTTGTCGGCATGACGCGCGCGCGCTTGAAACTGGTGCTGGTGCTGAGTGACCGGGCGGCGGAGAAGTTGCGGGACCGGCTGTGAGGCGATGATTGTTCGTTCTGCCAGATGCGCCGGTGCCATTGCCGCCAGCGCACTGAGCTGTTCCAGCACCACTCCCGGTCGCTGCATGATTTTTTTTCACACCAATGTGGCTACAACGCCACTTGTCTTCTTGTACGAAACAGCGGCACGACCAACCCGTTTTGACAAACCATCTGCCTGATTTAAGCTGGACTTCACCGGCGCATCACTGAGCTGATCTATTTCCCGCGCCCCGCGATTTCACGTAAAAATCACAAGGCAGGAGATCACATGACCAAGTCGGCTTCACTGCGAAGTTTGCTCGCAGCCCGCATTATCTTTTTCGTAACGATGACCATCGGCGCCGTGCTGTCTGGCGCCAGTGCTTCCGCTGTCGTCGTGCCGCTGCCCAAGTACAACGTCAGCGTCAACGAGGTCTCTGTTTCCGGCTTCTCGTCCGGGGCTGACATGGCCGTGCAGATGCATTTTGCGTATTCAAAGACCATCAAAAAAGGTGCAGGCGCCATCGCTGGCGCGCCGTATTACTGCTCGCAAGGTAACGTGACAATCGCCGCCACCGCCTGCATGCTCAACACCGTACCCCGCAATATTCCGTACCTGGAATCGATCGTCAGCACCTGGTCTGGCAACGGCTATATCGATCCCACCAGCAATATGGCCGTATCCAGGGTCTACCTGCTGTCCGGCACCCTCGACTCCATCGTTCGCCAGCCCGTCATGGACGATCTGCGCACCATGTACAGCCACTATCTCCCTGGGCCCAACATTTTCTACAAGAACGATCTGGCAGCCGAACACGCTGTACCTACGGACTACTTCGGCGGCAGCTGCAGTACCACTGGCGGCTCGTACATCATCAACTGCAATTTCGACGCTGCCGGCGCCATCCTCAACTGGCTGTACGGCACGCTGAATCCCAAAAACGTCAGCACCCTGGGCGGCACTTTCGTCAACTTCGACCAGACTGCTTTCTGGGGCAACCACAACCCGACAGATCACGGCATGGCCACCAGCGGGTACGCCTACATACCGGCTGCGTGTGCCGCGGGACAAGCCTGCAAACTTCACATCGCCTTCCACGGCTGCCTGCAAAATGTCGCCACCGTGGGTACGGCCTTTTATCAGAATGCCGGCTACAACCGTTGGGCCGATACCAACAACATGATCGTGCTCTACCCGCAGACGGTGGCAACGTCGGCCAACCCGGGCGCATGCTGGGACTGGTGGGGGAGCGACGACCTGAATTTCCCCGGCAAGAGCGGCGGGCAGATGGTGGCAATCAAGACGATGATCGACCGGATCGTCAGCGGTAACCCGGCGGCTCCGTACACATGCGTGCACTGGTTCGACAGCAATTACATGCACGTGTATTCGGGCCGCGCGTACGTGGGCAGCGACGGGCAGGCGTATGGGATCAATTCGAATCAGTATCTGGGGTATTACGCGGTGGCGGCGTACACGAATGTGCGAAGGACGAGTGCGGGATATTACGCATATGGCACCTGTGCCTGATTACACGCCGCATGAAAGTATGCAGGGAACGTCAGGGGTACTTGCTCCAGTTAATGCTGGCTGAGCGAGTTATTTAAAAACAAATATTCAGCATGTGTTGGTAAAGGAACTACATTGCTGCAGGAATCACTGGTGACACCCGGTATGGCGCCAGACCTTTTGAATTGTCACAATTTACGTTAAAACTTGATGTTGTTTTACGGTAACAATCACAGTTTATTTCCTTCTGTGAAGTTTGGTTTCTAAATTTCAACGTAAGATTTGTCCTACACCGCAGGTTTATTCGAAAAAGACGATGCGTCTCCTGTCAATGGCGACGCGGTAAAACACGTATTTTCGCCTTGCAGGACTGGTTTTCAATCGAAATGTTTCGCGCTACGGGCGCGAAATCCAAACCAAGGCTCTAACATGTACTCCACCTCAACATGTTTCACATTCGGTATCGCCCGCCGCCTGTACCTCGGCTTCGCGGTGATCGTTGCCATCTTATTAATTTTAGTAAGCGTGTCTTACAGTAATTTCTCCAGGCTCAGTCAAGCCAATGAATGGAACACGCACACCTTCACAGTGCTCGCTGGCAGCGCAGATATGACAGAAAGCCTTGTCAATATGGAAACCGGCGAGCGTGGTTCCGCCCTGACCGGCGCAGAAGCCTCTTTGGAACCGTATATTGCTGGTAAAGAAGCTTTTCAAAAAAGCCTCAAAAGCGTCATTGCACTGACAGCAGACAATGCACAGCAGCAACTGCGGTTGAATGCATTGAAAGAGATGGAGTCGCAGTGGCGCTCCGTTGCCGCTGAACCGGCGATTGCCTTGCGCCGCACCGCGAACGACAATGCCGCGGCCATGGAAGCGGTGATCCGCTTCGAACAGACCGCAAAAGGCAAAGCGCTCATGGACAAGATGCGCGGCACGCTGGACGAGATGGACCAGGCCGAGCAGGTGTTGCTGGTTGCGCGCTCCACCACCGCGAAAGAATTGCACAGCGCCACCAACGCAACCCTGATCGGCGGAGGCGCGTTGGCAACTGTTCTGTCGATCGTGCTCGCGGTAGTGCTGACCCGCATGGTGCTTACTCCTCTGCGCGCCATTCTGAATGCCACTGAAGATTTGCGTAGTGGCGACGGCGACCTTACCTACCGCCTGCCAGAGCTGCCGGCCGAGTTTGGACAGGTAGCGATTTCGCTGAATGGCTTTATTGAAAGGTTGCATTCGATCATCACCGATGTGCGCAAGGGAACGCAGTCAATCGCGACAGCCAGCGAGGAAATCGCGGCAGGCAATCTGGACTTGTCTTCACGTACTGAACAACAGGCCAGTTCGCTTGAAGAGACGGCGTCGTCGATGGAAGAGCTGACCTCAACAGTGCAGCAAAACGCTGACAACGCGCGCCAGGCCACCGGCTTGGCGACGAGTGCCACCACGGTCGCCCTGCGGGGCAGCGGCGTGGTAGCCGAAGTGGTCTCGACCATGAGCGCCATCAGCGATTCGGCCAGACAGATTGCCGACATTATCGGCGTGATCGACGGCATCGCGTTCCAGACCAATATCCTGGCCCTGAACGCGGCGGTGGAAGCCGCCCGTGCTGGCGAGCAGGGCCGCGGTTTCGCGGTGGTCGCGTCCGAAGTGCGGAATCTTGCGCATCGTTCGGCCACGGCGGCAAAGGAAATCAAGACGCTCATCACCGACTCGGTCAACCGCGTCGAAACTGGCAGCCGCCTGGTAGGTGACGCAGGCGAGACGATGGAAGAAATCGTCGTGAGCGTGCGCCGCGTGACCGATATCATGACGGAAATCAGCGCCGCCAGCAGCGAACAGGAAGCCGGCATCATGCAGATCAACCAGGCAATCAACGAAATGGACAACGTCACGCAGCAAAATGCTGCGCTGGTCGAAGAGGCGGCGGCGGCGTCGCAGTCGCTCCAGGAGCAGGCGTTGCGCTTGGAAGCAGTTGTGGGCGTCTTCAAGCTTGATGTCGCCCATGGCGGCGCCAATGCAACAGCATCGCGGCAAGCACTCGCGCGCCCAAATGCGGCTACGATGCGCCTCGCCGCTCCCTGACCGAGGGTCCTCGAATAAGTTGCTTGCGTTGCTGAAGTGATGGTTCCCGATGTGCTCTACATCTGTATGTCGGGAAATTTCATGGGCGCATCCGGCGCATGATTCAGGGCACGAGACAGTAAGCGAAGCACGACGTCTTTGATGACGTTGAGAGGTTTTGCAGGCCCCAGCGCCAGTAAAGCTTCAGGAATGACGTGTCGCCGGGTGAGCTGCTGCTATACGTCTGCCGCATGTTCAATACTGCCCCGGGCAATCTGCATTATCTGCAACTGGTTGCCAGCACGGCCGCTAACGGTTACATCGACCGAACCGGCAATATGGTCGCATCGAAGCTTTATCTGCTCTCCGGCACCTTCGATTCCATCCTCACCAGTCGGTAATGGACGACCTGCGCAACATGTGCGCCTACTATCTCCCCGGGTTCAGCATTTTCGACAAGAACAATCTGGCGGTATTCTAGGTAGCAATCAAGACAATGTTCGATCGGATCATCAGCAGTAAAGTGGCTGCGCCATCTACATGCTCGTATTAGTTTGGCAGTAACTATGCACGTGAGGAGAACAAACGCGAGGTATTACGCCAATGGAGGGTGTTATTGAAACAGTGCAGTCAGCCGACCGATACCTCGACAACAAGTCGCGCCACTTTATCGTACAAGCTCAGTTTGAATTCGTCCCGGTCAACAGAGTAATGGCAGCGACGATGGCAGTTTGGGCAAAGTGCCACAGCATTCGTCGTTGTATCCGAGCCTTGATTTGCTAAGGGCATGACATGATGAACTTCAAGAAACGGTAGTCCGTCGCGACCAAGAAAAGGTGCAGGATCTCCACAGCCTTCGCATAATCCATCTGATTCAGTTAAAACCCAAGCCTTCACCGCAGGGTCACGCTCGAATTTTGTCGACATCACCGTCACTGCCATCGGACATCGCGCTCCGACAGGTACTTTCGACAATTTTTGCTCGCGCAGTGCCGTTACTTTCAGCTCCAGCGAAGCGGAATCTGCTGTAGGGACAAAGTGAAGCAATGTATCGCTACCGTTTTCCTTTAGCAGTGAAATCATCTTGGTTTTAACTGCGCTGCCAATATTTTGTGCAGGCCGATATCCCTGGATGATCGGCATCCTGAGCTCGCTGAGGGCCGCAGAAATATTTTGCATTCTGAATTCGACGGAAGACTTGGTGCGACCGTGAAGGAGACCGTCGCGAAGTTTCTGATTAACCGCCGATTTGCTGTACGAGATACCCTTCAACTCGGCGTGCAACATTCCCACATACGCACGCACGGCGCCCGACAGCTCATTGTCAGTCCATGAGGCGGATTTCTTGAGGGGCGGATGATCAATAGAATCAGGCATGTCACTGCATCATAGATGCAACTCAGCCTTGTGTTCAATATCTTATTAGCAATCGAGGTTCTGTAGCAACGACGCGAAAAAAAAACGGCCAAATGGCCGTTTTCTATGTATGTGCTATTTGCGTCAAACGTCGATATTTCCTGCCCTCAGCGCATTCGACTCAATAAAGTGCCTTCGCGGCTCAACGTCATCGCCCATCAGCGTCGTGAAGATCTGATCAGCAGCGATTGCATCATCGATCTGCACCTTCAACAGACGGCGCACCGTCGGATCCATCGTGGTTTCCCACAACTGCGCCGGGTTCATCTCGCCCAGTCCTTTGTAGCGCTGCTTGGTGACGCCGCGCTCGGCTTCATCACGCAACCAGCCCATAGCCTGGTGGAAATCGACGACAGCCGATTCCTTCATGCGGTCGCCTTCGCCGCGGCGCACGAACGCGCCTTCGCCGATCAGGCCCTTGAAAGTCGCTGCAGCGTTAGCGAGAACGCTGTAATCGACACCGTCGACGAAGTCAGCATCAATCGAGCTGACTTTGACGTTGCCGTGGTGCATACGCTGGATGATCAGCGCGTGCTTTTCCGACAGGTCGTCGGAACGCACGCCGACGCGCACAGCCGGGTCGTTGATGCGTTCCTCCAGGGCGGCGGCGGAAGCTTCGGCGGCGTCGACCGTCGACAAGTCGAGGATGACGCCCGTCATGATGGCGGTCAGCGCTGCACGGTCGATCACGCGCGTCAGGCGCATCATGATGGCGTTCGACAAGTTGTAGACGCGCACCAGTTCGCCCAAGGCGTCGCCGCTGATGGCGTCGGCGCCGTCACGCGGGATCAGCGCGGCTGTGTTCAGCGCCACGTTCATCATGTAGCTGGCTTCTTCGACGTCATCTTTTAAATAGCGCTCGTCGCGGCCAGCCTTGACCTTGTACAGCGGCGGCTGGGCGATATAGATGTGACCGCGTTCCACCAACTGCGGCATCTGGCGATAGAACAGCGTCAGCAGCAGGGTACGGATGTGGGCGCCATCGACGTCCGCATCGGTCATGATGATGATGCGGTGGTAGCGCAGCTTGTCGGCATTGAATTCGTCCGGGCCGATCGATGTGCCGAGCGTCGCGATCAGCGTCGTGATCTGTTCCGACGACAGCATCTTTTCAAAGCGCGCCTTTTCCACGTTCAGCACCTTGCCGCGCAGTGGCAGGATGGCCTGGAATTTACGGTCGCGGCCTTGCTTCGCCGAGCCGCCTGCCGAGTCACCCTCGACGATGTAAAGTTCGCACAAAGCCGGGTCTTTTTCCTGGCAGTCGGCAAGTTTCGACGACAGGCCCAGGCCGTCCATGATGCCTTTGCGGCGCGTCAGGTCGCGGGCCTTGCGGGCCGCTTCGCGCGCGCGTGCGGCTTCGACGATTTTGCCGCAGATGATTTTGGCGTCGTTTGGACGCTCGGCCAGATAGTCTGACAGTGTTTTGGCGACAATTTCTTCGACCGGGCCACGCACTTCCGACGACACCAGTTTGTCTTTGGTTTGCGACGAGAATTTTGGTTCCGGCACTTTTACCGACAGCACGCAGGTAAGGCCCTCGCGCATGTCGTCTCCGGTGACTTCGACTTTCGCTTTTTTGGCGAATTCGTTTTCGTCGATGTATTTGTTGATCACGCGCGTCATCGCGGCGCGCAGGCCGGTCAGGTGGGTGCCGCCGTCGCGCTGCGGGATGTTATTCGTGAAGCACAGCACTTGCTCGTTGTAAGCGTCGTTCCATTGCATCGACACGTCCACCGAGATATTCGTGTTCTGGTCCGACATACGCTCGCCGGTCGCCTGGAACACGGTCGGGTGCAGCACGGTTTTAGCCTTGTTGATGTATTCCACAAAACCGCGCGTGCCGCCTTCGAACGCAAACAGTTCTTCCTTGCCGGAGCGTTGGTCGGACAGTTTGATGTTCACGCCGTTATTCAGGAACGACAGTTCGCGGATACGCTTGGCCAGGATTTCGTAATGGAATTCGACGTTATTGAAAATTTCTTCGTCGGCCCAGAAGTGAACATCGGTACCGCGTTTATCGGTTTCGCCGATGACTTTGATCGGCGAGACTGCCACGCCGTCGATGATCTCGACGATGCGGTCTTGCGGCACACCGCGCACGAAATCCATGGTGTGGACTTTGCCGTCGCGGCGGATGGTCAGTTTCAGCAGTTTCGACAGCGCGTTCACGCAGGAGACGCCAACGCCGTGCAGGCCGCCCGAAACTTTGTACGAGTTCTGGTCGAATTTGCCGCCGGCGTGCAGTTCAGTCATGACGATTTCGGCAGCCGAGCGTTTTGGCTCGTGCTTGTCGTCCCATTTCAGACCGGTCGGTACGCCGCGGCCGTTATCGGTAATCGAGATCGAGTTATCGGAGTGGATGGTGACGTGGATTTCGGTGCAATAACCGGCCAGCGATTCATCGATCGAGTTATCCAGCACTTCGAAGACCAGGTGGTGCAGGCCGGTGCCGTCCGAGGTGTCGCCAATGTACATGCCCGGGCGCTTGCGCACCGCTTCCAGACCTTCCAGAATTTGAATCGAGGAGGCGCCGTAGTCTTCTGAGTTGGACGGGGCGGGTGCTCTTGGTTGAGTGTTTTCGGACATGGACTGCTTTCTCTAAAAACTGTTCGGTGGTGCGGGGTAATACATAGCTACTACGCGTCACCCACGCGGAGGCGGGGGCCTATACCACTGATGATCAGCGTTATCACCGATCGGTGGTGATATGGGTCCCGGCCTGCGCCGGGATGACGGTTTTGAGTGCGGCGGATTAAATCCGCATCGGCATCACGACATATTTGAAGTCGGTGTTATCCGGGATTGAAATCAATGCCGACGAATTTGAATCGCCCAGCGCGATGTTGATCTGGTCGCATTTCAGATTGTTCAGCACATCGAGCAGGTACGTGACATTGAAGCCGATATCGACCGAGTCTCCGCCGTAGTCGATTTCGAGTTCTTCGACGGCTTCTTCCTGATCGGCGTTGGTCGAGCTGATCTTCATGCTGCCCGGCGTGATGATGCAGCGCACGCCCTTGAATTTGTCGCTCGTCATGATCGCGGCGCGCTGCAAAGAGCGCAGCAATTCGTCACGGCCGATCGTGAAATCGTTCTTGTAACCTTTTGGGATCACGCGCGTGTAGTCAGGGAACTTGCCTTCTACTAGCTTCGAGACCAGCTCGATGTCGGCGAAGGTCAGCTTGACCTGTGATGCGGCGATGTCGAGCTTGACGGTTTCGTCGCTTTCTTCCAGCAGACGCTGCAGCTCGATAATGGTCTTGCGCGGAATGATGACTTCCTGGCGCTCGAACGTTTGCTCGGTCGCGACCTGGCAAAACGCCAGGCGGTGGCCGTCGGTCGCAACCGCAATGACGTGATTGCCATCCAGGACCAGCAACAGGCCGTTCAGGTAATAGCGAATGTCTTGCTGCGCCATCGAGAAATGCACCATCTGAAACAGGTGCTTCAGCGTTTTTTGCGGCAGCGTGACGGTGGCGTTGTAGGTGTCGGCGACAGAAACAGTCGGGAACTCTTCGGCAGCCAGAGTTTGCAGCGCGAAGCGCGATTTGCCAGTTTGCACCGTCAGGCGCTTGTTCAGCAGCGTCATCGTGACGTCGCCCGATTCCGGCAGCGCGCGCAAAATGTCGAGCAGCTTGCGGGCGGCCACGGTAGTGCCGGCCGATTCAGGGCCGGAGCCGATGTTCGCGTGCGTCGTGATCTGCACTTCAGTGTCGGTCGACAGGAAAGACACGCCTTCGCCGTCCTTGCGGATGAGGATATTGGCCAGAATCGGCATAGTGTGCCGACGCTCGACAATACCACTCACGATCTGCAGTGGCCGGAGAAGGGTATCTCGGGTGGTTTTGACCAGTTGCATATGTATCCTCAGTAAGTGTTATTTAGTGAAAACGGTGTGTGTCCAGTGTGCTATTTTGCCAGAAATTGATGGTGGACAAGGCTTTTGCCTGCGGCCTTGAAACCGTCACGCCCGCAGAGGCGGGGGCCTATACCACGCTGGCGTTGTTATAGCGCTGACGCTCCCACAAGCGCACAAGTGTTATAGGTCCCGGCCTTCGCCGGGATGACGGTTTGGAGGTTGGTGGCGGAAAGACGCGATACTGAATTGCGCGCGCTCGACTTTCTGCCCATTACCCCTTCAGCGTCTGCTCCAGCACGTGCAATTCATGATTGCATTCCGGGTTCTTCTGCCGATCCCCGGCGATCTTGCGTACCGCATGCAAGACCGTCGTGTGATCGCGTCCGCCAAACAATTCGCCAATCTCGGGCAAACTTTTTTGCGTCAACTCTTTGGCTAAATACATCGCGATCTGGCGTGGCCGCGCAATATTGGCGGGGCGACGTTTGGAATACA
>JALYUM010000185.1 GCA_030853745.1 Pseudomonadota bacterium | reverse complement strand
ACCCGATGCCATACCGGTGCCGGCCGAGCCGTTTGCGGCCCCGCCACTGGTCGACGTACCGCCGCTAGCGCCCGCTGCGCCGTTCGCGCCGGAGGCTGCCGCACCGCGACCGCCGGTGCCTGTTGCCGAGCCACCGTAACCGTTGGCACCCGCGCCACCGGCGCCGCTGCCGCCGTTTGTATTGCCTAAGCTGTTGGCGACATTACCGATGTTGTTGATGGCGTTGCCGGTGACTGTGCCGTTCAGGGTGCTGGCAGCCGTCGCTGACGACGTGTTGAACGAACTCGCGACGCTCGAGGTGGCGGTACCGCCGTTGTTGGCCGCGGCGGCACCTGCCGCCGATGCTGCGGCGTTGCCACTGGACAGATTTTTGCCCGCGCTGTTATCGTTGCTTTGATTCGAGTTGTCGCGCGTCGAGTTGTCGGTCTGAGTATTCGTGTTGGTCGGCGTGGACGTTGAGTTGTCGGTGTTGACCGAATTGTCGTTGTTGTTGTTCGTGTTGGTGGTGGTGAGAGTGTATGGGTTGGTGCCATCTGCGGGCGGCGTGGTCTGCGCGTGGGCTCCGACACTGAAGGCGAATGAAATGGCAGCGGCAAGCAAAGTCTTGTTCATGCGGTTCCCCTATGGGTATGAGTGAAAAGGTACGAGTTGAGCGCTGATGACACCAGGCTTCCTCTGTCTCCGCAAGAACGATGCCAACTGAATCAAATAACGCTAACTCATTGACGATTAAAGGAAATTGTTCCAATAACAAGATTGAATTTCTGCCGGGCATGTGTATTTGTTTGGCCATCTTCGAAAGTGCACCGGTTCTGCTACAACAGTGTCGCTTTTCGGCGGAGAAGTTGTCCAGTCGCTTGCGACGATACGGTTTGGCGCGCCGTTGTGGCGTCAGACCCGCATGCCGTGCTTGCTCAGCAGGCGATACATCGTGGTGCGTGAGACGCCGAGTTCACGCGCCGCGCGGCTGAGATTCTGGCCGGCCCGGTCCAGGCAAGTCCTGATCGCGACGCGCTCCGTTTTCATCAGCGTATCGTCCAGCACTGGCGGTGCAACCTGCTCCGGCGGATCGCCGAACTCAAGATCGGCAGTGGTGATAAGGCGGCCTTCTGCCATCACCATCGCACGCCGTACCCGGTTCATCAGTTCGCGCACATTGCCAGGCCACGAATGGGCCAGAATGGCGCTCACGGCGCCACTTGAAAAACCTTTCAGGCACGCGTGCTTCTCTGCCGAGTACAGCCAGAAGAAATGGTCGGCCAGCAGCATCAGGTCGTCGCGCCGCTCGCGCAACGGGGGCACGGTGATGGTCAGCACCGCCAGCCGGTAGTACAGGTCTTCGCGGAAGGTACCGCACGCCACGGCGTCCTGCAGGTTGACGTGCGACGCCGCAATAATCCTCACGTCGAGCGGAATCGCCCGCGTCGCACCCACCCGGGTGATGGTTTTCTCCTGCAGGAAGCGCAAGAGGTTGACCTGCAGTTCCTTCGGCAAATCGGCAATCTCGTCGAGAAATACCGTGCCGCTGCTGGCCGCTTCGAGCAAACCGGCCTTGTCGCGTGCGGCGCCAGTGAACGCGCCTTTTTCGTGGCCAAACAATTCGGCGTGGATTAAATTTGGCGCGATGGCGCCACAATTGACAGCGACAAATGGCGCGTTTGCGCGCACCGACTGTGCATGGACTGCCTGCGCCGCCAATTCTTTCCCGCTGCCACTTTCACCCCAGATCAGGACCGGCGCGGCGGTGCGTGCGACCCGTGCAATTTGCTCGCGCAAGCGCACGATTGCCGCGCTGCTACCCAGCTGGGGCGACGCTGTCTCCACGGCGCGCGCGCGGGGCCGGCGGAGCGTGGCACAGCCATGCACATGGCCGATCGTGTCGGCCAGGCGACGCATGTCAACTGGCGTGGAGTGATAGTCGGCCAGGTGATCCGCGATGAGGTCACGACAGGCATCGGAGGCAAGGGCAGGCGCATCCACCACGCCGACCCACGCCACCTGGCTATGTGCCCGCAGGAAGACATCAACCTCGCGCGCGCGCAAGCCGCCAATCACGCCATTGAGCAATCCTACCGTAAATGCATTCGTGCGCAGCACCCTGGCAGCTTCTGCCAGCGTGGACACCTGGCAAATGTCCCAGTCGGCCATCGTTTCGCGAAACTGGACCAGCGATGGCGTTCCTCCTGCTGCGATATGCAATAGCCGCTGATCCGCCATGTGATGTCCCTGTATTTTTTTAAGGGTGCTTCATTGGCGGGCACCGTTATCCGCCAAAGCACGATGTATCCATGGGATAGATTGTAGCGAAATGTTGCGGCAAGCGACCGCCGCCCTGCGTATTTACATATAGTCGAGTGACATTCATGCAACAGGCCTAGCGGCGCGGCTGGAATGGTGTGCGACAACTAGCCGTCGATCCGGCACTGCACCGGATTGTCCGGGTCGCTGCTCCATTCGTACCAGCCGCCGTCGAACACGCCAATCTGCTCCCATCCCATCAGCCAGGCGTAGAAAAATGCCAGCGATGCGCGCCAGCCAGTGCCGCAGTAAAACACAGCCTGGCGTACCGGATCGATACTGGCAGCAGCCCACAGGCGGCGAATGTCGTGCGGATCGGCCATGCTGCCGTCGGCCAGGTGAAATTCGCTCATGCTGTTGACATCGTCATCGACGAATGTCCGGCCCCACAGCGCGCCGGGAATATCGCCGCGTGTGGGGATGTAAGCATAGCCCGACGTCCTGCCGATATATTCGTTCCAGGTGCGCACGCTGATCAGCGCAGAAGGATCGGTTGCGTGCAGGCGGCGCGCCTGCGTCATGTCGAGCAGGTATTCGGGATGTGCGGGAACAGTGGTTCCAAAGTCGGCAGCGGGCGCGTGATTGCGCCCCGGACCCGCGGCGCAGGGCAGGCCGAGCGCCAGCCAGCGCGTGAATCCGCCGTCGAGCAGGCGCACATCGGCGACGCCAGCGTACAGCATCAGGTGCGCCGCGCGGGCAGCCGCGAGGTTGTTGCGACCGTACAGGATCACCGTGGAATCGTGACGCACGCCGTGGCGCAGAAGGAGTGCAGTCAGTGCGCTGTCTGTTACCTTGTTCCATAGCGGCGCGGTTTCAAGCTCGGCAGTATCGAGATAGGCGGCGCCCGGAATATGGTCGGCAAAAAATGCCGGCAACATGCCGAAGCCAACCTCGAACAAGCGCCACTCTTCAAGCAAGGGCGCGTCCGCGATATCGCGTGCCAGCGCTGCCGGATCGACCAGTTGCCGCGAGCGCAAAAGCGCTTTCCTGTCCGACACTTTGCCTCCCCCAACGTTGAAAAGGAGGAGATTATAGTGCTAGCCGGACAGGCCAGATGCTGCGGTGTTTATTTGAACGCGTAATTCGCGCTCGCATAAAACCGCCGGCCGCGCGGATCGGTATAGCTCGGATCGTATCCGGACAAAAAGTAGTACGCCTGGTTCGAATACGGCGGGGCCTGGTTGAACATGTTCTGCAAGCCGGCGCGCAGTTTCAAGTGCGGATTCACGACGTACGCGCCTGACAGATCCCACAACGAATACGGTTTCACGCGGTTCGCCGCCACCACGCTGCCGTCATCGATATTGATGGCGGTATTCTGATCTTCATAACCACTCGACCAGGTATTTTGCAGGCTGGCCGATACCGGGCCGCGCTCCCAGTCGACGCTGATCGTGTGGCGCCAGCGCTGCACCACGCCATCGGTGACAAAACGGTTCAGGTTGCTGACAAAATCGTCGCCCGGCGCGTTCTGAATGCGCGACGTCAGCACGTAGGTGCCGTTCACGCGCCCACCGAACCGGCCCACCGGCGTGTCCACGCCACGCACCGTAATTGCCAGGTCGAGACCGCGCGCGATCTGGGCGCCGCGGTTCTCCTTGCGCAGTTCGATGTAGTCGATCAGGCCGTCGGCGTCGCGGTGCACCAGGTCGCCATATTTGGCCAGATTGCCAAGGATGATATCGTCGCCGATTTCGCTGATCAGATCAGTACGCTTGATGTTCCAGTAATCGAGCGTGGCACTGACGTTTTTGCCGGCGGCAACCACGGCGCCGATTGAAAACTGGCGGCTGCGCTCCGGCTTCAGATTGGCGTTGCTGTAGCGCCGGGTATCCCAGTTGTCGGCGCAATCGGCGTAATTGTTCTCGACGGTGGCGCAGTAGACCGGGTCGGGCAGGGTGGCCGTGCTGCTGTACACCGTCGGGCGGTGCAGTTCGGTCATCGATGGCGCGCGGAAGCCGCGGCCGGCCGAGCCGCGCAGCAGCACGCCTTCGGCCGGACGATACGAGAGGCCGATTTTCGGGCTGGCCGCGCCGCCAACCTGCTGGTAATGGTCGTAGCGCGCGGAAACCTGGGCTTCCCATTGTTTGGCGAATGGCACCAGTACCTCGGTGTAGGCGGCAAACACATTGCGGCTGTCGCTGGTGGATTGACCGCCTTCCGGCGCCGCGTCGTTATTGATGTTGTCGCTGAGGAGCAGCGCGGATGGCGTAAAGGTATTTTTTTCCCGCCGCGCTTCGCCGCCGATTGCCACTGCCAGGTCGCCGCCAGCAAGTTTTGTCAGCGCGCGCGAGGCCTTGAAATCGACCGAGTCGAGCGTGCCGCGGGCGTGGCGCACTTCGTCGTTGACCTGGATGCTGTCGAGCAGCGCCCGGCCCGCTGCGCCCGACGGCCCGAACGGATTGATGCGACCATCGGCAATGCCGGCCAGCAGTTCTTTGTAGAGAACATAACCGTGGGTGTCGCGGTCACGGACGGTATTCGCGCTGTGATTGTAGGCGGTGTCATAGTCCCATCCGCCCACGGTGCCGCTGGCGCCCACGACGATGCGGACAGCGTCGCTGGTCAAGGTGCTGGTGCGGCGTCCGGCTTCGTTCAGGCGCATGCGCAGTTCGAGTTCGCCGGGCACATCGTCGTCCAGCTGGTCCAGCCCGGTATTCGCCAGTTGCGGCACCAGGCTGTAGTCGACATACCCGGCCACGCGCGCGGACGATCCGGTGTAGTTGGTCTTGGCACGGCTGAGCGCCAGTTCGGCATAGGCCTGATGGCCACCGCCGAGTTTCAACACGCCGCGGCTCAGGATGCTGGCTTTTTCCGATTGTGGATAGAGCTCGGTGTCGCCCATGTAGTTGTAGGTGCACGCATCGACCCCGCCGGTACCATTCGGCAAATACAGATTGGCCGGTGGCGCGCAGCCCGGCACCGACAGGTTGATCAGACGGTTGGTAATCGGCTGGCCGTTGATGGTAAAGCCGATGTCCTGCAAATGGTCGCGCTGGGCCGAGGTGAGGCGGATGTTGGCCGGGCTGCCATAGCCGGATAGCAAGTGGCCGAGGCGCTGTTCTACCTGGAGACTCGGAATGAAATCGCGTTGCGAGGTGCTGAGCGAACCGGTGCGTTGGTAGTCGGCCACGGCGAAAATATTGTAGCCATCCCGGTCGAGATCGCCTTTGCCGGCAGAGATGGTCGCGGTGCGCTTGCCGGCGCCGCCGCCAGAGGTTTTGCCGCCATACACATTGAGCTCGAGGCCCTGGAAATCCTTGCGGGTAATAAAGTTGATCACGCCGCCAATCGCATCGGTGCCGTACAACGCCGACGCGCCGTCGAGCAGCACTTCGACGCGGTCCAGCGCCGCCGCCGGGATGTTGTTCAGGTCGACGCCACTGTCGTCGCCGGGCGATGCAAAGTTGGCCATGCGCCGGCCATTGAGCAGGACCAGCGTCGACGAGGTACCGATACCGCGCAGATTGGCGCTGTTGAAACCGCGCTGGTCGCCGCCGACATTGATGCTCGCGCCATCGGTGAGTCCGTTCGAATTGGCCGACACGCGCGCCATCAGTTCGGCCGCAGTGGTCACGCCGGCTTTTTCGATCTCGTTGCGCGAAATGATCTGCACGGGCAGGGCGGTTTCAGACTGGACACGGCGGATGGCGGAGCCGGTGATCTCCACGCGGGGCATGGTCTCGGTGAGCGGCGCCGGGGCTGGCACGGGCGCCGGCAGTTCCTGGGCCAGTGCACTGGTCGCCAGCCAGGCGCCCGCGAGCAGAACGCCACGTACGGCGAAGGCGCCTGCTGTCAGCTTGGTTGTCATTACTTGGCCTTGTGGAAATTTAGAGGTAGTAACAATATAAATTCACGATGCCTGAAAGCATGCAAACTATCGCTGAAGGCTGGGGAAAGTGTTGCGGGAATGATACGAGTGGAGATGCCGATTGTGCTGCCATATGCGGCCGGGGCGTTATGGGCGGCATTGCAGACTTGCCGATTGTCTGGATCGGTCAATCTACTGGTTGCTGTTGCATTTTGTGTAGCAGCGATCCGGGGTTAACGGACGGACCGTGGACCGCATGGACCGTACAGCATCGCTGGCCAGCGAACCTGGCGCTAATGAACTGGCACGACAACTAAACGCGCAAACGGTAGCCAAGTTTTCAAGAAGACCGTTCTGCAGCGAATTGCGGGTGCCGACGCGACATACGGATCGGCACGGAGATCTACAGCAGACTGCATGCGCGAAAGACCAGGCTGGACATCGCTGTCCAATTCGGACTACGCAAATGCACAAAAGAAATTTACGGCCAGGCGTGAACAGGTTATGTGCGGAAGTTGTGCCGCCGGTACGCCTAGCAGCATGGACGGTAGGATCGGCGCGGGTGCCACCATACGCAAATGTTGGCGAACGCGTGCAGTCTGGAAGCAGATTTGCATGACCGCAAAGTACGCATAATCTATATTATGTTAAATAGGATGCAGACAATACTTTGATGCAGGTAATATTTACTGGATAGGCTTCCCTGTCGTTCCGACTGGTCAGCGACATTCGGCTGACCATGCCAAACTCATGGCGGGCGCATTTCAAACGATGCTGTGGCGCGTGGAATGCGTAATTGCGCCTCGGCGCCGCGTTGGCTCCGGCTGATGTGCAACCTGGCTGTCATACGCTGCCTTGCTTTGCCTTGCCTTGCCATGCATCGAGCAAGCATAAACTGCACTGACTGCCTGACTGCCTGACTACAACGTCACCATCCTGCGTCCACACCCGACCAGCAAATCCGGCCGATCTGGGCCTGTCGAACACTGTAAGTCGTTGCGGTGGCCGCTGCGCGGCTCGTCGTGCCGGCGTAGCCAGTCTGCCGACAAAGCAAGCACCGCCTGGGACTTTGACGTATGTTCCAAGTACGTGCTCACGCCGTTTTCAACATTCTCTGCGCGTTGCTATTACGGGGCCTGAAGCAGCTGCCTACCGGAGCATCCTGGCATTGAAATATGCTGTAATGCGCCGCCAAAAAACATTTCGCAGGCGCGATACGGACGACGTGTGTATGCCATGCAACGCAAGAAACCACGTGCCTTGGCGCACCACGACGGCAGCAAAAACACGCATTCTGGTCCGATGTTCCGGAGAATATATACCAACAGAATCAACCGCTTGCGTCCCTTCCCGCTCACCGCCCTGCTCCGGCGCCCTGCTTTGGCGCTGCCAGTTTTTTCGCATATGCGCAAAAAACGCGTTTATGCAGGTGCTAAATGCTCGTATAATGAGTGCATAATTAACGCGTTGAAACCGACCATCATGAAATCCGCCATCGCCTACCTGCGCGTCTCCACCAGCGAACAAGGCCGCTCCGGCCTTGGCCTGGCCGCCCAGCGCAAAGTCATCGAACAGTTCGCTGCTGCCGAGGGCTTTGTGCTCGGCGAGATCATCACTGAAGTTGCCAGCGGCAAGCTCGGCCTGGACGAACGCGACGGTTTGCGGACCGCGCTGGCCAAAGCCAAGGCCCAGCGCTGCCCAGTGATCGTTGCCAAGCTCGATCGCCTCAGCCGCGATGTCGCCTTCATTTCGGGTCTGATGGCTGCCGGCACGCCGTTCATTGTCGCCGAACTGGGCGTCGATACCGACCCGTTCATCCTGCACCTGTTTGCTGCCTTGTCAGAAAAGGAACGCAAACTCATTGCCTCGCGCACCAAATCGGCGCTGGCCGATCTGAAGGCGCAAGGCGTGCAGCTCGGCAATCGGACGAACCTGCCGGAAGCGCAAAAGCTGGGCCAGGCCAGGAATGCTGAAAAAGCAGCAACCTTCGCCGCAAACATCCTGCCCGAGGTACGCCGCCTGCAGGCCCAGGCAATGACGATGGCGCAAATTGCCGAAGAGCTGAACCGGCGTGGCGTAAAAACCGCATTAGGCCGCACCTGGCATCAATCAACGGTGTCGCGCCTGATTAAAACTGCAGGCTGACAACTACCAACCCGGGGTCAGGTCTGCCATTCGTACACGAGCTCTACATTGTGGTCGGAAAAAATCAATTCGCGACCTCTTTCTGCCCGCGAATTGCTCCATAAAGCTGAGGCCGTGTCGGATTGGCAGACCTGACCCCGGGTTGGGCAGTTGGAATATCAGTCGAAACCCGCCAGCGTCAGTTTGCCGACGGCTTTGCCGCTTTCCAGCAGCGCGTGCGCGGTGCGCAGGTTTGTGGCGTTGATGCTGCCCAGGTGTTTGCCAGCGGTGGTGCGCAGCTGGCCGGCGTCGATCATCGCGGCAACTTCGCCCAGCAAGCGGCCCTGTTCGGCCATGTCGGGGGTCTGGAACAGCGAGCGCGTGTACATCAATTCCCAGTGCAGTGCGATGGATTTGGTTTTCAGCGGTACGACGTCAAGTGTGGCCGGGTCGTCGATGACGCAGATGTGACCCTGCGGGTGCAGGCTGGCGACAATTTCCGTTAAATGCTCTCCGGTGTGCGTCAATGCAGCAACGTACTCAACGCCGTCAAGTCCATGTTCTCCCAGTTGCGCCACGAACGGCTGCCGGTGATCGATGACAGCGTGGGCGCCGAGGTCCAGACACCACTGCACGGTTTCGGGCCGCGAGGCGGTGGCGATGACGCGCAGTTTGGTGAGTTGACGTGCCAGCTGGATCAGCATCGAGCCAACCCCGCCGGCGCCGCCGACGATCAACAGCGCCTGGCCTTCGCCGCCGCCTTTGACGACGCCGAGCCGATCGAACAGCATTTCCCAGGCAGTGATGCTGGTCAGCGGCAAGGCGGCTGCGTCGGCGTCTGTCAGCGATGTCGGCGCCAGCGCGGCCAGGCGTTCATCGATGGCGTGCAGCTCGCTGTTGGCGCCAGGACGATTCAGTTCGCCGGCATAGTAAATCCGGTCGCCCGGTTTGAACAGTGTCGCCTCTGAACCCGCCTCTTCGACAATGCCGACGGCATCCCAGCCAATGATTTCAGGCGAATCGCCCACTGCCGGACGACGGCCGCGGATTTTGGTATCGACTGGATTGACGGCGATGGCGGTGACGCGCACCAGCATGTCGCGCGCGCGTGGGGTTGGATCGGGAACGATCAGGTCCTGCAGCGACGCGGGGTCGGAGATCGGGAGGGAGGCAAAGTAGCCGACTGCTTTCATGGGCGGGAGTCCTGGAAAATAAAAAGTGCACTACTTTACCTTCCCCCGCCCGAACCTGCAGCGCGCCACTGTTTTACTGCGCGCTCACCCTCCATACGGTATTGCCGACGTCATCGGCAATCAACAGTGCACCGCCCGCATCGATGGCCATGCCGACCGGGCGACCTTTGGCTTTGTCGCCCACGATGAAGCTGGTAACGACATCGATGGGTTTGCCTGCCGGACGGCCCTGGCGGAACGGCACGAAAACAACCTTGTAGCCACTGACCGGGCTACGGTCCCAGCTGCCGTGCTCGCTGACAAACGCCCCTTCGCGTAAATTTTCCGGCAGCGTGCTGGCCGGCGTATTGAACACCATGCCGAGCGGCGCCACGTGCGACCCGAGCGCATAGTCCGGCACGATGGCTTTGGCCACCAGGTCGGGCCGCTGCGGCATCACACGCGCATCGACGTGCGCACCGTAATAACTATAGGGCCAGCCGTAAAAACCGCCATCCTTGACGGACGTGAGGTAGTCCGGCACCAGATCCGGGCCAATTTCATCGCGCTCGTTAACCACCACCCACATGGCTTTGCTCTGCGGTTCCCACTGCATCGAATTCGGGTTGCGCAAGCCGCTGGCATAGGTGCGCACGGCACCGGTGACGCGATCGACCTCCAGGATCGCGGCGCGGTCTTTCTCGGCCGCCATGCCGTTTTCGGTGATGTTGCTGTTCGAGCCAACGCCGACATACAGCTTGCTGCCATCGCTACTTGCCAGCAGGCTTTTGGTCCAGTGGTGATTGATGGGGCCGCCTGGCAAGTCGATTACCTTGATGCCACGGCTGTTGATCTTGGTGTCCCCGGTGTTGTACGGGAAGCGCATCAGGCTGTCGGCGTTGGCGACGTACAGCTCGTTGCCGACCAGGGCCACGCCGAATGGCGACACCAGGTTATCGAGGAAAATCGTGCGTTGCGCAGGCGCGCCGGCAGTTGCCGGGCGCACCAGCGTGATCCGGTTGCCGCCTTTGGCACCCGCGCCGCCGAATGCCTGGATCGGTCCCATGATGATGTCTTTGGGCCGGAACACCGGCGCGTCCGGACCGTTCGATTCGACGATCAAAATATCGCCGTTCGGCAGCGGATAAACCACGCGTGGATGCATCAATCCGCTTGCCAGCGGTGTAATTTTCAGCGGCGCCGCGACTACTGGCGCCTCACCTGCCTGCCAGCTTCCAGCCTGCTTGACTGTCATCGGGGGCAGCAGGTAATTTTTGGGCGCAGGCAATATCGGCGCGGAGCCGTATTGGGCAGCCTGGCGGGCCGGGTCGCCCTTGTCGCAGGCAGACAGTGCAAACGCCGTGGCAATCAGGGTGCCGCAGACAGCGCCGGTTTTGAGTAAATGAGTATGCATTACAGTGCTCCGGCGTGGGCGTTGGTGGATGGTGAGGCGGCGGCGACAGTATGGGTACGTGGCCAGCCCAACCAGGTTGCGGCCAGCATCAGGATGGCCACGACGATCGACAGGCTGATGCCCAGCGGGACGACCGCGGTGTAGCCATCGCGGCTGTGCACGAATGCGTTGATGATCGACAGTACGAGGGCGGCAACGCTGACCAGCACGTGCAGTGCGGCAAAGCGCGGTGCACGCACATGGCGATGGCTGACCCAGGTGATCAGCCCGGCGATGGCGGCAAGACCGCCGAAAATGCAGCCGGCCGTGAGCAGCCAGATGGAGAAAGTTTCCCAGATAAACATCGTGCTGCGCCAGTACGCGATATCGGTAATCAGTGCACCGAGGAAGCAGACTGCTGGAAATTGCACGAGTGTGGCGTACACCGGCTGGCTGGCCAGACCGAGGCGGCCGGGTGTAGTGACGACAGTGGTGGTGCCACCGGCGGCGGAACGGGCGCGGCTAAACATGGGCCACCCCGCAGCAAGGAGTAAATACGCTCTTCATGATCTTGTCCGTTGTGTAATGTGGATAAAAATTCACATTACCGGCGCTGCCGAAGGTGGTCTGTGCTCCACCTCGCATTGTCACCATCGACAAGAAACGTTACATAGCGTTACACCCGTGTTACCGACCCCGTTACATTGCGCGGACCCAGCTGCCCTTATAAATGATCGGACCGCTCGGTTTGTCCGGCGTCGGCGAACCACCCAGCGGCTCGACGCTGACTGCCAGCAAAGCGACGTCCGCGCCCAAAGCGCCGGCCGGCAGCGCAAGCCGGAGTGCGCCCGAACGCGGCAGCAAGCCCAGCGAGCGCGGCGCGCCCTCTTTCGGGACGGCCCACAATTGCAGCACGCGATCGGCCGCCAGCGTCACACCATCGGCAAGCCGCACCTCGAGCGCACCGTGGCGCTGGTCGGCCGTGACCAGCAAGGCGGCCTGCGCTTTGTCGTCGGCCAGCGTGGCGACATAATCGATGGCCGGCTGATGACTGCGCCATTGCGCCAGCGTTGCGCCCAGCACAACCGTGGCGGCGACAGCAGCGATACCCAGCGGCCGCCAGATGCCCGATTCTGCACGCCAGAGCCGCCAGCCCGGTGGCCCGGCCAGATGCAGGCGCTGCTCGATGGCACGCCAGACGCGCCGTGGCGGCGTGACGGCCGGTGCGAATTCGCCCATCGGATGCAGGCGCGCGCGCCAGCTTTCGGTGATGGTGCGCAGCGCGGCGTCGTCGTGCAGCCAGCCTTCGAAGCGCCGCCGGGCGCCGCCTTTCAAGGTGCCCAGTACATATTCAGCGGCCAGCATGTCGCGCAGTCCGGCATTCTCGCGGTAATTCATGCGCTCTCTCCTTTGCCCAGGCATGTGCGCAGCCGTTCCAGACTGCGCCTGATCCAGGTCTTGATGGTCCCGATCGGCAGCGCAAGTTGCTGCGCCAGTTCGCTGTGCGACAAATCGTGAAAAAAAGCCATGCCCACCACCTGGCGGTGCACGCTGTCGAGCTGACTCATGCACGCGGCCAGCGCCTGCGCGTCGCGGCTCAGCTGCAGCGATTCGGCGGGTGTCGCGCCCGGGTCTTCCAGTGCGCGCAACACGGCCGCATCGAAATCGTTGCCGTCGATTTCGACGGCATGATCGGCCGCACGCAACGCATCGAACGCCTTGTTGCGGACGATCGTCGTCATCCACGTCATCGGCGCCGACAAATGACTGCGGTACTCTCTCGCGCTATGCCAGACCGCGGCAAAGCTTTCCTGTAACACGTCTTCGGCCAACTCTCTACGGTGCAATATACGTAAAGCGTAGCCAAACAGTTTCGGGGAAGTTGCGTCATACAGTCCGCGGAACGCTTTGGCGTCGCCATTGCCGACGCCGGCAAGGAGGGTCCGCAACGCGGCAGGGTCGAGACGGTTCAGATCAGTTGGCACGCCGGACATTCCTTCTCTTGATATTTTATTACCGGAAAAATAGCACGTCGGCGGCGATCCGCGCGCTTGCTTGAACCGTCAATTATTTTGAATCCGATTTCCTGGTATGTCCGTACATGGCTTTAACGCACGATTTGTAGAAATACAACACGCGTGCGCCATGAAAAACATTGCATGTGTATAAAGTACGTACATGAAGAAATTTCGTTAAGTCTTTGATTCATAAGTATAAGTTGCAGTAATGATAGTAACCATAACTCACAGAGACACCATCATCCATTTTTGGAGAGAAACCATGCAAAAGCACCAGAAGCGCCTGTTGTCCGCCCTCATCGCCGGTCTGGCCATGGGATCGGCATTTGCGCCGGCCCAGGCGTCCAGCCACCGCGAAGCACCGTTCATTACGTCGACACCAAAAGTCGACGGCACTGACTTCTACATGTTCCGCAGCTACGAGCCGAACCGCGCGGGCTACGTCACCATGATTGCCAACTATCAGCCATTCCAGGACCCACAGGGCGGCCCGAACTTCTTCCAGTTCGATGCCAATGCACTGTACGAAATCGAAGTCGACAACAATGGCGACGGCAAGGAAGACATCACGTTCCAGCTGCGCTTCAATAACACCTCGAAAAAAACCGCCCTCACCGTGGGTGGCAAATCGGTCCAGATTCCATTGATGTATTCGGGCCCGATCAGCGGCGTGAATCCGGCAGCGCTGAACGTGCGTGAAACGTACACCGTCGACATGGTCAAGGGCGATCGCCGCAGCGGCACCCGCACCCGCCTGGCAAATGCTGCCGGCACCACTGTCTTCGACAAGCCAATCGACAACGTCGGTGACAAAACCTTCGGTTCGACCACCGGTTACGAAACCTATGCCAACCAGCATATCTACGACATCGTCATCCCTGGTTGCGGCACCGGGCGCGTGTTTGTCGGCCAGCGCAAGGAGCCGTTTTACATCGCTGTCGGCAAGATTTTCGACTTGTTCAACCTGAATCCGCTGGGCGCCGAAACCGGCCAGAAGAATGACCTGGAAGCCAAGAACGTCAGCTCGATCGCACTCGAAGTGCCGATCGCCTGCCTGGCCACGTCGGCTGATCCGGTCATCGGCGCGTTCACCACCGCCAGCGTGCGCCAGGGTCGTCTGATTAACCCAACGCCAGCGTCGGGCCTGAACAACGCTACCCGCGAAGGCGGCGCATGGAGCCAGGTGTCGCGTCTCGGCATGCCACTTGTCAACGAAGTAGTGATCGGCCTGGACGACAAGGACCGTTTCAATGCATCGAAGCCATCGGCTGATGCCCAGTTCGCCACCTATGTCACCAATCCTGCTTTCCCGGCCGTTATCGAGTCCTTGTTCCCGACCGCCAAAGCACCGACCAACTTCCCACGTACCGACCTGGTGGCAGCATTCCTCACCGGTATCAAAGGCCTGAACCAGCCAGTGACGCCAGTGGCGTCGGAAATGCTGCGTCTGAATACCAGCATCGCACCAACCGCACTGGCTGCCCAGTCGCCACTCGGTGTCGCTGGTGGCGATAACGCCGGCTTCCCGAACGGCCGCCGTCCAGCCGATGACGTCGTCGACGTGACCGTGCGCGTGGCCATGGGCGCCCTGTGCGTGCTGACCACCACGACCGACAAGTTTGCCGTCGGTTGCAAGCCAACCGATGCACCTGCCGGTGGCCTGTCGTTCACCGATGGCGTACGCAAGGATGCCACCACATTCAAGGGCGCGTTCCCGTATCTGAACACGCCATTGCCAGGCAACCAGTAATTTACCCACGCACTGGAGAACATCACCATGTTTGACTTTCACTTCAAGCGGCCGGGCCGGCTCGCGCTCGGTGTCGCCGTGGCAGTTGGCGCACTGACGCTGGCAGCCTGCGGCAGCAGCAACAACAATACCGGCGGCACGGTGCCGCCGATCACCAGCAATCCGTTGCCGGTGGTGTCGGCCGACCTGTTCATCAACGTCGTCAAGGCGCTGATCACGAAGACCGACGAAACGTCGGAACCAGGCCAGGTCCTCGACGTCGCCGTCACGACGCCGGAGAACACGGAACCCGACCCGACGCCATAACCGGCGTCTGACCCAGCGTGTTATCAAGGGGGAGCGGTGCTCCTCCTTTTTCTTTGACTGATTCTTCTTTCGATGCCAACTTCCCCTCTCCTTTCCCTTCTCATCCTGCTGGCTGGCCTCGCCGGATTGTCGCCGGTTGCCAGTGCGGCGCCGTACATTCCCACCGATGGCAAGCAGGTAGTCGAACACTTGCCCAGCCGCGCCGACCCGGTCCAGCGCGAACTGCTGCGCCTGCGCACCGCACTGAATGCCGCACCGAATGACGTGGCGCTGGCCAGCACGCTGGCCCAGCGCTACATTGAACAAGCCCGCCTCGATGGCGATCCGCGCTATCTGGGCTACGCCGAAGCGGCCCTGCGCCCCTGGTGGAAACTGGCCGAACCACCCGAACAGGTGCTGGTACTGCGCGCCACGCTGCGCCAGAGCACGCACCAGTTCCCCGCCGCACTGATCGACCTGGACCAGGCGGTAAAACGCGACAGCGGCAATGTGCAGGCCTGGATCACGCGCGCCACGGTGCAGATGATTACCGGCGATTTTGCCGCCGCCAAAGCCAGTTGCATGCGCCTGTATTCGCGCGCGCCGCAGCTGGTGATTCAAACCTGCCTGTCGAATATCGCCAATGTCAGCGGCCAGGGGCCAGCGAGCTATCAGCAACTGGCACGCGCCCTGCAGGACGCCCGCGACACCCCGCCGGCCATCCGCATCTGGGTCACCACCCTGCTGGCCGAAATGGCCGCGCGCGCGGGCGATGCGCACGCCGCCGACGGCTATTTCAAGGCAGCACTGGCCATTGATCAGGCCGACAGTTATCTGCTGGCCGCGTACGCCGATTTCATGCTCGACCAGCACCGCGCGCCAGAAGTGGTCACGCTGTTAAAAGACAAGACCCGTGCCGATGCGCTATTGCTGCGCTACGCCCTGGCGCTACAGGCCATGCATGCCGCCAATGCAGCCCAGCAGATCGATGCGCTCGGCACGCGGTTCGACGCCGCCATGCTACGCGGCGACACCGTGCACGAGCGCGAGCAGGCCCGCTTCGAGCTGGTGCTGCGCAACCATCCGGCACGCGCCGTGAAACTTGCCAAGCGCAACTGGGCGGTCCAGAAAGAGCCGGCCGATTTCCGCATCCTGGCGGAGACGGCGGCTGCCAGCGGCGAAGCCGAAGCGCGTGCACTGGTCGTTGACTGGCTCGCGAAAAGCCGGCTGCAGGACAGTACCGTGACGCCGGCGCTGCTGCGCCTGAAGGTGGCAGCATGATCCGCCGCATTTTTCTCCTGCTCATTTTATGCGCGTGCTGCGGTACCGCCAGCGCCCACAAACCCAGCGACAGTTATCTGGCGCTCGATGTGGCCGGCCGCGAGGTTACCGGCCAATGGGACATCGCGCTGCGCGACCTGGACGTGGCAATCGGCCTCGACCAGGACGGCAATGGCGAACTCACCTGGGACGAGGTGCGTGCGCGCCATGACGCCATTGCCGCATATGCGCTGTCGCGTCTGAAACTGGCCAGTGGTGGCGCGGCGTGCCCGCTGCGCGTGACAGCCCATCTGCTCGACGATCATAGCGACGGTGCCTACGCCGTGCTGCGCCTGCAGGCATCGTGCGCGGCCGACATCACCGTGCTCGATGCCGACTACCGGCTGTTGTTCGATATCGATCCGCAGCACAAGGGGCTGTTGCGTTTGACCAACAAGGGTCAGACATCCACCGCCATCTTCACGCCGGACAGCCCGTTTCAGCATTTGCGTGTGCAGGGTGCGTCGCGCTGGACGCAGTTTGCCGATTACGTGAAACACGGCGTCTGGCATATCTGGATCGGCTTCGATCACATTTTGTTCCTGCTGTCGCTGCTGCTGCCGGCCGTACTGATCCATGTAAACAAATCGTGGCAAGGACGCGACACGTTCAAGGGCTCGTTGATCGAGGTGCTCAAAGTGGTCACGGCATTCACGCTGGCGCACTCGGTGACGCTGACACTGGCCACACTTGGCGTGGTATCGCTGCCGTCGCGCATCGTGGAGTCGCTCATTGCCGCCTCGGTGGTGCTGGCCGCGCTGAACAATATCTGGCCCGTGTTCGAGCGCAGCCGCGCGCTGGTCGCGTTTGCGTTCGGCCTGATCCACGGCTTCGGCTTCGCCAGTGTGCTGCTCGACCTGGGCTTGCCGAAAACCGCGCTGCTGCTGTCGCTGGTGGGGTTCAATGTGGGCGTGGAGGTTGGGCAACTGGCGATTGTCGCGGTGTTCCTGCCGCTGGCGTTTGCAGCGCGCCGGACTGTGGCTTATCGCAAGGTCGTGCTGATCGGTGGCTCGAGCGTGATTGTCCTGATTGCGCTGGTGTGGCTGTTCGAGCGGGTGGCGGATTTCAAGATCATTTCCTGACGCGCAGACATCGTTCATCACCCGTGTTCATTGCATGTCGCTATTGCGCGCGACATGCATACAACGCGTCGGCGACAATGCAGTTTTGTAGCATCAATTCACACAGGGAGCGCGAGCAATGGCACAACAGGACAGCGGCACCACGGGTATCGGCGACGACGACATCAACGAACACGGCCAGGCCGATGCGACAACCGACCAGTCGGAAACCGGTGGCAGCGGTGGCGCCGGCCTGACCCGGAACGAAGGCAATGGTGTGCCCGGCGGCGCTGGCAAGACGGCGCCGCACCCACCCACCGAATCAGGTGCGCGCGGCGCGGAGGATACGCGTGCGGACCAGGCCGGTGCGGACGCGGCAACGGGTCTTGGCAGCGCCGAAACCGGCGCGAATCAGACGCCGGACGATCTGGCGCCAGCCTCGCCAGCCTCGCCAGGCGCATAAACACTGGCGCCGGCCTGTTGCGCCGCCAGCTTGCGCCACCATAGCCACGAGGCCACCGCATTGATCCAGAAAAAGGTGTACAGCAACGCGGTCATGGTCAGGCCGCGGCTGTAGTACAAAGGCGCGGCGATGCTGTTGACCAGCAGCCAAAAAAACCAGTTTTCAATCCGGCGCTGCATCATGAGAAATTGGGCAATGACGGAAAATACCAGCACCGCCGAATCGAAGAACGGTGCGAAGGCTTTGGTGTAGACAAACAGGAGGGTGCCGTATGCGGCCGTGGCAGCCACGCCGGCCGGTACCATCCACAGCAGGCTGGCGGGGCGCATGTGGGTCACCGGCAGCGCGGTGCCGCTGGCGCCCTTCAGCCACTTCCACCAGCCGTAGATGCTGGTGAAGACGAAGAATACTTGCAGGACAACGTCGGCGAACAGCGACGATTGATAAAACACCAGCGCAAACAGGGTGCACCCGATAATGCCGGTCCACCAGGTGTGCACGCTGTTGCGCCCGGCCAGAACAATGGCGCCGGCGGTGAACAAATTTGCTGCTACTTCGAGTCCATCGATCTGCATGTGCATCCGGCCCCTGCCCCATTCGTGCGATTGGCGCTAATGTACGCCAGCGGGGCAGTTGCTTGCAACAAATTACAGCGGAATGGTGCCGTGCTCGTTGTCCATATCCGGCGTGCTGCCTGTTACCGCGGCCTTGGCCATGGCAAAGAAACGCACCATCTTGCTGTCGTTCGAGTCCCAGAATTCAGCACCGTGCGGCGCCACGCGCACCAGCACGACATGCGGGTCATCCGGGCCGGCCGGGAACCAGGCCTGAACCATCGGATTCCACATTGCCTTGATTTTCGCGCGGTCGACAACGCGCTGGGCAGTGCCGCTGACCGATACGTACAAGCTGTCATCCGGCTGCGAAAAGCTGAGGTTTACTTCCGGCATGGCGCCGATGTCTTCCCACAGTTCCGCATGGGTGGACGTGTAGAACCAGATGCCGCCTTCAGCGTCGATGTCCTGCTTCGTCATTGGATGGCTGAGCAGGTGACCGTCGGCGCTGGTGGTGGTGAACATGGCGAAACGCAGGGAGTCGATCTTGTCTTTCAGGGCAGCGACCTGGGAGTTGTTGGTACTTGTCATGATGGCGTCCTTGTAGATAAATTCTGAAAACCCATCCTAGCGCAACTTGGCCGCGCGGTTTGTGCGGGGCCGAACATAGCCGTGCTGACGTCATCCATGCACGCCGGCCGGATACGGTTCATCAGCGCGACAGGCAGGCGCACGCGCAATCCCCGGCGCCGGCGCCGATGCCGGTTCCGGTGCCGTTGCTGCGGTGACTGCCATCCGGTGCGGCGCGCGATGCACAAACCATTGTTCCAGCATCATCAACTGCCACACCACCCGGCCGTCCCCGGGGGTTGCCAGTAGAGCGTCGATCAGGTTGTCGGCAACCAGGCGGCGCCGGCGCAGATCGGACAGGCTGTCGAAGGCAAGTGCGCGCAAGTGTGGATCGGACTGCAGTCACGCTGCCAATGGCAAGGTGGTGGCGGGAGCCCGGCGTTGGGGCACGCCGGAGGCGAGGTCGCGCAACGTGCGTGCGTGCGCCGACCAATGACCCCGATGTTTCTGGCGCGGATCGGTATGCGCGGCGCAGTCCAGCACCGTTTCGTCGAGGAAGGGAAACGCGACATCGACCCCAGCCAGGCCACAGCCCAGCTGGCTGGCGGCAAGACGCGGTGCCAGACTCTGGCGCACGTCGAGAGAAATGGCGCGATTGGTGGCGCTGCGGCACTGGGCGCTCCACCACCAGTTGCGCAGCAGCGCGAGCGGCGCATCGCACCCACCGCGCCCGTCCTGCAGTTGTGCCATGAAGCCGGGGGCCAGGCCAGCTGTGTAAAACGGACTGGCCTGTACCAGTTGCGCCGGAAAATCGCGCTCCGCGTACCGGGCGTCGGCTGGACGCGACCATTGCTGCCAATGCGCCCACAGCCACGCGGCCAGTCCCGGCCGCGGCAGCGCCAACGGACCGGCGCCGAACAGGTTGAGCAGGCCGGCGCCACTGAACAGCCGCAGCGTGCCTTGCCCGCGCGCCAGCAAGGCGCAATAGTAGTGGCCGACCGCATCGCTGTCGCCACACGGACGGTCCGACAGCGCCGCCAGTCTGGGGATGGCGTCGACCAGATCCGATGGCGCGACAACCTGGTGATGGTGATATTGCTGTCGATCGTGGCGGCGTCCACCCAGCAGCTTCACCACCTCGCGCGCCGGGTCCGCGCTGCTGGCGCCGGCATAGGCCACCGAAAAGGTCGGCACCGGTTCGCGGCAGCCAGTGTCCTGTTCCTGCAATAGCATCGCCAGCGTAGTGCTGGCAACGCCACCACTGAGCATGACGCCGGTCTGCTGGTCGCCGCCAGCGTCGGCCAGCACCTGTTGCAGCGCGGCGCCCAGGCCGGTGCAATGGCCGTCCGCATGGATATCCGCATGTTCGTGAAAACGCATGCGCCACCAGGTGTGCCGTACGCCACGCCCGCTGCGCAGGTGCACACATTCGCCCGGCCCCAGCTGTTGCTGGCCTTCCCAGGCGCTGCCGTGCATCGCGCCCAGCACGAGATACTGGTACAGCGCCTGCGCCGCCACATCGCGTCCGGCCAGCGGATGGCGCAATAACGCATCCTGTGTGCTGGCAAAGATCAGGCTGTCGCCACACGACTGGTAGTACAGCGGGCGCGTGGCAAAACGGTCCACCGCCAGCAGGCCCTCGCCGCTGCGCTCGTCGAGAATGGCGAACGCAAATTGTCCCGTCAGCGTGGAGCAGGCCCACGGACCATGGCTGCGCCAGCGTTGGGCCAGCAGGTGGACATCCTGGCCGGGGTTGCCCCACAAAGCGACAATCAGGCCATCTTCGTGCAGCAGGCTGGTGCAGTCGATGCTGCCCACCAGCGCGGCGGCGCCAGCGCCATGCGTCGCGCTTTTCAGCGGGGTCCGCTCGAAGCGGCAAATGGGCGCCGCCATCCGTTCGATGCCAATGGCCATGGGGGCCGACGACAGCCAGCCGCACAGGCCACTCATGCGCCGCGCTGCCGCATCAGGGCGGCGTCCGTATTGATCCATATTGCGTCGTCTGCCTGCGCCATCTTCATCTCCCGCAAAGGTTTGCGTAATAAACCATGATTGAGAAAAATTGGCCGCAGGTCATTGATACGCATCAACGTTTTTGCGCCGACCTGCGCCGGTACGCCAGTCCTTGCCAAATGGTCTATAGTGACGCCACCTCGTTTTCAATTTTTCTCATTTGCCCATGAAATTTGACGTCGCTATCGTCGGCAGCGGCCTGGCCGGTCTGTCGGTCGCGCTGCACCTGGCCGAGACCCGCAAGGTCGCCATCATCTCGAAACGTGCGCTGCAGGATGGCGCCAGCAACTGGGCACAGGGCGGCATCGCCGCGGTGCTCGACTCCGGCGACAGCCATGACCAGCACATCGCCGATACGCTGGTTGCCGGCGGTGGCCTGTGCGACGAAGCCGCCACCCGCTACATTGTCGAACACGGCCGCGAAGCAATCGACTGGCTGATCGCCCAGGGCGTGCCATTTACACGCGACGCCACCGCCGAACTGGGGTTTCACCTGACCCGCGAGGGCGGCCACAGCCAGCGCCGCATCATCCATGCGGCCGATGCCACCGGCCACGCCGTGCAGGTCACGCTGGAAGAAAAAGTGCGCGCCCATCCGAACATCACGCTGTTCGAGCATCATTGCGCCATCGACGTCATCACGTCCGACAAGCTGGACCGGAAAAGTGTCCATGGCGGCACACCGCACCTGGTCGGCCAGCCGCGTTGTTACGGGCTGTACGTGCAGGATGAAAAAACCGGCAATGTATTGACCTTCGAAGCCGAACACACGGTGCTGGCCACCGGCGGCGCCGGCAAGGTATATCTGTACACCACCAATCCGGACACCGCCACCGGCGACGGCATCGCCATGGCCTGGCGCGCCGGTTGCCGCGTGTCGAACATGGAGTTCATGCAGTTCCATCCCACCTGCCTGTACCACCCGTACGCGAAATCCTTCCTCATCACCGAAGCGATCCGCGGCGAAGGCGGTTTATTGAAGCTGCCGCCAGAAGCAGGTGCGGCGGGCGGCACGCGCTTCATGCCGGCGCACGACGAACGCGGCGAGCTGGCGCCGCGCGATGTCGTTGCGCGCGCCATCGACTTCGAGATGAAAAAGCGCGGCCTCGATTATGTCCACCTCGATATCAGCCACAAGACGCCCGAATTTTTGATGGAGCACTTCCCGACCATCTACGCCAAGTGCCTGGAACTGGGCATCGATATCAGCCGCGAGCCCATTCCGGTCGTCCCCGCGGTGCACTTCACGTGCGGTGGCGTGGTGACCGACCTGACTGGACGCACCGATATTCCGGGCCTGTACGCAGTCGGCGAAACCGCCTGCACCGGCCTGCACGGCGCCAACCGGCTGGCCAGCAATTCGCTGCTCGAATGCCTCGTCATCGGGCGCGCCTGCGCCCAGCAGATTGAAACCACGCCGATGCTGGACCGCCCCTACCTGCCGGACTGGGACGAAAGCCGCGTCACCGACGCCGATGAAGAAGTGGTCATCGCCCACAACTGGGACGAGCTGCGCCGCTTCATGTGGAATTACGTTGGCATCGTGCGCACCACCAAGCGGCTGGAGCGCGCGCAGCACCGCATCAAATTGTTGAAAGAAGAGATCGACGAGTACTACCGCAACTTCCGCATCACGCACGATCTGCTCGAGCTGCGCAATCTGGTCGACGTGGCGGCCCTGATCGTCACCAGCGCACTGTCGCGCAATGAAAGCCGCGGCCTGCATTATTCGCGCGATTATCCGGACACCTTGCCGAAAGCACTGCCGAGCGTGCTGACGCCACTGCGCCGGTAAATGCAGCGCCGGTTGACGTCCAGCACCGTCGTTCTGTTGACGGTAGCGCCGCTGCTGTGGGCCGGCAACGCCATCGTCGGCCGCCTGGTGCGCGATGCCGTGCCGCCGATGACGCTGAACCTGCTGCGCTGGTCGCTGGCGCTGCTGGTGCTGCTGCCACTCGGGCGCGCCGCCTTTGCCAACGGCAGCGGTTTCGTTTTGCACTGGCGCCGCTACGCGTGGCTTGGCCTTTTCGGCATCGGCCTCTACAACTCGCTGCAATACCTGGCGCTGCAAAGCTCCACGCCGATCAATGTGACGCTGGTCGCCGCCGGCCTGCCGGTCTGGATGATGCTGGTCGGGCGCCTGTTTTTCAGGGTGCCGATCCGGGCGGGGCAAACGCTGGGCGCGCTGTTGTCGATCGTCGGTGTCATCGTCGTCCTGTGCCGCGGCGACTGGCATCAGTTGACGGCCATGCGGCTGGTCGTGGGCGACCTGTACATGATCCTCGCCACGATCGCCTGGTCGTTTTACAGCTGGATGCTGATGCAGAAAACCGATGTGCCGGCATTGCGGGCCGACTGGGCCGCGTTCCTGCTGGTGCAGGTGGCCTATGGCGTGGTGTGGTCGGCAGCTTTTACCGGCGTCGAATGGTCGGTCGCTGCGCCGCCGCCGATTGCGTGGAGCGGCACCGTGCTGGCAGCGCTGGCGTATGTGGCGCTGGGCCCGGCGATTCTGGCGTTTCGCTGCTGGGGCGCCGGCGTCGCGCGCGCCGGACCGGCGGTCGGCGCATTTTTCGTCAACCTGACACCGCTGTTTGCCGCCTTGCTGTCGGCAGCATTTCTCGGCGAACCGCCGCATCTGTATCACCTGTTTGCCTTCGCACTGATCGTCGGCGGCATCGCCGTGTCGGCGCGCTAAAATGGTAGGATGGCACCCATGTCTTCCGATTCTGCCCCTGCCCTCGCCGACTTTCTGGCCCGCCATCCGCAAGCCCTGGTACTGACTGGCGCCGGCCTCTCCACCGCCTCCGGCATTCCCGACTACCGCGGTCCCGATGGCGTCCGTCGTGGCCGCGCACCCATCCAGGGCCCCGAATTTCGCCGGTCAACAGCGGTGCAACAGCGCTACTGGGCGCGCAGCATGGTGGGCTGGGCAACCATGGCGCAAGCCCGCCCGAATCCTGGCCATGTGGCACTCGCGGCGCTCGAACTCGGCCAGCGCATCGGCAGCGTGCTGACGCAAAATGTCGACGGACTGCATCAGCGCGCCGGCAGCGTATCGGTGCTGGAATTGCATGGCAATATCCGCACCGTGCGCTGCCTCGATTGCGACGCCACGTTTTCGCGTGCGTTCATCCAGACCGTGATGAGCGAGGCAAATCCGGCGCTCGCGGCATTGCTTGGCCCCGCGCTCGCCCAGCCAGCGCCGGATGGCGACGCGCATATCGAGCCGGATGCACTCGAAGAATTTCATGCGCCGTTCTGCCTGCACTGCCGCGGGACACTGACGCCGGACGTGATTTTTTTCGGCGATAACATTCCGGCTGCGCGCACCATCGACGCAGTCTCGCGCATGGAAGCAGCCGACGCCTTGCTGGTGGTGGGTTCCTCGCTGATGGTGTATTCGGGCTTTCGTTTCGCCCGCATGGCGGCCGCCAGCGGCAAGCCGATTGCGGCCATCAACTTCGGCATTACCCGCGCGGACGACCTGATCGACCTAAAGGTGGAAGCGTCGGCAGAAATCATTCTGCCGCGTGTGGCGGCGCTGTTGCAGGAATAGCAAACTGGTATACTCGGCCTCCGTTAAAACTGCCGAGGCGAGCCGATGTCGTACCCGTTTTTAAGTGACTTGATCCGTGATCTGACGGGTGCCGATCTGCCACTGCCGATGCCGATGTTCGGCCTGTTCGTTGCACTGGCCGTCGTCGTGGCCGCGTACTTCATGAAGCGCGAGCTGAAACGCATGTTCGAGGCTGGCACGATCGGCCCCGCGCGCGTGCGGGAAAAAAACGATCGAGGCGTTGTCGTCGACAAGGCTGTCCCGCCGCAGGATGTCGTTGCCGATTTCGCCATGGTGGTGCTGTTTGCCGGCATCGTCGGCGCGCGCATTTTTCACATTCTGGAGCACAGCGACCAGTTCATCCTCGACCCGGCGTCGCTGATTTTTACGCGCTCGGGACTGTCGATTTTCGGCGGCCTGATTTTCGGCACGCTGGCCGGCATTTATTGTGTGCGGCGCTGGCAGTTGCCGGTGCGCCCGCTGCTGGACGCGACCGCGCCGGCGATGATGATCGGCTACGGCATCGGCCGCATCGGCTGCCAGGTGGCGGGCGACGGCGACTGGGGCACGGTCGCCAACATGGCGCTGAAACCGGCGTGGCTGCCCACCTGGTTCTGGGCGCAAACCTACGAGAACAATATTGTCGGTGAAGTCATTGCGCTGCCAGGCGTGTACCCGACCCCGATGTATGAAACCGCGATGGCGCTGGTGTGCTTCGGCGTGCTGTGGGCGGTGCGCAAACATCCGTTTCAGATGGGCTGGCTGTTTTCGGTGTATCTGATATTGGCCGGCGTGGAGCGCTTGCTGATCGAGCAGATCCGCGTCAATCCGGTGCTGCACGTGCTGGGCGTGGCGGCGACGCAGGCGCAGATGATTGCGGTGACGCTGATCGTGCTGGGGGTGATCGGGGCGGTGGTGTTGCGGAGGAAAATGCGGTAGTTGCACGCGTGGCATAGCCGCCCTTGGCGGGGGTGACGACGCAACAGCCACCGTCACCCTCGCGAAGGTGGGGGGCCATACTTAATGTGATTCGACGATCCGCATCGAATAATCCGTCGCCCGGATATCTTTCGTCAAACTACCCACCGAGATGCGGTCAACACCGGTTTCCGCGATGGCGCGGACGGTATCCAGATTGATCCCGCCCGATGCTTCCAGCAGCGCCCGGCCGGCGTTGATATCCACCGCTTCGCGCATTTTCGGCAAGTCGAAATTATCGAGCAAGATCGACTTCGCGCCCGCACCTAAAGCCTCGCGCAGCTGTTCGATGGTTTCCACTTCCACCTGAATCGTCACGCCGGCATCGAGCGCATCGGCAGCTTTCAATGCCGCCGTTACGCCACCCGCTGCGGCAATGTGGTTTTCCTTGATCAGGATGCCGTCATATAACGCCATGCGCTGGTTCTGGCCACCACCGACACGCACCGCGTACTTTTGCGCCTGGCGCAAACCCGGCATGGTTTTGCGCGTGTCCAGAATGGCTGCACTGGTGCCCGCCACCACATCGACATACCGGCGCGTCGCTGTTGCCACACCCGACAGCAACTGCATGAAATTGAGCGCCGTGCGCTCCGCCGTCAACAGCGAACGCGGCGAGCCTTCGATGGTGCAGACCACGCTGCCGGCGCTCATCAGGTCGCCCTCGGCGTACAGCCAGTGGATGGCGGTGTCGCCATCGATGGCAGTCATCACGCCTTCGAACCACGGCGCGCCGCACAGCACCGCCTGCTCGCGCACGATCACGCGCGCGTGAACATGCTGGTCGTCGGGCACGAGTTGCGCCGTCAGGTCGCCGCTGCCGATGTCTTCCATCAATGCAGCCAGCAGATTGGTTTCAAACGCGCTTTGCAGCTTGCCGTCAAAAACAGCGTAAGGGTTTTTCAGGGTTTTCATGCAGGACCGATTCCATTGAAGTGTGCAGATGCCTGCGCCAGGTTGGCTTTCTTGGCCGCGGCAAAATCGAGCATGCGGTCGATGGCGCGGACAGCTTGCGCGCCAATGACCGCGTCGACGTGGATTTCATTTGTCATGTTTTCGAGGACCGCAGCCAGGTTTTCCAGGCCGTTCATTGCCATCCATGGGCAGTGGGCGCAGCTTTTGCACGTGGCGGCATTGCCGGCGGTGGGCGCATCGATGAAGTGTTTGCCTGGCGCGGCCATCCGCATCTTATGCAGGATGCCGTTGTCGGTGGCGACGATGAACGTTGTCGCATCCATCGTGCGGGCAGCGTCGATCAGCTGCGTGGTGGAGCCGACGACGTCAGCCTGCGCCACCACATTCGCGGGCGACTCCGGGTGCACCAGCACTTTTGCATCCGGATATTCGGCGCGCAGCAAGTCGAGTTCGATGCCCTTGAATTCGTCGTGGACAATACAGGAGCCCTGCCACAGCAGCATGTCGGCACCGGTCTTCTGCTGAATGTACGAACCCAGGTGGCGGTCCGGCGCCCACAGGATTTTTTTGCCCTGCGCATGCAGGTGCGCGACGATATCAAGACCGATCGACGACGTCACCATCCAGTCGGCGCGCGCCTTTACGGCCGCGCTGGTGTTGGCATACACGACGACAGTGCGGTCGGGATGCTGGTCGCAGAACGCCGCGAATTCGTCGCTTGGACAACCCAGGTCGAGCGAACAGGTGGCGTCCAGGTCGGGCATCAGAATGGTTTTTTCGGGGCTGAGAATTTTTGCCGTCTCGCCCATGAAACGCACGCCCGCCACCACCAGCGTTTGCGCTGCATGGTCACGCCCGAAGCGCGCCATCTCGAGCGAATCGGAGACGCAGCCACCGGTTTCTTCGGCCAGGTCCTGCAAATCGGCGTCGACATAATAGTGCGCCACCAGCACCGCGCTGCGCTCTTTCAACAGGCGCCGGATTTTTTCCTTGAGTTCGACCTTGCGCGCAGCCGTCGGCATGGCGGGCGCACGCGCCCAGGCCTGCGCCGTACAGCTGGCGCCTTCGACCGGATGGTCGTAGTCGTAGACTTGAACGGTCGCGTCCATCGTTATTCGATGCCCTGGCTGGTGAGGTATTGCTCGTAGGTGCCCTGGTAATCGACGATGCCGTCTTCCTTGATTTCAAGGACGCGCGTGGCCAGTGACGACACGAATTCACGGTCGTGCGACACGAAAATCAGCGTGCCGGTGTACTTTTCCAGCGCGATGTTCAGCGACTCGATCGATTCCATGTCCATGTGGTTGGTCGGCTCGTCGAGCAGCATGACATTGTGCCGGCCCAGCATCAGCTTGCCGTACATCATGCGGCCCTTCTCACCGCCGGACAGCACGCGCACCGATTTTTTGACGTCGTCGCCGCCAAACAGCAGGCGGCCGAGGATGGAACGCACGGCCTGGTCGTCGTCGCCTTCCTGGGTCCAGCGGTTGATCCAGTCGGTCAGCACCATGTCGCTGGCGAATTCCTCGGTCGGATCCTGCGGCATGTAGCCTACATTCGCGTTCTCGGCCCACTTGACGCGGCCGGTGTCCGGTTGCAGGCCGGTGAGGTCGGAGCCGATCGATTTCAATAACGTGGTCTTGCCGGCGCCGTTGGCGCCGATGATGGCGACGCGCTCGCCCGCTTCCACCATGATCGAAAAATTCTTGAACAGCTGGACATCGTATTTCTTCGAGATGCCTTCGACTTCAACAGCCAGCCTGTGCAGCTTTTTCTCGGCTTCAAAACGCACGAACGGATAGGCGCGCGACGACGGCTTGATGTCGTCGACCTTGATTTTCTCGATTTGCTTGGCGCGCGATGTGGCCTGGCGCGCTTTCGATTTGTTGGCGGCGAAGCGGCGCACGAAATCCTGCAGTTCGGCGACCTTTTCCTTGGCCTTGGCATTGTTCGACAATTGCTGGTTGCGCGCCTGGGTGGAGGCGAACATGTACTCGTCGTAGTTGCCCGGATAAACCTTCAGCGTGCCGTAATCCATGTCGGCCACGTGGGTGCAGACCTGGTTCAGGAAGTGGCGATCGTGGGAGATGATGATCATCGTGGAGTTGCGCTCGTTGAGCACATCTTCCAGCCAGCGAATGGTGTTGATGTCGAGGTTGTTGGTCGGTTCGTCGAGCAGCAGGATGTCCGGATTCGAGAACAGCGCCTGCGCCAGCAGCACGCGCAGCTTCCAGCCCGGCGCCACGGCGCTCATCGGACCCTGATGCTGGTCGATCGATACGCCTGCACCCAGCAGCAGTTCGCCGGCGCGCGCTTCGGCCGAGTAGCCATCGTATTCGGCCACTTTGGATTCCAGCTCGGCCGCGTGCATATAGTCTTCGTCGGTGGCTTCGAGGTTGGCGTAGATGGCGTCGCGCTCGGTGATGGCGTTCCACAGCTCGGTGTGGCCCATCATGACGACGTCGAGGACGCGCATGTCTTCGAACGCGAACTGGTCCTGGCGCAGCTTGCCCAGGCGCTCGTTGGTGTCCAACATGACGTTGCCGCCCGACGGCTCGAGGTCGCTGCCGAGGATTTTCATGAAGGTCGACTTGCCGCAGCCGTTGGCGCCGATCAGGCCGTAGCGATTGCCATCGCCAAACTTGACGGAAATATTTTCGAACAGCGGCTTGGCGCCGAATTGCATGGTGATGTTTGCAGTGGAGAGCACGGTGGAAGCCTTATGGAGCGAGTAGCGGATTAACCGAACATTTTACCAGCTTTCAGTGTCTCGCCTCGCCTTGAAAACTGTTACGCCAGCGTGATGGTCGGATAATCGGAGAGGGTCAGCGAAAATCGGTCGATCGTCGACAACAGGCGTCCGTTGGCACCGAACGGGATGGTTACATGGCGGGCAATATGGCCGAACGCCAAACCGGTGAGCACCGGCATGTCGAGCACGTCGCGCAGATACGACAGCATGGCGTCGAAGTTGTAGCCACTGTCGGCGGGACCGAGGCGGTAGCCGGAGAAGTCGCCCAGTACGAGCGCCTTCTGGCGCGCCAGCACGCCCGCCTGCGCCAGTTGCAACAGCATCCGTTCGACCCGGTACGGGTGCTCGCCGATATCTTCAAAAAACAGGATGCCGCGGTCGATGTCCGGAAAATACGGCGTGCCAAGCAGCGAGACAGTCATCGCCAGGTTGCCGCCCCAGACCGTGCCGCGCACGTCGCACGCCGGGTTGCCCGCACCAACGCCGGTCAGCGTATGCTCCGGGCCTGCCAGACACGCCCAGAAATTTTCCATCGTGAAGGCGTCCGGCACTTCTGCGCCGAAGTCCATTGCGGCCATCGGCCCGGCATAGCTGGACGCATAGGTCTTCGCGTACAGCGCCATGTGCAGCGCGGTGATGTCGGAATAGCCGACGACGATTTTGCCGCTATTGGCCAGCGCGCGGTAATCGATCTTGTCGAGCAAGCGCGTCATGCCATATGCGCCGCGCAGGGCCAGGATGATCTGCACGTCCGGGTCGGCAATGGCGGCATGCAGTTGCGCCAGCCGCCCTTCGTCGGTGGCGCCGAAACGCTGGTGCAGCGCGGCATGGTCGTAATAATTGTGGACGACGCAGCCGCGTGCTTCCAGTTGCGCGATGGCGCGCGGGAGCGCGGCAATGTCGGGGGCGTAGCCGCCGGGCGCCACGATGGCGACGCCGATTTTTTTGGTGATCATTGTCGTTCGGATAGTCGCACTGTCGAGTCAACGTGCATCTTACCGTGGGCATGCATGTCGATCAAGGCCAGCAGCCGTTCGATCAGCTGGTCCGGCAAATCGTGGCCCATGCCCTCGATCATTTCCAGGCGGGCGCCCGGAATCTGCCGCGCCACATCGACGCCGCACGCTGGCGGCACCAGCGCATCGTTGGCGCCGTGGATCACCAGCGTGGGCGCCGTTATCTGGCGCAGCAGCGGGCTGGCGTCGGGCGCCGCGGCAATGGCCAGCAACTGGCGCGCCGCGCCCGACGGGCAATGACTGCGCCGCAGTGCGCGCAGCACACGCTGGCGCAGCACGGCATCGGCGGTGGGATAGGACGGGCTGCCAATCAGACGCCACAGGGCCACCGCATGATCGAGGACGCCGTCGACATTGCCCGGGTCGCGTGGCTGGCGCAGCATGGCGGCGCGCACCGCGCGGCCCGGCCCGGGCAGGCCGCGCCGGTTGCTGGTGGACATGATCGACGTCAGGCTCAGCACGCGGCCCGCGTGGCGCGCCGCCATCGACTGCGCGATCATGGCGCCCATCGAGACGCCAACCACGTGGGCCCGGCCGATGCCCAGCGCGGACAGCACGCCCACCGCATCCTGCGCCATATCGTCCAGCCGGTACGGCGGGCGCAGTGGCAGGCGCAGGCGCTTTTTAAGCCAGGCCAGCGCCAGGTTGGGCGTGCCGCTTGCATCGAATTTGGTGGACAGACCGCAATCACGGTTGTCGAAGCGGATGACAAAAAAGCCCTGCTCGGCCAGACCGTCCACCAGCGCGTCCGGCCAGGCGGTCTGCTGCATGCCAAGCCCGTGAATGAGGAGCAGCGGCACGCCCCTGGCATCGCCGGTGGTATCGAAGGCGATGCGGATTCCATTGGCAGTCAATGTTGGCATGGTCGCAGGGGGATCGCTGTTCAATGATGCGCAGTGAGGGTTTTTTCCAGCATACCATCATGCAGGGCGCGCACGCGCCAGCGTTTCAGCCCGCGTTTTACACCGGCGCAGCAGGCATGCTGCGCGCACGGGCGGCAGCACGGCGTTCGGCAAAAAACGCTTTCAGCATGGCGCCCGCTTCGTCTGCCAGCACGCCGCCTTCCACGGCAGCGTGGTGGTTCAGCCGTGCGTCGGCAAACAGGTCGAGCACCGAGCCGCACGCCCCGGTTTTTGGATCCTGCGCGGCATACACCACCCGGGCCAGGCGTGCATGCATCATGGCTCCGGAACACATCACGCACGGTTCCAGCGTCACGTACAGCGTGCAGCCCGGCAAGCGGTAATTGCCCACGGTATCGGCCGCAGCACGCAGCGCGACAATCTCCGCGTGGGCGGTGGGGTCGTGCTGGCCGATCGGCTGATTGAAGCCGGTGGCAATCACTGCACCGTCACACACGACCACCGCGCCGACCGGCACTTCGCCGTGCTGCCAGGCGAGTTGCGCCTGATCGAGCGCGATCTGCATGAAGCGGCGATCTGCCTCGGACAGATCAGTCACCGGTAATCTCGGCCCAGCAATTCGGGGTTTCGTGCAACACCAGCTTGTGCAGATGCAGGCCGGTGCCGAAGCGGTCGGTATAGGCCGCCTTCAAAATGTCAAACGCCACCTGCGCCAGGTTTTCGACGGTGGGAATACGGTCGATGACGACGGTCTTGTGGCCAGGCAGGGACGCCAGGAATTCGCGCACTTTATCGTCGCGCTCGTAGACGATGAACGCGTGGTCCCAGACGTCCACCAGATGTTCCTTGGCCAGCGCCTTGATGTCGGAAAAGTCCATGATCATGCCATTATCGGAATTGCCTTCCGATTGGATAACTGCGCCTTGCAGCGTAATTTCAAGCGTGTAGCGGTGGCCGTGCAGGTTGCGGCACTGGCTTTTATGGTCGGGGATGCGGTGTCCGGCATCGAACTCGAGCTTGCGGGTAATCGTCAGCATGCGGTCATGGAATCTGTAAAAGTTTATGGGTTTGCAGGCTCAGTTTCCACTGTGGATTGCGCCTGCAGGTATCGATGGCCAGCTGCGTATTGAACGCCGCCAGCGGGCCGTCCATTGGCTGGACAAAATAGTTGGCAAAGTCGAGTTGCTGATAGTCGGTAATGTCCTGTCCGGCCTGCGGAATCACGACCTTGATTTCATCGCCCTTATGCACCACCAGCGTTGCACCGACTTTCGGGCTGACACAAATCCAGTCGACGCCAGCTGGCACCGGCAACGTGCCATTGGTTTCGATGGCAATCATGAACCCGACCGCGTGCATTGCGTCGATCAGCGCTGTATCGAGTTGCAGCAGCGGTTCGCCGCCAGTGAACACCACATATTTGCTGGCTGGATAAGATGCTGGCCACAGGCTGTCGATCTCTGCGGCCAGCGTCTGCGCGTCGCGGAACTTGCCGCCGCGCTCGCCGTCGGTGCCGACAAAATCGGTATCGCAGAACTGGCAGGTGGCCGTGGCCCGGTCTTGCTCGCGTCCGGTCCACAGATTACAGCCGGAAAACCGGCAAAACACGGCAGGCCGCCCGGCGTGGGCGCCCTCGCCCTGCAAGGTATAAAAGATTTCTTTGATGCTGTAAGTCACGCTAAAGCCTCTTCGTCAACCTTCGATTATACCGTGCACCGAGGCGCAACACTCTGGCGCCACTTTTATTGTTCGGTAACAAGGAAGTGCGGAAGACCAACCGTCGTGCACCGCCAGGTTGACAAGCAACAATTCTCGAAGGAAACGTGAGGCTAATGTTTTTGACAGAAAGCAAGCAAATCTTCTTCAGAAAGTCTGCCATGCCATCCATCCGCATTGTCTCCTGGCTGTCGATCGTGCCAACGGTGTCCATCGTTCCCATCGTGACCACGGCACTGCTGACCGCCCCCGTGTTTGTACTGGCCACGGCGCCGCACATCGGGCCACATACCGGGATTGCCGTGGTGGTGCTGTGGCTGACGGGTCTGGGCTGGGCATTCCACGCTTTGCTGCATCGCCTGCTGGCCGCCGAAGACCAGCTGGCGCGGCTGACGGCGGAAATTGCTTTCGTCAACGATGCGCGCGAGGCGCAACAACGCAACACCCAGCAGTGCATGCTGACACTCGATACCGAGTGGCAGCGCCTGGGCGCGTGCCTGCGTAACGGCGAGCAGGCGCATGTGGAGGACCGCATGCGTGCGCTCGAAGGCGCCATCCTGCTGCTGCGCGACACGACCTGAAATGCGGGTCCGGACCTGCATCTTTGTGCTAGATCAAATGGATTTTTACTGACGCGGCGCAAAATCGCTCTTGTTCCAAATCAATTTCTTTCCAGCCGCCACGCCCCCAGAGGATGAACATGACGAGCCCCAGCCGCCAAATTGATATTGAAGGCGGTCTCGACCGCGCGTTTGCCCACCAGATGATGGAAACGCTTGCGGTACCGATTTTTGTACTGGACCCGTCGTCGCGGGTGATTCTCTGGAACCAGGCCTGCGAGCGCCTGACCGGAGTATCGGCCAACGAGATGATCGGCACCACCGACCACTGGCGCTGCTTTTACGAAGCGCGGCGCCCTACCCTGGCCGATATCATGCTGGAGCATTCCGGCAATGAGCCCGATACGCTGTTTGCCCGCCACAATGCCGGCGCTGCCAGTGCCCACCTGACGGCCGAGAGCTGGTGCGACATGCCGCGCACCGGGCGCAAGCGCTATCTGGCAGCCGACGCCAGTCCTGTATTCGATAAGCATGGGCGCCTCAGCGCGGTGGTGGAAACGCTGCGCGATCTGACTGAAGAAAAACAGGCGCAGGTCGCGCTGGAACAACTTGCCACCCGCGATGGCCTGACCGGCCTTGCCAACCGGCGCTGCTTCGACGATACGCTGCACGCAGAATGGACCCGCGCCATGCGCGCCCAGCAGCCGTTGTCACTGCTGATGGTCGATGTCGACAATTTCAAGGCGTACAACGACGCAAACGGTCACCTTGGCGGTGACGAATGCCTGAAGCACATTGCCGATGCGGTGTCGAGCGAGATGCGCGCCAACGATCTGGTGGCGCGGTATGGTGGGGAGGAATTCGCGGTGATCTTGCCGAACCAGTCACTGTCCGGCGCCGCCATCGTGGCCGAGCGCATCCGGCACCGGGTGGAGCGGCTGCAGCTACCCGGCACGGTGGCCAGCCAGAACGGCCACGGCCGTCATGATCCGTTGCGGCCGTTTGGACAAATTGTGCTGCGCCGCGTGACGGTGAGCATCGGCGCAGCAACCGCGCTGGCGTCGGAGGAACACTGCGCCAGCGAACTGGTCGCTACCGCCGACGCCGCACTGTATCGCGCCAAACATCTCGGGCGCAATCGCATCAGCATGCCCGAGCAGGCTTTATGACGTGATGCGTTCCCAGCCGTGGCGAACGGCGGCCTTCATTTTGTCCCACGTCGATGTGCTGCCGGCATTGCGGCTTTCCCAATCGCTGCGGATATCGGATTCGGCATCGTCCCACGAGCGGCCACGGAATTTTTCGTCCGATGCCAGCGACGAACCATAGCTGTAGGCCGGTGCGTAGTCGTCGTACGTGCCGCCATCCTGGCCATAGGTACTGCTCCAGTGATTGCGGTTAGCGCGGTCGGTGTCGTTCAGGTCGCCGGCATCGCGCGGGAACACGCGCATGCCAGGACGCCTGGTTTCCTGCGCCGCTGTCGTGCCTGCAGCGCTGCTGCCGACGTTGCTGCCGATACCGCTGCCACTGTTCATGCCGCTACCGCCGCTAATGCCGCCACTGCTGCCGAGATCGTTGCGCTGGAATGCGCCGCCCTGCGTGCCGTCCTGCATGCTCATGCCGGCAGTGCTTGAGGAGAGCGTCTGGCCGCCCGGATGACTCAGGTTGCTGTTGCCACCCGATGGTTCCTGGTAAGTGCCGCCCATCGGGACCGGGTCGTTCAGGTTGCCCTGCTGGAAAGGCTGGCGATCGTCGTTCTGGAACGACAGTGACTGCGACCCTTGCTGGCTGGCGCTGGCGCTGGTGCTGGTGCTGACGCTGTCGCGGCGCATGATCTGATCGCTCCCGAGACCGCCGGCGGCCGTACCTTGCATATCGTTGGTGCTGTCCTCATCGATGTCGATCGGGCCGAAGCGCTCGACGATATCGGCCGCGCGTTCAACTTCCGGCTCGCTGACAGGACCGATGGTCAGCACATGGTGGCCGCGCGTCACGGCGCTTTCGTAATGCTGTGCGTTGACGCTGTCGTCGCTGCCGAAAATGTCACTGAAAAAATTCTTGATGCTGGTGCCGATCGACTCGTCGTCATGGCTGGAAGACTGCAAGGTTGCGGCGCCGGTCTGGCTGTCGGTGTGGCCAGTCGGGTCGGCGTGCGACAGACGGACATTGGTGCTGCTGAAGCTCGATGCGAGCAGTTCATCCATTGCCTGTTGGGCATCGCTGCGGTTGTCGAAAACGGCTACGAGAGTATGTTGCATGATCGATCTCCTGATGAAGTTGGTAGGTCGCGGTGGCGCGATTGACCAGCGCGATTGATATGAACAGTACTCCAAATAATTGACAGCCTGCACACCATTGACTTGCGTAAATATTAACGATGCGTACCGGTCAGCCGTGCGCCAGAATGCGCGCTCTGCGCGCCATAATCACCGGACAATCGACTTTTCAGGAGCACGCCATGAACAAAGAAAACCCCGCCGTTGATGAGACCGCCCCGCAAGCGGACGCGCAGCCTAACCCGCGGTCCGAAAATCTGCTGCCAGCGGACCGCGACAGCACCAGTGAAGACGGCCGCTTCGACATCGCTGAAGAGGTCAGCCTCGACCAGCAGTCTGACAGCAGCCGCAAGATCGGTCAGCTTGCCGACGACGCATCGGCGCAGGCGCTGGCAGAAAGTATCGAAGAGAAATCACAGAACGGCATCTGACGCCGGGCATCCCGCGTCCGAGGTCCGGGGCGTCAGGGGTAACGCGTCAGGCGTCAAGCGTCATGCGTCAGACTTCAGGCGCCGAAGCGGCCCGCCGCTTGCTGGCGGAACTGCTTCGGCGTCATGCCCTTGAACGCCAGGAAGCGCCGGTTGAAATTGGCTACATTGTTAAAACCGGCGTCATAGCAGATATTTGTCACATACCGTTCGGTTTCCATCAACAGCTGGCACGCCCGGTTGATTCGCAGGCGGCTGACAAAATCGGTAAAACTGTTGCCGGTAGCGCTGCGAAAAAAACGCGTAAACATCCGCTCGGACATATTCAGCTGTTCGGCCAGGTCGCGCATCGACAGCTGGCTGCTCAAATTCTGCACAATGAAATTGACGGCAGCGTTAATGCGCGCCAGCGCGTCGTCGTCGTCGGACGCCTGCATCGGTACGGTCGACAGCAACTGGTAAGCGCCACTGGCCGCAAGCTCGTTCAGCAACAACAGAAATTCAATGAAGCGCACCAGGCCGCTGCTATTGCGGATGCGGGTAAAACGTTGCAGCGCCATGTCGCTGAGGTGGAAAAACTCGATGCCGTGGGTGGCGCGCTGCAGCAGCGGCAACAGCGATTTGACCTCCGGAATGGCGGCCGCCAGGTGCGCCAGCGGCGCGTGGCTGAACTGGATCACCATGTCGCGCAGCGCAATGCCGCCGGGCGGCGTATCGAGCGACACCCAGTTGTGCGGTACGCGCGGCCCGGTGAGCACCAGGTGGCCGGGCCCGAACTGGCCAATGTAATCGCCGACAAACACCTTGCCGCTGCTGGCGCAGATGAGGTGCAGTTCGTATTCGTCGTGATAGTGCCAGCGCACCAGGGCGCTGGGGATGCCGTGCTCCAGATAGCGGATGAAGCCGTAGGTGCCGTCGGGCTCGAAGCCATGGCGCGGATCGCGCAGGCTGGCGTGCTCCATTTCAAGTGCCCGTTGCATGCTCTTCGGCGCCATTTGCTTTTCCTCAGTCGACTGCGTGAAACACGGGTTGCAGTTGCCGGTACAGTTGACGAAAACGGGCGTGGCGCGCCAGCAGTGGCGCCTGCCACGCAGGATCGGGCGCGACGGTTTCCCGTACCGGTGGCGCGCCGCATACCTGGGCCACCGTCATCTGCGGCTCGGCCGCCAGCAATGCCAGCCGGGCCGCGCCAAGTGCGGCGCCTACCTGCGCGCCGTCGTTCAGCGTCAACGGCAAGTCGAGCGCGCTGGCCAGCAGCCGCGCCCAGTACGCGCTCTGGCTGCCGCCGCCCACCAGCGCTGCTACCCGGATCGTGGCGCCCGCTGCCTGCAGCGCCAGCGCACAATCGCGCAGTCCGAATGCCACCCCTTCCAGTACCGCGTATCCCATGTGTGCCCGGTTGGTGTCGTGGCGCAGACCCACCCAGGCGCCGCTGGCGCGCGGATCGTTGTGCGGCGTCCGTTCGCCCGACAGGTACGGCAGAAACAAGGGCGCCTGATGCCGCACCGCGCTGCCCGCGCCGGCAATCTCCTCCAGCAAGGCCGCTTCATCGGCAGCGCCCAGCACGCCGGCAGCCCAGCGCAGGCAACTCGCGGCCGACAGCATCACGCCCATCTGGTGCCACTGGCCGGGCAGCGCATGACAGAATGTGTGCACACCCTGCGCCGGACAGGGCCGGCAAGCGGCGCTGGCTGCGAACAGCACGCCGGATGTTCCCAGCGACAGAAACGCGTCGCCCGGCGCCACCACGCCCATGCCGACCGCGCTGGCGGCATTGTCACCGGCGCCGCCGGCAACGACGACCGGTCCGGCGATCCCCCACTCCCGCGCCAGTGCTGCGTCCAGCATCCCGCCGGGTGCGCAGCCCTCCACCAGCCGGGGCACCTGGCCACGGCCGATGGCGCAGGCGTCAAGCAACACATCGGACCAGTCGCGCTGCGCAACGTCGAGCCACAGCGTGCCGGAGGCGTCGGACATGTCGGTAATGTATTCGCCCGTCAAGCGGTAGCGCAGATAGTCCTTTGGTAACAGCACCATGGCAACACGCTGGAACAGTTGCGGTTCGTACTGTGCAACCCACAGCAGCTTCGGGGCACAGAAACCCGGCATGGCCAGGTTGCCGGTGATCGCGCCGAGTGACGGCACGCGCCGGTCCAGTTCGGCACATTCCGCACCGGCCCGGGTATCGTTCCACAGGATGGCGGGGCGCAATACACCGCCTGCTGCATCCAGCAGGACCAGGCCATGCATCTGGCCGGACAGCCCGATGCCACGCAGCGCGGCCACTGCATGCGGGTGGCTGTGCGCGATGGCGTCGATGCACGCACATGCGGCGTGCCACCAGTCGGCCGGGTCCTGCTCCGCCCAGTGCGGCTGCGGACGCGCGACGGTCAACGGCGCATGCGCACTGGCGACGATGTGCTGCGCTGCATCCATCAGCAGCACTTTGACTTCCGACGTGCCGAGGTCAATTCCCAGGTACATGGCCTGGCTCCGTGGCAGCGAGCACCTGTTCGAGCGCGCCACGCGCGCACATGCGATAGAGGCGTTCGAGCGCATCGCCGACCCCGGCCACGAAACGGGGCTGATCGGGCAGCTCGCCGAAAAATTCTCGCAGCGACAGCAATGCGCTGGCATCCGGCCCCCCTTGCAGCGCGTGGGCCTGCAGCCGCTCCGCGTACGGGTCGTTGAGCAGCATGGCAGCGCCATTGTCGGCGCTGCCGTTCAGGTAGCGCAGCCAGCACGCGACCGTAAAACACAGCAATGAAATGGGACCGCCCCGTGCCAGTTGCTCGCGCACCGACGGCAGCACAAACTTCGGGATGCGCGCCGAACCCTCGGTGCCGATGCGGGCCAGCTGGTCGCGCATGGCCGGGTTGGCAAAGCGCTCGATCACCGAGCGCTGGTACTGCGCCAGGTCGATGCCCGCGGGTGGCGTCAGCAGCGGCGCGACTTCGGTGGCCATCAGCCGCGTCAGCAGTGCCAGGATGTCCGGGTCGGCCATGGCTTCGTCGGCGCTGGTGTAGCCAAACAGCATGCCAAGGTAGCAGATGGCCTGGTGGCCGGCGTTCAGCAGCCGCAGCTTCATTTTCTCGTACGGCAGCACATCGTCCGTCATCTGGACGCCTGCCAGCTCCCAGGCCGGGCGGCCGTCCGGGAAACGGTCCTCGATCACCCACTGCATGAACGGTTCGGTGATGACCGGCCACCGGTCCTCCAGACCAAAGCGATCGCGCAGCAGTGCGCGGTGTGCATCGGTGGTGGCCGGCGTGATGCGGTCGACCATGCTGTTCGGGAACGCGCCGTGCCGGGCCAGCCAGTCGGCCAGGCCAGCATCGCGCAGCGTGATAAACGCCAGCAGCATCGCGCGCGCGACGTCGCCGTTATGTTGCAGGTTATCGCAGGACATGATGGTAAAGGGCGCCAGACCGCGCGCGCGGCGCCGCGCCAGTGCCTCGGCCAGGTAGCCGAATGCGCCGCGGGGAACGTGCGGGTGAGCCAGGTCGTGCACGATATCGGGATGCGTGGCGTCGAATTCCCCGGTGCCCTGGTTGACGTAATAGCCGCCCTCGGTGATGGTCAGCGCCACAATGTAAGTCCCGGCGTCAGCCATTTGCTCCAGCACGACCTCGGGGTCGTCCGGCGCGTACAGAAATTCCAGCAAGGCGCCGATGACCCTGGGCGCCTCGCCCGCTGCGCTGCGCTCGATGACTGTGTACAGGCAGTCCTGGGCGGCCATCGCGTCGCGCATGGCTGCATCGTGGGGCAGCAGGCCGACGCCGACGTAGCCCCACGCGGCATTGCCGGGCAAGTGCAGCAGGCGGTCCAGGTACACGGCCTGGTGGGCGCGGAAAAAGCCACCGACGCCAATGTGGACCATGCTGCGGGCGACTTTTTCCCGCGCATACGTGGGGCCGGGTACGCCGGGCGGCAAGCTGGCCAGTGCGGCCTGGTTCAGGGCGATCATGTCGCTCTCCCTGCACTGTCGAAATGGTGCACTGCGCCCGGGTCGAACGACAGCCACGCGCGCTCGCCCGGCTGCATGCGCGTGCGTGCGCTCCCGCGCGAGACAATCTGCACATTGTTGTCGAGCCGGGCGTAGATCAGCGTTTCGACGCCCAGCGATTCGACGATGTCGACGGTGGCCTCCAGGCTGCCCCGGTGCGCATCGAGATGCACGTGTTCGGGGCGGATGCCGACAAACCCGTCGGTGCCGGCACCGTTCGCCAGTTGCGGCAGGCTCGCTGCCGCCACCACGTTCATGCTGGGCGTACCGATGAACTGCGCCACGAAGCGGTTTGCCGGCCGGTCGTACAGCGACAACGGTGCACCGTGCTGCTCGATGTGGCCGTCGCGCAGCACTACCACGCGGTCCGCCAGCGTCATCGCTTCAACCTGATCGTGCGTCACGTAAATGGTGGTGGCGCCCAGTTCGCGGTGCAGACGGGCAATTTCGATGCGGGTTTGCACGCGCAGGGCAGCGTCGAGGTTCGACAGCGGCTCGTCGAACAGGAACACTTTCGGGTCGCGCACGATGGCGCGCCCGATGGCAACGCGCTGGCGCTGTCCGCCCGACAAGTCTTTTGGCGTGCGTTCCAGATACGTGCCCAGGTCGAGAATTTCTGCGGCCTTGTGCACCTTGGCGCGGATGGTGGCGCGGTCGACGCCTGCCAGTTTCAATGCGAACGACATGTTTTCGAATACGGTCATGTGCGGATACAGGGCGTATGACTGGAACACCATTGCCAGATCGCGTTGCGACGACGGCAGTGACGTGATGTCGCGCCCGTCGAGGTGCAGGCTACCCTTGTCAATGGTTTCCAGGCCGGCGATCAGGCGCAGCAGCGTCGATTTGCCGCAGCCGGAGGGGCCCACAAAGACGACGAACTCGCCCTTGTCGATGGCCAGGTCGACGCCCTTGATGGCATGGTGGGCGCCGAAGAATTTTTCTAGCTGGTTGAGCTGCAAGTAGGCCATGTGCTTTCCTGTTTTTATTACGCGTTATTTGACAGCGCCAAACGTCATGCCCTGCACCAGTTGTTTCTGGCAAAACCAGCCAAGCGCCATGATCGGCGCGATCGCCATCAGGGACGCGGCCGACAACTTGGCCCAGAACAGGCCTTCCGGACTGGAATACGAGGCGATCAGCCAGGCCAGCGTGCCGGCATTGGACGCGCCCAGGTTCAGCGACCAGAACGATTCGTTCCACGCCCACACCATGCACACCAGCGCAGTGGACGCGATCCCGCCCACCGCCAGCGGCAGCACGATGTAGCGAAATTCGTGAAACACCGTGGCGCCGTCCATGCGCGCCGCTTCGAGAATTTCGCGCGGCAGTTCGCGCAGGCTGGTGTACAGCAGCCAGATCATGATGGGCAAGTTCATGAGCATGAACATCAATGTCAGGCCCACGCGGCTGTCGAGCAAACCAGCGTACTGGTAGCAGATATAAATGGGCATCAGCGCACCCACGCCCGGCATGTAGCGCGAACTGAGCATGAATTTCAGCAGGCCGACGGTGCCCCGCCCCGGAAAAAATGCCATCGAGTAGGCGGCAGGAATGGCGATGGCCAGCCCGATCGCTGTCGACAGCACGCTGGTGATCAGCGAATTGACCGCGTAGCCAACGTAATGGTCGCGCGCCATGACGTCGCGAAAACTCTGCAGTGTCGGTGCGAAGAACAGCAGCGGTGGCGTGGCGATGGCCTGCGCCTCGGTTTTGAACGCCATCAGCCCCAGCCAGAAGATGGGAAAGAACAACACCAGCGCACAGCACCACGCGCTGGCGGTGCGGACAGATAAAACAGTGGCCCGGTTCATGGCAGTCTCCTATTTGACCAGGTTCTTACCGATGACACGCATCAGGAAGAAGGCGGCGATATTGGCCAGCAGTACGGCAAACAGTGCGCCGGCCGAGGCGGCGCCAACGTCGTACGATTGCAGCGCCTGCTGGTAAATCATGAACGTGATGGTGGTGGTCTCGAAACCAGGCCCGCCCCCGGTGGTGGTGAAAATTTCGGCAAAAATCGACAACAGGAAGATCATCTCGATCATCAGCACCACCGACACCGCGCGCCACAAATGCGGAATGTACAGGTAGCGCAGCTTCTGGCCGTAATTGGCGCCATCCATTCCGGCTGCCTCGAGTTGCTCGCGGTCCATCGACTGCAGCGAGGTCATGAAGATGAGGCAGGCAAACGGCAGCCACTGCCACGACACCATCATGATGATCGACAGCAGCGGATACTGCGACAACCAGTCCACCGGCGCCAGGCCCAGCGCCAGGCTGATCTGGGCGAACATGCCGTAAATGGGATTGAGCAGCATGTTTTTCCACATCAGCGCGTTCACTGCCGGCATCACCAGAAACGGCGAGATCAACAGCACGCGCACCACGGCGCGGCCGGGAAACGCGTCGTTGATCAGCAGCGCGAGTGCGCCGCCGCACAGCACCGTGATCAGCATCACCGAGAACAACAGGACAAAGGTATTTTGCAGCGCCGGCAAAAAGGCGCCGTCGCTGAAAAAGAAGTAAAAATTCCCGAGCCCCTGGAAAGCATGGGTGCCCGGTGTCAGCAGGCTGAATTCGACGAACGCGTAATACAGCGTGATCAGCAGCGGCACGATGGAGATGGCGGCAATGGCCGCCACCGCCGGTGCCAGCAAGGAGCGTGGCAAGGCGCGGTTCATGGGAGTGGTCCGCGCTTATTTGTAGTAGCCGCCCTTGCGCATGGATCGATCGGCCGACAGCTGCGCGGCAGCCAGCGCCTGGTCCACCGTCACTTTGCCCAGCAGTGCCGACGTGATCTGCTGCCCCGCCGCCACGCCGATCGACTGGAATTCGGGGATCGCCGCGTACTGCACGCCGACGTACGGCGACGGCAGCAAGGTATTCTGTTTCGTGTTGCTGGTGGCAAGCGCCTGGCTTTCGGCAGCGGCAAACCTGGCGGCCTTCATGAACTCGGGATTGGCGTAGGTCGACTTGCGGGTGCCGGTGGGCACATTGGCCCAGCTGGTTTCTTTCGCCACCAGTTGCACATACGCTTTCGAGGTCGACCAGTTGATGAACTTCTGGGCCGCATCGGGATGCTTCGAACTGGCCGGAATGGCCAGTGCCCACGCCCACAACCAGTTGGCGCCACGCTCGGTGGTGCCCACCGGCGCCTGGGCAAACGCGACCTTGTCGGCCACCTTGCTCTGTTTCGGGTCGGTGACAAAGGAAGCGGCAATGGTAGCGTCGATCCAGATGCCGCATTTGCCTTCGTTGAACATCGCCAGCACTTCATTGAAACTGTTCGACGACGAGCCTGGCGGACCGTAGTTCTTAAGCAGGTCGACATACATCGTCACCGCCTCTTTCCACGGCTTGCTGGTGAACTGCGGCTGCCATTTCATGTCGAACAGCTGGCCGCCGTACGAGTTGGCCATGGTCGTGATCAGTGCCATATTGTCGCCCCAGCCAGGCTTGCCGCGCAGGCAGATGCCATACACGCCATGGCTTGGATCATGAATTTTTGCCGCCACGTCGCGCAAGTGGGTCCAGCTGGGCCGGTCGCCCAGCGTCATGCCGGCTTTTTTGACGAGGTCGCTGCGATACATGATCATCGAGCTTTCGCCATAAAACGGCGCCGCGTACAGGACGCCATTCTGCGACAGCCCATCGCGGATTGTCGGCAGCAGGTCGTCGATATCGTAGGCGGCATCGGGCTTGACCGGCAGCAGCCAGCCGCGCTTGGCCCAGATCGGGGTTTCGTAAATGCCGATGGTCATCAGGTCGAACTGACCGCCCTTGGTGGCAATGTCCGTCGTCATGCGCTGGCGCAGCACGCCCTCTTCCAGCGTCACCCATTTGAGCTTGATGTCCGGGTTGGCCTGCTCGAAGAATTTGCCCAGCTTTTGCATCTCGATCATGTGGCCGTTGTTGACGGTGGCGATGACGAGATCGGTGGCGGCCAGGACTGCGCTGCTGGCGCAGGCAAGCCCAACGCATAACGCGCTGACGACGATACGTTTCATGGTGGTGTCTCCAGTATTTTTGTGTTTTTTATGGATGTGGTGCACAGCGGCCCCACTGCTGAAATGTATCACCATCCACCGGGTGTTTCTGATACTGGATTGTTATGGTTCGATACTTTTTGACGCATGCACGGGGGCCATGCCACGGAAAAACTGCACCAGAGTATTAGCTATGCGCGCCCATGCGCAATCCTTCGATTGTGTGGGCCTGCACGATCGGCTCGAGCTGCGCCACCAGTCTGTAATGCAGGTGGCGCAGTACGTTGGTCGGCAAGGCAGCGCAGGCGGCATGGGTCAGTTGCAGATCGTGCCTGGCAGCATTAGCGGCGCCCGGCGCATCGACCCCGACCACCAGCACCGGTCGCGCGACACTGGACACATTGGCCGTGCCGCGATGTACAGTGAGGGCCGAGCGTGCCGACATGTCGCCCATCTGCGGCAGCTTGCGCTGGGCGCGCGCGGCGTAACGCGGCCACAGCGCCTGATCGGGAAACATCGCCGCTTCGCCGTCGCCCGTTGCGAATTCGTCCCATTGCGTGCCAGGGGCAATTTCCAGCGGACCCATCTGCCCGGTGACATCCACCGTGGTGAGATTGAATGCCAGCGAATCGAGCCGGCGCCCGATCGACGTGGCAGCAGGCGCCGGAAAATCGCGGTGCCAGGGCTGCAGCTGCGCGCCCGGGCCCGGCACATCGAAGCCCACTTCTACCACCCGATAATCCGGCCCCAGCACGGCGCTGCACACCGCATCGAACCACGGGTGCAATAGAATGTCGGCCAGGCCGCGCAGGCGTTCGGGATGAATTTCAACGTAGTAGCGCTGCGGCCCGCGTGGGAGCACGCCGCCCGGCTGGGCCTGGGCTTCGGCAAACAGCGTGGCAACGTCCTGGCCCAGCTGGCCCACCCATGCGCGCGTAAAAGCGCCCTGGCAGGCAATGATGCCGTCGCCATACAAGCCGCCCATGATAGTAGCAACGTCAAGATTGAAAGGGTTCATCGCGACCTCCTGGTGAAGGCCGATGATAGCGCTGGCGGCGCAGGCGTGGAGCGCAGTAGCGGCTGCACGATTCGCTGGGTTGCCCGTTGGCCGACGGGCTGGATTGCGGGCTGGATTGCCGGCCGGCTCACCAGTCGATCGTGCCCAGCAATGCCGCCATGCGCGGCCAGCACAGGCGGGCGACTTCGTCCCGGTTCGCCCAGCGAAAGCCGTCGGTTTCCGGCGTGGGCACGCCAGTGATATGGTGCGGAAAAAAACTGGTGCACACCAGCGTTTCAAGTGTCACCAGGTCGGCGCCAGCCTCGACGCGATACAGGTGCAGGCGCTTGTCGCGACGGTATTCGAAGCCGCCCAGGTCGATGAAACGGTCGAGCGGAAACGCGGCGCCGGCTTCCTCGCGCAGCTCGCGCACTGCCGCTTCCAGTGTGGTTTCACCGGGGTCCTGCATCCCTTTCGGAATGTCCCAGTGCGCCGTGTGCGTGACGTGGCACAGCAACAACTGGCCCGCCGGATTGACCACCAGCGTGCCGCATGAAACAGTCTGCCTGACTGGGGATTTCTGGCGCATGCGCGAAGCGCCGTCAGCGGTCGTTTTCATGCCGTCAATGTATGCGCGGGACCGGCGCTTGTCAATTGTTGGCCGGCACCGCGTCGACCGGGCTGCCGTCGTCGTTGAACCCATCGGCAATTGCCAGGCTGGCAAAGCCGAGGCCGGCCAGCGCATCGCACAGTTCGTCCATGTCGGCGGACAGATCGGCCGACAGGTCGACGTCCTTGTCGATGGTCGCGAACGACGTATCGCCGACGAACAAGCAGATGCGCAGCACGATGGCGTCGCCGGCGTCGACTGGCGCCGCGACCGCCGCCACCGCCTCTGCAGCGTGGCCGTGCTCGGCCAGCGCTGCATCGACATCGCGCAGCGTGGCCAGCATGGCCAGTTCGGCGGCGCCCTGTTCCTTGGCACCGTAAAACAGATCCTGGTACAGGAAATCGATGCTCAGGCGGGCCGGGTCGCTGGCCAGGCAGCGCGCCACCAGCGGCGCGGCGCTGGCAGTCCAGGCCTGGTAGCGGACCATGCGCTGTTCGAAGAAGGCGTCGGCACCGGCTTCATCGGCAGGCGCCTGGTAAAACGGGTCATCGGCACGCTTCAGCGAAAAGCCCAGCAGGAAACGCAGTTCCATCGCGGCGTCGTCCGGTGCAAAATTGCGCGCGGTCCAGCCGTGCATGCTGCGCTCGAGGGCCGGCGTGGCGCCGATTTTTTTATCCAGGATCGAACTGGCGGCTTCGCGCAGCATGTCGTGCAGGTCGCCGAACGCGATGCGGTCGATTTCGTCGAGATCGTAGGCATGGCGCATCAGCACCACTTTGGCCGACGTGCTCTCCAGGCCGGCGCCGGTAAAACTGTCCACCAGTGCGGCAAACGCGGCGTCATCCTGGAAACCTTCCGCTTCGGCCAGGCCACCCTGGCTGCGCACGAACAGCGGCACCATGAACGCGTCGATTTCCCGCTCGGGCGTACCTTCCTTGCGCACCTGGAACGTGGCGCTCGATTCTTCGATGGCGCCGCGTAACAGGCGGCACGCGTCGGGATCGGTGAAGCGCGCCAGTTCGATGGCGCCGTACAGCACTTCGTCCTGCTTCTTGCGCAGGGCCTGGCGCAGCGACCGGTTCATCTCGTCGATATTGGCCGTGCCGCCATTCAGCGCTGCCAACGCCAGGTCGGCCAGTGCCTGGGCCAGAACATCGATATCCGGTTCGGCGTTGACGTGCGATTTGCGCGGGACGGGTGGTTTACTTTTAGGCATGGCGCGGCAGACAGGGAAGGAGGACGGGTCGCCATGGTAACAAGAATGTTATTCTCCATGTCATCCATTCAGCCCTGTGAGCCCATGCTTTCCACTTATTTCCAGCGCCAGTTTCAATTAAACGCACACGGCACCGATGTCCGCACCGAATTGCTGGCCGGCCTGACCACCTTCCTGACCATGGCGTACATCCTGTTCGTCAATCCCACCATCCTGGCCGCGGCCGGCATGCCGCAGGAAGCCGTGTTTGTCGCCACGTGCCTGGTGGCGGCGCTCGGCAGCGCGATCATGGGGCTGTACGCCAATTATCCGATCGGGATGGCGCCCGGCATGGGCCTGAACGCGTATTTTGCCTTTGCCGTGGTACTGGGCATGGGCATTCCTTGGCAGCAGGCGCTGGGCGCGGTGTTCATTTCCGGCTGCCTGTTTATCCTGATCACGCTGTGCGGCCTGCGCGCGGTGATCGTGAATGGCATTCCGCCGTCGCTGCGCACGGCGATCACGGTGGGCATCGGCCTGTTTCTGGCGCTGGTGGCGTTGAAAGGCGCGGGACTGGTGGTGGCCAACAAGAACACCATGGTCAGCGCCGGCGACCTGCACGCGCCGCCGGCACTGATGGCCATTGCCGGCTTCCTGCTGGTCGTCACGCTCGACAAGCTGCGCGTGCGCGGCGCGATTTTGATCGGCATCCTGGCCGTCACGGTGGCCAGCTTTTTCTTTGGCGGCAACCATTTCAACGGCGTGTTTTCCCTGCCGCCGTCGCTGGCGCCCACCTTCATGCAACTCGATCTGCGCGGCGCTTTTTCAGGCGGCATCCTGCATGTGGTGCTGGTGTTTTTCCTGGTCGAGCTGTTCGACGCCACCGGCACGCTGATGGGCGTGGCCAGCCGCGCCGGCCTGCTGGTCGAAGGCAAGATGGACCGCCTGAACAAGGCGCTGCTGGCCGACAGCGGCGCCATCCTGGCCGGCTCGATGCTGGGCACGTCGAGCACGACCGCCTACATCGAAAGCGCGGCCGGCGTGCAGGCCGGTGGCCGCACCGGCCTGACGGCAGTGACGGTTGCGGTCTTGTTCCTGGCCAGCCTGTTCATTGCGCCCCTGGCCGCCGTGGTGCCCGCATATGCCACCGCACCGGCGTTGCTGTTCGTGGCCTGCCTGATGCTGCGCGAGCTCGGCGACATCGAGTGGGACGACACCACTGAGAGCATCCCCGCGGCCATCACCGCGCTGGTGATTCCGTTCACGTACTCGATTGCCGAAGGCATCGCGTTTGGCTTCATTACGTATGCTGCACTGAAGCTGGCGACCGGCCGCGCGCGTCAGGTGGCGCCGGTGGTATGGGTGATTGCCGCGCTGTTTTTGTTCAAGTTTGTCACGATCGGCGCTTAGATATTTAACAGTCTGGACTACAATACGGGTCCATTCCGGCATTTCTGGTCAATACCGATGAAATTTTTTGTATTCTCCGCACTGGTGCTCGCCAGTGTCCACGGCGCTGCCAGCGCCGACGATTTCTCTCCCGTCCCCGAATCGACCTGGCTGCGCGGCGACGTGCCCAGCGGCCCCTTGAAAGTCATCCCGCAAGGCACCTGGTCGACATCGGCCGAACTGGGCGCCATCAGCACGTCGGGCAACACGGCCGGCACGTCCATCACCGGCAAGCTCGATGCCCAGCAAGAACTGGAAAGCTTCAGCAACCGCTACACGTTTGCCGGCTATTTCAAGGAAGACGAAGTCACCGAGGCGGACGGCAGCCGCCAGCGCGAACGCGCGGCCGAACGCTACGCCGTCTCGGCCAGGTCGGCGCTCAAGCTGGTCAAAGATGGCAGCAAGCTGTTCGTGTATGGCTCGCATGTCGATGACAGGTTCGGTGCCTACACCCGCTTCACCACGCTGGCCGTCGGGCACAGTGCGCAGTGGTACAAATCGGACGACAAGGCGCTCGACGTGGAAATTGGCCCGGGCTATTTCAATGGCCTGCGCGCAGCCGGCGACGGTGAAAAAGGCGTCACCGTCCACGGCGCGGCGGCACTGCGCTGGCAACTCAGCGACAACGCCAAGTTCGCGCAGACAGTCAGCGTAGAGCGGGGCACGTCGAATGTGCACTCGATGGCAGAGTCGTCGCTGTCCACGAAAATCAACGACACGATGCAGATGAAAGCGGCGTTCAGTGCGCGCAGCGATACCAATGTGCCGGTGGACAAGAAGAACACCGATACCCAGACGTCGGTGACGCTGGTGTATTCGTTTTAAGCAGACGTCATACAGGCCGACAGGACCAGCAAAGCTTGCTGTTATTGCTGTTCCTGGTTGAAATCGACAATGATTTTGCCATTGCTGGTAGTCTGCGCGCTCTCGAATTCAAGGATGCTGTCGCGGTAATGTGGATGCGTGATCCGGACCGTATGCCGACCCGGCGTCAGCGTCAGGCGCTTCATGGGCGGGCTGACGCCACGTTCGACGCCATCCACGTACACATTGCCCCACGGTTTGATTTGCAGCTGGTAGCTGGCGGTGCCTGACGGCGCGCCAGGTTGCCCGGCCGTGCGCGCCGCTGCGCCAGCGCGCGCGGGCATGGCTTTCGGCACGGTTGCGGCC